>DATATR010000194.1:0-11566 GCA_036268695.1 Polyangiaceae bacterium | reverse complement strand
GCGCGATCGGCGTATTCGCCGCCGCGCCGAACACCGCCGCCATCCCGACCGCCGCCGCGAGCGGCAATGGCACGCCGCACGCACCGCCGATCAGATTTCCCAGCGCCGCGCCGACGAAGAACAGCGGCGTGACCTCGCCGCCGAGAAATCCGGCGCCCAGCGTGATCGCGGTCAGTAGCAGCTTGAGCGCGAACGCATACGCGGGCAGCGCCGGATCGGAGAAGCTGCGCACGATCGTCGGCACGCCGAGGCCGAGATAGTCGCTCGTACCGCAGAGCTTCCAACCGACCACGACCAGCGCGCCGCCGAGGAACATGCGGAGTGCCAACTTCGGCACGCGCGCGGCGCCGAGCTTTTTCAAGAAATGCAAAAGCTCGACGAACGCGATCGTGGAAAGCCCGAGCGCGAGCGAAAATGCGCACCATTTCGCGCACAAGAGCGGGCTCAGCGCGAGCGCGGGCGGCGCGGGATAATGCGTGTGCACGATGCCGAGCGCGCGCGTGGTCATGTCGCCGAGCACGGACGCGACGAGCGCCGGCAGCAACGCTTCGTACTCGATGCGTCCGAGCACGACGAACTCGAGCCCGAAGACGGCGCCCGCGATCGGCGTACCGAATACCGAACCGAAGCCGCCCGCGACGCCCGCGGCGAGCAGTTGACGACGCGTCGAACCCTCGAGCTTGAGCCGATGGGCGGCCGCATCCGCGAGGCTCGCACCCATTTGCACCGCCGTGCCTTCGCGCCCGGCGCTGCCGCCGAACAAGTGCGTGAGCACCGTGCCGATCAGTACCATCGGCGCCATGCGCAGCGGCAAGCGCGGGCCGGCGTCGTGAATGGTGTCGATCACGAGGTTGTTACCCGGCTCGATCGCGCGGCCGAAACGCTGGTAAATGAAGCCGATCGCTGCGCCGGCAAACGGCAAACTGTAGACCATGAGCTCGTGCTCGGTGCGAAACGCCGTGGCTCGTTCCAATAAAAATAGGAACAGCGCGGACGCCGCGCCGCTCATCACGCCGACCAGCGCGCCCAGCAAAATCCATTGCCCGAGCACGACCAAGCGCGCGCCAACGCGACGCGCTCGGCTCGGGCGCACTGAGCGCTGCGCTTCGGGGTTCGTGTTGTCTTCGCTCACGTAGCAGCTCCTCGATTGGGTACCGAAGAGGCTCACGTGAACTCCTACGGCGCCCGGTTCCATTCAGGGGGCGAAACGTAGGAGTCATTGGCGGACGCACGGGCCCGCGGTTATCGGCGGACTCCACCGCCATCGTTTTTTTCGATGGTGGTTTCGTGCGGCGCTTTTGTCAAGCACCGCCGCTTGTTCGGACGATTGAACTGCGGAGCGAGGATTCCGAGCGGCCCCCACGCGAGTGAGCGAGGGCCGCTGAATCCGGGCGGCATTGCCAGCCGAACAGCTATTTCTTGCCGATTTCCTTTTCGATCGCAGTGAGCTGAGTGCTGGCATTCGTCGCGGTGATCGCCGTCGAAGCCGCGGTTTCGAAATCTTCCTCTGCCGGAAGCTTGGCGACGACTGCAGGCGCGACGCTGGCCGTCGGTGCCGCAGCAGCGGCCGTGTCGGTCGCTGCCGCGCTGGCCGAAGCCGCCGCCGTGTCAGTTGCGGCCGGAGCCGCGCTCGGAGCTGCCGGAGCGGCACTCGCGGCGGTCGCGTCCGGAGCCTTGTCCTTGTTACACCCAATCGCGAGAAGCGCGACCGAGCAGACAAAAAGGAATTTATTCATCGCATCCCCTCCTTCGCACGAAGCTCTTCCATCGCGTGCAAATCGCGATCGATCTCGAACTGAATGTCCGCTCGACAGCGCGCCGCGAGCGCGTTGTCCGCCTTTTGGTTCGCGATGTCGAGGATGCGATCGAGGCGCGCCATGCGATCGGCGTGCGTCCTGAGCTCGGCCTGGGCTTCCGTCGAGCTGACGGCGTTGCCCCAGGTTTTCGCGATTTCGTCGCGCCGAGCAATGGCGCGCGCGTTTCGTCCCTCGTTCCAAGCCTTCGCGTCTTTGACCGCGGCCATGCGCTCTTTCTGGCGCTGCTCTTCGGCTTGATGAAGGCGTTCGGCGAGCCGCGGGTCGGCCGGCGGCGCGACGGCCATGTGCCCAGCGGGCGGAGCAACCGCGGCGCCGGGAGGCGGCGGAGGCTCATGGCGATCCGTCCGATGATCATCGCGCGGGTCGTCGCGATGAGGCTGAGCCAGCGCGGAGCCAGCCAATGTGAGTGCAGCAAGTGCGGCGAGTGTACTCGTCCATGTCCGGGTGCTTGTCTTCATCATCCACCTTCCACTGAACTCCAGAACATCGGAGTCAGAGCATAGACGGGTGACGCTAGTCGTTCCATACGAGACGTGTTCGAAATATTTTTCGAATGCTTGGTTATTTGTCGCGGCCCGCGAACCGGTAACTCGACTCATCGCTTCGGCCTTGCATCGTGTTACGAATGAGAACCGCTCAGTGACACAATGTGTCCGCTCGTTCTTGAATTTTTGTGGGCTCGAAAGAAGCGCGCAAAGGGCGGAAATTTCAGCCTTTCACGCATAATACTTGTTTGAGCTCGGCGACGATCTCGACCAACTCCGCTTGCTGCTCCATCACTCGATCGATGTTCTTGTAGGCTTTTGGCGCCTCGTCGATCACACCGTGATCTTTACGACATTCAACGCCTTCAGTTTGGTGCGCCAAATCCGCCACAGTAAAGCTCTTCTTTGCCTGTGAGCGGCTCATGCGCCGACCGGCGCCATGCGAAGCAGACTCGAACGATAGTGGGTTGCCGGCGCGAATGGCGCCCTTGCGCGTCACGAGCAACTCTTCGCCGAAGTGTCGCTCTTCGGCGACGTAGTTGTGATGGCACACGACCGCTTCTTCGAAGCGCAGCTTCGGAAATGATTTGGCAAGCACGCGCTGCACGCGCGCCAGCATCACGCGGCGATTGAATGAGTGTTGCGCCGGCCATACGGCTCCCCGAGCGCAGCATGATCCGCGACGGCTTCTTCGATCGCCGAGCGCAAGCCCTTGAGTGAATCCGGCAGATCGCCGGCGTCGCAGTTCTTCGCGAAACAGCTCCTCGATGCGCAGACCACGAACGCCTGCCGCTCGAGTGCCGCCGTCACGCGACCTCTGCTGCTTGCCCATTTCGATCGCTTTCGGGTTCTTGGAATCGAAATTCGTCTCCCCTAATTTCGTCTCATTGCTCGTCGCTCGAATCGTTGCTCAAGCGAGCAACGCGCGCCAGGCGCGATGCTTCGCGATCCGATCGAGCGCGCGTTGAGTCAGTGTCTTGCCCGGTTCGGATCGCGGCCAAGTCGACGCGCCCGACGGATGCGGCAATGGGATCACGTCGATCGCCGTGCGAGCGATCTTCACCACATGTAGCGTGCCGATCTGCTCGACCAGCGGACGCGCGGGCAGAAACTGTTCGATCGCGACGCGACCGACCGGCAAGATCAACTCCGGTTTCAACAGCTCGATTTCTCGCTCGAGCCAGGGTCGGCAGTTCGCGACCTCTTCCGGCGACGGCACGCGATCGCCGCCCTTCGGATTTTTTCCGGGAAAACAGCGGCACACCGCCGCCATGTACACGCGCGCGCGAAACTCCGCTTCGCTCAAGCCGAGCGGCAGAAACCATTTGAAGAGTTGCTTGCCGGCCGTCCACGCGAACGGTCGCCCGAGCAGCGGTTCTTTGTCCCCCGGCGCTTGGCCAACGAGCAGCACTTTCGAGGTCAGCGGTCCGCAGACGATCGGCGGGCGGAACATGTTTTCGCAGCGCGTGCAGGCTACGAGATTTTGCTGATGCGCTTCGATCAACGAGAGGGCGCGTTTCGACATCGTCGCGAGCGCATTGTGAGAGCAGAACTTCGCGCGCGCTAGCTGGCGATCGCCGAGCGCGAGCGCTACTCGCTGCCGAGTTTCGCGCGTCACGCGCTCTTTGCCTTCGTGACCATGCTCCCGGCTCATGTGCTCTTGAGCGCAGCGTTTTACTGGCTCGAACACTGAGCCCCAAAGCTTAGGACGCGGTCGTCGCGGTGGTCGTGTCGGTCATCTGCTAGTTGACCTGCGAGAACTTCGCGGGATCTTGCTGCAAGAGCTGGCTCAGCTTGGCCGTGAACTCACCGGGCTTCGACACGCTGGTCGAAGCACTTTGGCAAGGTTATTAACGTTCTCTGTCAGACCCAACGCGAAAGCCGGCGCTGCAACTGCACGCTCGTCGAAGGGCATAAAATGCGGGCGTCCACGCTGCTGCGCGATGCGCGCACATCTCCGTCGTTCTGCGCGACTGTGCGTGCAAGTGCACCGATTCGCGTGTGTGTCGCCCCCGCACCCCTGCGTGATTACGCACAAAATTCGAGGAGATCTGCTTTCTCTGCGTTGGTCGCAGCTGACATACTTATCTGAATTCGTGTCGCAAGCGCGCGCGGCTTCGCCCGTAGTTTGAAGAGACACCACTGCTTTTGCATCAATGAACGCTCCTCCCTGCTCTCCGCCGAAACATTGGTTTTTGCGCGCGCTCGCCTTGCTCGCGCTGGTCGCCGCATCGTGCACCGTACCCAATTTCGAAATCAGTAACGACGCGGGCACCGGCGCGTCGCATTGCAGCAATCTGATTTCGGACGAAGGCGAAACGGGCGTCGATTGCGGCGGCACTTGTCCAGGTTGCGGTCCGGGCGGCACCTGCGTCGTCAATAACGATTGCGCGAACAACCAATGCATCGCCGGCATTTGCCAAGATGCGTCGTGCACGGACGGCGCGCAGTCGGGCTCCGAGACGGACGTCGATTGCGGCGGCGGCGCGTGCACGCCGTGCGGTGCGGGTTTGCGCTGCGCGCTCGCGCGCGATTGCGCGAGCGGCGTGTGCTTGAGCGGTTCGTGCGCGCAAGCCTCGTGCACGGACAAGGTGGTGAACCAGGACGAAACGGACGTCGATTGCGGCGGCTCCTGCCCGGCGTGCGTGCCGGGACAGCACTGCAAACTGCCGACCGATTGCGCCGGCGGCGATTGCACCGGCGGGCTTTGCACGCTGACCTGCCTCGACGGTAAGGGCAACTGCGACGGCGACGCCTCGAACGGCTGCGAAACCAACCTCAAGACCGACGCCGATCACTGCGGCGCCTGCGACACGCCGTGCTCGCTGCCGCACGCGACCGCGGCTTGCACCGGCGGCAGCTGCACGGTCGCCAGCTGCACCGCACCATTCGCGGATTGCGACGGCGACCCGAGCAACGGCTGTGAGGTGAACACCAGCACGGATCCGCTGAATTGCAGCGCCTGTGGCACCGCCTGTTCGAGCCTCAACGGCACGCCCACGTGCGTCGGTTCAGTGTGTCAAATCACCTGCGCCGACGGCTTCGAGGACTGCGACAAGGAGCCCGCGAACGGCTGCGAAACGAACGTCAATATCGACACCACCAATTGCGGGAAATGCGCCAACGTCTGCGACACGACGATGGGCTCCGCAACGTGCAAGATAGGCGTGTGCGGCGTCAGCACCTGCAAGGCGGGGCTCGGTGATTGCGACGCGGATCCGAGCACGTGCGAGACCAACACCACGAACGACGTGAACAACTGCGGCGGCTGCGGCAAAGCCTGCGTGGCGCCGAACGGCACGCCGAGCTGCGTCAATTCGGTGTGCAAGATCGCGACTTGCAACGCCGGCTTCGCCGACTGCGACGGCAAGATCACGAATGGCTGCGAAACCAACGTCGCGGGCGACGCGCAAAACTGCGGCGCTTGCAATACGATCTGCAGCCTCAGCAACGCGACGGCGAAGTGCGTGAACAAGGCATGCCAGGTCGCGACGTGCACCGCGCCTTGGGCCGATTGCGACGGCAACGCCGCCAACGGCTGCGAAACCAACACCAGCACCAACGCCGCCAATTGCGGCGGTTGTGGCGCCAATGGCATCAACTGCGGCACTCAGTTCGCGAACGCGACTGGAAAGTGCGTGACCAGCGCGTGCCAGCTCGGGACTTGCAGCGCGAACTTCCAAGACTGCAACATGCTTCCGAACGACGGCTGTGAAGCCAATTTGCAGACGAGCAGTAGCAACTGCGGCGCCTGCGGCGTCGCTTGCCAAGCGCCGCACGGCAACAACTCGTGCGTCACGGGCGCTTGCAAACCAGTCTGCGACACGGGCGTGGACGGCAATTGCGACGCCAACAACAACAACGGCTGCGAAGCCGTGTTCGCCAATGACGGCAGCAACTGCGGCGGCTGCGGCACCATCTGCCAGCAAAACAACGCGACCAACACCTGCATGGGCGGCGCCTGCAGCCCGGTTTGCACCCAGAGCTTCTTCAAGAGTTGCGACAGCAACAACAACAACGGCTGTGAAACCGACGACCGTACGAGCAAAGCCAACTGTGGCGGCTGCGGCTTGGCCTGCGCGGACAACCAAACCTCGAGCAACAATTGCTCGGGCTCGAGCTGCAACCCGGTTTGCCTCGCGAACCACGCCGACTGCAACGGCAACAAGTACGACGGCTGCGAAACCCCGACCGCGACCGACCCCACGAATTGCGGCGGCTGCGGCACTCAATGCCAAACCGCGAACGCATCCGGCTCGACCTGCAGCGGCGGCGCTTGCAACCCGAGCTGCAACAACGGCTTCGCCGCGTGCTCGAACCCAGCCGCTGGCTGCCTCACCAGCATCGACACGCCCGCGCATTGCGGCAATTGCGCGACTTCATGCACCGGCACTACGCCGTTCTGCGTGAGTCGCGCGTGCATTTCGCATCTCACCATTGGAGTCGTGAATACGGGGACGGGCGGGCAAGTCGGCACGACGGGCACGAGTCTCACTGTGCAACACGTCTTGCAAACCTCGGCCGCGGCGAACGCCTATCGCATGGTGCTCGTGGGCGTTACGAACTTCGGTAACGGCGCGCTAAGCTTGCCCACGAGCGTGACTTATAACGGCATGCCGATGACGCTAGCGCAGAGCGTTCCACCCTCCAACGAAGTGGCGGCACTCGTCTACTACATACTCGGCGCCAATTTGCCTTCTGCCCCGGGAACGTACCCCGTGCTGGTCACGTCATCGGGCAACAACGAGTTCAACATGTCCGCGGACGTGATCGAACTCATCAACGTCGAGCAGGCGACCAACCCGATCGACGCGGTCGGCGGACAGGCCAGCAGCCAGAACTGTTCGAGCCACCAACCGAGCGACGCGGTCACTGTCTCGATCGCCGGTGACCTCGTTTATAGCGTCGCCAGCTTTTATGGTCCGATCACTGGGACAACCGCGCCCACGCTGCAAACCATCACGCAGGAGAGCTTGACCGGAAGCCTCGGTACCGCAACGGGCTACCTGGCGAACGTCGCTGTCGGCTCACGCACGGTCTCATGGAATGACCCAGCGTGCAGCGCCTCCGCGCACGCGTTGGTTTCGATCAAACCGACGATCACGCCGTAAATCGCTTCGCCCGAACCCGGATGTGTTGTGGCAACTGCCGAAGCCCGCGTCCGAGCGTAACCCTGATCGGATCGACATCGCTGTGCCAAAGCCACGTTCGTGGCACAGCGATTTACCCAGAAAAACCAGCACATTTCGAGCCTCAGCCCGCCACTGAGCAAGGCACGAGTCCTGCACTAAGGGGGGGCATGACGTCTGCGCGCGGCCGGGTGTTCGCACTCTGTTTGGCTCTCGCGGTGTCTGCGATCGCCTGCGGCGGCAAGAGCACACGTGCGCGAGCGCGGCGCCATTGCCCGACTTGCTAGCGAAATAGCCCCGCTTGAATCGGCGCGGTCCAAGTGCCATTGGCGATGTTCATCGCTTTGAAACGGCCGCCGTCGTCCCACAACGCCCAACCGATGTGCCGGCGCTCGGCTTCGCGGTGCACGATGCGCAGCCAATTCTCGCGCGAAACGGCGTCCGCAGAGTCCGCTACACCGAACTCGCCCATGTACACGCGGCGGTGCGAGCTCGTGATGTAGTCTTCGACGATCTTGAACAGTTCGAAGATCGCTTTCGGTCCGCTCGTGTTTTCGGCAACGGGCAGCGTGTTGTACGAATTGAACCACGTGTTCGTCCAACTCGTGCTTTGGGCGGCCGGCACGGGCGTGACCGGCACGGCAGGCGGCCCGGGAAACACGATGCCCTTGGTTTGAAACTCGGGGCCCATCCAAGGCATGCCTTGATGCGTAAACAGGATGGGTTGATACATGTGAAACGAGGGCACGACGTTCGGATCCGCTGGCAGCTCGAGCTCCTTCAAGCGATCCGCGCTGGCCCAGAAATAGCTGTCGACGATCACGATGCGCGTCGGGTTCGTGGCGCGCACGGCGGCGAGCGCTTTTTGCGTGATCGGGTTCAATTCAGGTGATTTCAGCTCGTCCGCGGGCTCGTTGATCAGCTCGAACGCGACGCTCGCCGGCTGATCTTTGTAGCGCGCCGCGATTTGCTGCCACAGCCCGACCAAGCGCTCCGCGTTGTCGCGCGGCTTCTTGTTCAACTCCTCGTAGTGATGCAAGTCGATGATGATCGAAAGCCCGTTTGCCTTCGCTTGCTCCAAAGCCCAATCGACCCGCTTGAACAACGCTTCGTCGATCGTGAACGGCGCTTGAGCGCCGGCATGCGCGCTGAACCGCACCGGCAAACGCACGTGATCGAGGCCCGCGGCTTTGGCCATTTTGAAATGCTCGGGCTCGAGCGTCACACCCCAGTCGCCTTCGTTCGGCGCGTCGAGCCCATTGCCGAGATTGATGCCACGGGTGAAGCCAGGCAAAGCCTCACTCGTGGCGCCGATCGCGTCGTCCGGCACTTCACTCATTGCGTGCACCGGTGCGAGTGTACCTGAGGCCGCTGCACTCTCGGGTGAGGGTGTCGTCGTCACCGGTGCGCTTGGGGCCGGCCCTCGCGGTGAAGCGATGCACCCAACCAAAACCAAACATGAGCCCAATCCGAGCGACAGAAAACGCATCCGCGCTCGTTAACACGAACGGGCGCTCGATACTAAATCGCGCGCGCCGCGCGGACTCGAACCGCGCAAACTTTGAATTCGGGCATGCGGCTAGTCGGGTCGAGCGCGGGGTTGGTGAGCAAATTCGCCGCGCTTTTGCCACCCCAGTGAAACGGCGCGAACAGCGTGTCCGGGCGAATGTCGCTCGAGATCTCCACGATGAAGCTCACCGCGCCGCGCCGGCTCTCGACCAAGAGTGCATCGCCCAGGCGCACCTCGAGCTCTTCGGCCAAACGCGGATGGATCTGCACGCGCGGCGCGGGCTGCGCGGCGACGAGCTCCGAAACCTTTCGCGTCTGTGCGCCCGAGTTGTAGTGCTCTTTGTAACGACCGGTCGTGAAGAAGAGCGGGTACGTCGCGTCCGGCAATTCGCCGGCCGGGCGATACGGCACTGCGTGAAAGCGCGCGCGGCCGTTCGGGTGCGCGAAGCGCTCGCTGAAGAGCCGCGGCGTGCCCGGATGATCGGGGCTCGGACACGGCCAAAACATGCCTTTTTCTGCGCGAATTCGCTCGTAACTGAGCCCGCTGTAGTCGGCGCGCGCGCCCGCGGTCGCGCGCCGGAGCTCGTCGAACACCGCTTCCGAGCTGTCGAAGCGAAAACCAGAGCCGGCGCCGAGACGCTCCGCGAGCTCCGCCAAAATCTCGAGATCGGTCTTCACTCCCGAGGGTGGTTCGCGCACTTGCTGGCGCAAAATCACGCGGCCCTCCAGGTTCGTCATCGTGCCTTCTTCTTCGGCCCACTGCGTGGTCGGCAAAATCACGTGCGCCGTGGCGGAAGTCTCGTTCTCGAAGCTGTCGCACACGACGAGCAAATCGAGCTCGGCGAGCTTCTTCGTGATGTTCCCCGCGTGCGGCGATGCGACGGCCACGTTCGAACCAAACACGAACAAGCCGCGAATGCCGCCGGCCGGTCCGAGTGAATCGAGCAGTTCGTACGCGCTCTTGCCTTTGCCGGGCAAGGCGCTCGCGGGAAGGCCCCAAATCGCGGCCAGCGCGGCGCGATCCGCCGCATTCTCGATCGAGCGATAACCGGGCAATTGATCGGCCTTTTGTCCGTGTTCGCGGCCGCCCTGGCCGTTGCCTTGGCCCGTCAAACAACCATACCCGCTGAACGGTTTACCGACTTTGCCGAGTGCGAGCATCAAGTTGATGAAGCCGAGCACCGTGTCGCTGCCCTTCGACTGCTGCTCGGGACCGCGCCCGGACAAAAGCATGCTGCTCTCGACTTCAGCGAGCAGCTCGAGCGCGCGCACTTGCGAGCGGATCGGCACACCGCTCACGCGCTCGACCCAAACCGGATCGCTCGTGAGCACGCTGCGCCGCGCCTCATCCCAACCTTCAGTGCGTTCCGCGATGTAACGATGATCGACGAGTCCACGCTCGATCGCCAAATGCAAGAGGCCATTCGCAAGCGCGAGATCCGTGCCCGGCGTGAGCTGCAAATGAAGCGTCGCCGCGCGCGCCGTCGCGGTCGCGCGCGGATCGACCACGATCAGGTTTCCGCCCCGGTTTTTCTGCTCGAAAATCCACTGCATGATCGGCGGCATCGTGTCCGCGCAGTTCGAACCCCAAAGCAGCAAAGTCTTCGTCTCGGCGATGTCGGAGACCGGAAACGGCAAACCGCGATCGATCCCGAACGCGCGGTTCTGCCCGGCAGCCGCCGAAGCCATGCAATAGCGCCCGTTGTAATCGATGTGCGGCGTGCCGAGCGCGACGCGCGCGAACTTGCCGAGCAAGTACGCCTTCTCGTTGCTGAGCGCGCCGCTGCCGAACGCGCCAATCGCGGATTTGCCGTGCGCCTTCTGCAGCGCGAGCACGCGCTCGGCAATGAACGAAAGCGCGCGCTCCCAGCTCACCGCTTCGAGCTCACCGCTCGCGTTCCGCAATAGCGGCTCGGTCACGCGCTCCGGATGCCGAATCAGCTCCCCGGAAGTGAAGCCCTTGATGCACATCTGCCCGCGATTGACCGGAAAATCCGGGTCCGCACGCACGCTCGGCGCGCCGCTCTCCGCATCCCTCACCAGCATTCCGCACTGAAACGCGCAGTACGGACAGTGCGTCTTCTTCTCGAGCGGCGCGACGACGCGCAGAGTCGGAGCCATCGGTCCACTCGAGGCTGCGCTCAGTTTGGTTTCGTACGCGTATCGGCGGCGTCACACGCCGTCAAGCATTCGGCGTCGTGAGCGGCTCGCTCGTTTTCAGTAACGCACTTTCCGCCCAACACTACGGCGTTCGCCCGCGCCGCGAACCGCCGTCAGTTGCAATGCTGGCTGGCCCGTACGTCAGTAAAACGTATTTGATGACGCGCCACATTGCTTCGAATTCTCGCGTCTGCACCACGTCAAAGGCACCTCGCCTCGAGGGCTGTCGCAATCAGGTCGCGACAGCTTTGACGATCCGCGCCCACGTCTCGTCCGCCACGGCGCTGCGCGGAAGCGCGTGACCCGGCGCGGTGCGCGGCACCGCTTGCGCGAGCTGCACCCCAGACGCCAGATCCTCGAGGTCGATGTATTCGTCTCCTTCGATCAGGCGCGGCGCGTCCTCCGCGGTGCTCACTTTCGAGATCTCTGCGTCTGTCAGGAGCTTGAGAATCGCTTCGCGATTGAG
>DATATR010000193.1:0-8157 GCA_036268695.1 Polyangiaceae bacterium | reverse complement strand
GGTGTTGGTGCTCGTAGCCGCCGCTTCCAACGCTTGAAAACCAATTGCGACCGTGCTGCCGACGACAGTTGCCTGTTCCAGAGCCGTCGTCCCGATTGCAACATTGAAGCCGGTATCGTGGCCCGCAGCGCTCGCCAATGCTTGGTAACCGAGTACGGTGTTGGCGCCGACATCGTCCAACGAACTTCCGGCCTCAAACCCAACGGCGACATTTTCTACGCCGCTCGCGTTGGCGCTCAGCGCTGCTGAACCAATGGCCACGTTGCCGTCCACGTTGTTGTGCAGCATCGCACCGTGACCGATCGCGACGTTGTCGGAGCCCGTCGCGTTGAAGCGCATTACGTTTTCGCCGACTGCAACATTGCCGTTGCCGGTGGTGTTGAAGATCAACGAGTCCCAGCCGACCGCCGTATTTTCCTCACCCGAAGTGTTCGTGAAAAGAGATTGAAAGCCAAAACCCGAATTGAAGTCACCGGTCGAGTGGATGCCTGCGCTTGTACCCGTGAAAGTATTCTCCGTCTGAGCGAATGCTTGGGACTGCAAAAGGAGCAAACCCAGCGTCAGTGCCGATGTAAATGTCGCCACCCTAAAGTGTGTCATCCCGTTCTCCCTTGTTGGCTCGAGGTCACCCGCTCGAGTGCGACCGAAGTTAAACGGCTGGGATCTGGTTTGCCAAGCATCAACGCTCCATCTTTCGGATGTCGAGAATCGCCAGAAAAGATTTCGTATTGATCTTGGTCGAGTGCATTTGGGCTTACGCAATCGGCAATCGAGCGCAAACACTTCATCATCAACTGAGGACTATCGCGCATGGGCGCGCTGTTCGTCGTACTGCTAGCTCACAAGCGCCACGTCGCACGAGCATCGCGTCGCAGTGTTCTTGCATGCTGACACGCCAGTTCCCGGCGAAATTCGCGGCACTTTCGTGACGCGCAACGTTCTTTCCCTGAGCCGTGTCAAACTGACAAGAGATGCTGCGGCCCGGTTCACAGTTTGGCGCACGCTTCCGCGTCGTCCAGAATTTCGCTGATGCCGCCAGCACGATCGCGCTCGCCGAAGAGCTGAACGGCGCGCGACGAGTTTGGCTCGCGCTCTTGCCCTTGTCGGCGAGCGCGGTCGAGGTCGCGGTCACACTGGAGCAACAATCGCGCTTCGCGCTCGGCGTGCCAGGTCTGGCGCGGCCGATCGCTTCGGGTATCGACGGCGGCATCATTTACGTCGCGTTCGTGGCGCCGGCAGCGGGAAGTATCGCGCAAGCGAGTGATACGCCGTGGAGTCCGCCGCGCGTCGCGGCGTTGCTCGCGCGCATCGCGGGCGCACTCGCGCCACTGCACGATCAAGGGATTGCGCACGGCGCGATCCGGCCTGAATTCGTCGCTGAAGGCGAGGGCGATGTTTTGTTTGGGTTTGGGCTGGCGGCGCTCGCGACGCGGTTCGGCGCGCCGGGCGAAGCGAGTCAGCAGCTCGCACCGCACTTTCGCGCACCGGAGTTGCGTGCGGCGCTCGTTGCGCCGACGCCGGCGAGCGACGTGTTCGCACTTGGGGTGCTGCTGCAAGAGCTGCTGGCCGGCGCGGGTGCGGCCGAAAAAAATTGGGAAATCAGCGAACTTGGCTTAGCGCCTCCGCTCGCTGAATTGCTCGCGCGCGCGTGCGCGACGGAGCCGCACGCACGTCCGCACGATCTGCGCGCGTTCGCGACGGAGTTCGCAGGTCGCGCGGCACTCGAGCCGCTACCGGCGACGGAGCCGGCGCCTGAGGTCGAGGATCCTCGGGTCGAGGCGAGCGCGGAAACGTCGTTGCCGAGCCCGCAGCGTCCGCCACCACCGCCGCCCTTCACGCCCGAGCGCATGCCGCCACCGAAGCCGTCGAACCGCGGCGCTTGGGTCGCGCTCGTCGCGGTGCTGGCTGGGTTCGCGCTGATGTTTGGTGGCGCGATTGTCGGCACGTTCTACGCCGTGCGACACGGGCATCGAGCGCTGACCAAGTCGCACGCTTCGCCGCACTACGCTGCGCCGAGTCCGCCGCGCGTTACCGTTCCTGGCCCGAGCGACGATCCGGCACCGTCGCCCAGCACGAGCGCATCGCCTGCGAAGAAAGCGCCGAAGGCGGCGATCGCTCACGCGCCGCTCGTGCCGCCCGGCCTAGGTCCGAGTGCGTTTCCGGAAGATGCGCGCGCGCTCGTGCCGGTGCTCGGCAGCGAGCCGATTTGGGGCACGCGCGGCGGCCCGCTGACTTGGGTGCTGTTTGGCGATCTCGAGTGCCCGCACACGCGCCGCGCGTGGCGCGCGCTCGAAGTCGCGAAGACGACTTTCGGCGACGATCTGCGGATCGTGTTTCGCCATCGGCCGCTCAGCGAACACCCGTATGCGCTCGAAGCTGCGCGCGTGCTCGCGGGTTTGGAGAAGGAGCGCGGAGCGCGCGCGTTCTTCAACGTGCTGCACCGGATCGCGCAGGACGACACCGGCCTCAGTGACGAGCGCTTGCTCGGGATCATCAGTGGCGAGGGCTACGCGGGCTTGCAAGTGGACGATCTGGAGCGCGCTGGCGAAAGCGTGGTCGCGGCCGATCTCGAGCTGGCCGGGCAATTTGCGGTGCGTTCGACGCCGCTCTCGTTCGTGAACGGGCTCCGCGTGGAGGGCGAGCGCACGCCGGACGAGCTCGAGCGGCTCTTGCTCGACGAGCGTCGCTCTGTGACTTGGGTGCTCGCGAGCGGCGCGCCAGCGCGCGATTTGTACGCGACGCGCACGAGCGGCAACTTGATCGGGGTGGGCGAGCAGGAAGCGACGCGAGTTTGCGTGCCGCTCGGCAATTCGCCCGTGCGCGGCCCGGCGGACGCGCTCGTGACTTTGGTCGAGTTTTCGGATTTCGAGTGCCCATACTGCAAGCAAGTCGAGCCAACGCTGAAGGCGCTGCTCGCGCGCTATCCGAAGACGCTGCGCTTGGTTTGGAAGGACTATCCCTTGCCGCAGCACAAAAGCGCTCGTCTGCTCGCGAACTTCGCCGCGGAAGCTTCGGCGCACGGTTCGAGCGCGGCGTTCTGGACCGTGCACGACGGGCTGTTCGCGCGCGCGGACGAGATCGACGACAGCGTGCTCGGCGAGCTCGCCGGCAAAGCGGGGCTCGACGGCGCGCCGCTACTCATCGCCGCGCGCATGGGCGCGCACGACGCCGCGATTCGCGCGGACATCGCGCTCGGCGAGCGCGTCGGCGTGAACGGTACGCCGACGTTTTTCGTCAATGGTCGGCGCGTGCCAGGTCTGCTCGCGCTCGAGCAATTCGACGCGCTGATCCGAAGCGAGATCGCCGGCGCGGAGCGCATCGTCGCGCATGGCGTGCCGCGCAACAAATTATACAAGCTCGTCTGCGACGAGTAGCCAGCTCGACTAGAGCCGTACTTCGACGTGATTTTGCCGGCGCAGGCTGTCGAGCCAAGAGCGGCGAGCCTGGCCCATCTTGTCCATGTAAACGCGATCGCCGAGCTCGCGTCGCGCGTCTTCGAACGATGGCAACTGCGATGCATCGCGCGAGTTCACGCGCACGATGACGTAGTCGTCGTCCATACGTACCGGCGGTGAGGCTTCGCCGACTTCGAGCCCGAGCGACGCCCGCGCGATGGCTGGCGGCAGATCGGTGATTTTGTCTTGGGGCAACACGCCGCCTGTGTCTTTGGTCGCGCGATCTTGCGAGAATTGCCGGGCAAGGCTCGCGAAATCCTCCGTCCGCGCGGCTTCCGCGATGCGCTCGGCGAGCGCGCGACCCGAGCCGTCCCCCGCGGCGGGAATGCGGATCCACGCCACTTTCAAGCCGAGACGCTGGCGCTCCTCGAACACGAGCTTCTTGTACGCGAGCTTCAGATCTTCGTCCGTGACGCGGATGCGACCTTGCAGGCGCACGTTGACGAGCTTGGCTTGCAAGAGCTGACGGCGGAGCTCGTCCCGATACTGCTGTTCGGTGATGCCGGTCTTCGCGGCCTCGGCGATCAGCTTTTGCGGAGTGAGTTGGTTTTGCTGAGCCACGCGAGCGACGGCTTCGTCGATCTCTTTGCTCGTGATCGTGATCTTGGCTTGAATCGCGGCGCGCTCTTCGAGCTCTTCGTCCACGATTTTGTCGAGCACGCCTTTGTAGACCTGCGAGATCGCCGCGTTGCGCTGTGCGCCCGGCGGCACCGTCTGCAAAACTTGGATCAAGAATGGCTGCGCACGCGATTTCAAATCGCTAAGCAGGATCGCGCGATCGCCGATCACGGCGACGACGCGCTCGATCACCGCGGCGCGCGCGGGCCGACTCGCCGCGCTGCCGACGCCGAGCGCGAAGAGCGCGACGGCCAATGGCCGGCGAAATGAGAATAGGAAGCGACGCACGGCGATGCTCTTAGCATTGCGCCGGCGCGCGCGGTGCAGCCTGCGGCCGAAAATCGATGAATCAGCCGAATTGGGCTGGGGCAGAGCGTGTGGCGGCGCGCCGAGCTCGGCCGTGGCGCGCGAAATTGCCAGCGACTCGGCGCGCGGTTCGCTTCGTCGCAGAGCGCCCACGCCCCCAAAACAAAAATCGAGACGCGCGCCTCAGCGTTGCATGTGCGCGGCGTCTGCGGTCGTGACGAAGAAGTTGCGTGGCCAGTGGCGATAGTACGTGGCGCGGATCACCGGGCTGCCGTCTTCGGGATCGACTTCGTCCGTGAGCTTGCCGATCACGCGCACGAGCGAGCCGCGGCCGATGCTGTGTTCGCCGATGTCGTCCTCGCTCGCGAGTTTGAGCTCGGCGTGCACGATCGAATATTCGTGATCGCTGACGGTGACGCGACAGGTGTCTTCGTCGAAGTCGTCGCACAAATTGCGATCGCTCAGCGTGCGCATGCTGAGCGTGAGATAGGCGCTGCCGTCTTTGGCTTGCGTGCGCGCGTTGACGACGCCGAACAGGCTGACCGCGCCTTTCTTCCAGTCGGCTTTGTCGCGCGCGGCCATCACCGGGTCGTAGTCGCGTGCGCCTTGCGCGGCGTCCGATTCGGGGCCGAGCGGCTGATAGTTGCGGCTGAAGCCGTATTGACCGGCGGAGTGGCAGGCGACGAAGCAGAGCGAGAGTGCGAAGATGGCGCGACGCATTTCGGCCGTCGTTAACACGCCGTGACGGCGGAATCACGTGCTTCCATTGGCGTGATCGATGCGGCGCGGACGACGCGGCGCTGCGCGCGCTCTCGCGCTGGAAGATTTGCTCCGCGGAAGAACGAGCGTTAAGACGCTGGCATGGCTCACCCGGAGTTTGTGTTGCGCGGCCGACTCAAGTCGGCGCTGGCGAGCGCGTTCGGCGCCGAATACCAGGATGCCGACCCGCTCTTGCGGCGCTCGGAGCGCGCGGACTACCAGGTGAACGTCGCGATGAGCTTGGGCAAGGCCTTGAAGCGCCCGCCACGCGAGGTCGCTCAAGCGCTGCTCGCGCAGCTCGATTTGACGGATCTGTGCGGCGATCGCGGCGTTGAAATCGCCGGCCCTGGGTTCATCAATCTGACGCTGCGCGACGAGGTGCTGTCGCGCGCGCTGACCGAGATGCTGCTCGAGCCGAACCTCGGCGTGGCGCAAGCGGAACTGCGCGACGTGTGCGTGGTCGACTACGGCTCGCCCAACATCGCCAAGGAAATGCACGCCGGGCACCTGCGTTCATCGATCATCGGGGACACGTTGTGTCGCGTGCTCGCGTTCCGCGGTCACCGCGTGATTCGCCAAAATCACATCGGTGATTGGGGCACGCCATTCGGCATGTTGCTGGAGCATTTGCTGGACGTGCAGGCCGAAGGCGCGGCCGGCTTGGACCCGAAATCGATCACTGAGTTCTATCAAGCCGCGCGCGTGAAGTTCGATTCGGATCCGAAGTTCGCCGACCGCGCGCGGGCGCGTGTCGTGGCTTTGCAAGCCGGTGATGCCGCCACGCTCGAGCTGTGGCGCGGCTTCGTCGCGAGCTCGAAGCGCTACATGGAGCAGGTGTTCGGGCAGCTCGGACTCGAGCTGGTAGATGAAGATGTGCGCGGCGAGAGCTTTTTCAACCCGGAATTGCCGAAAATCGCGGCCGAACTCGAAGCGCGCGGCATCGCCAAAATCGACGACGGCGCGCTGTGCGTGTTCCCGCCGGGCTTCGTTGGACGCGAGGGCGAACCGTTGCCGCTGATCGTGCGCAAGCAAGGCGGCGGTTACGGTTATGCCGCGACCGATCTGGCCGCGCTGCGTTTTCGCCGCGAAACGCTGGGCGGCACGCGGCTCCTTTACGTGATCGGGGCGACGCAAGCGCAACACTTGGCGATGGTGTTTGCGGTTGCGAAAATGGCGGGCTGGCTTTCGCCGCCGACACGCGCCGAGCACGTCGCGTTCGGGCAAGTGCTGGGTGAAGACCGCAAGAAGCTCGCTTCGCGGAGCGGCGAAAGCGTGAAGTTGATCGA
The DNA here is from genome assembly GCA_036268695.1 of Polyangiaceae bacterium. Taxonomy (GTDB): domain Bacteria; phylum Myxococcota_A; class Polyangia; order Polyangiales; family Polyangiaceae; genus PMG-095. Next base: position 1,733 of record DATATR010000193.1, on the reverse strand, counting down.
GCTGCTCGACGAAGCAGTCGAGCGGGCGTACCAAGCCGTGCTCGAAAAGAATCCGGATCTGCCGGACGAAGAGCGCCGGCGCGTGGCCGCGCAGGTCGGCATCGGTGCGGTCAAATACGGGGATCTGAGTAGCGATCGGATCAAGGACTACGTCTTCGATTGGAAGCGAATGGTTGCGTTCGAGGGCAATACCGGACCGTACTTGCAATACGCGCACGCGCGCATTCACTCGATCTTCCGCAAAGCGAACGGCGAAACCGGCGCGAACGCGATCGAGATCGTGGCGCCGGCGGAGCGCGCGCTCGCGCTCGAATTGTTGTCGTTCGGTCGCGCGCTGATCGACGTGGAGGCGACGCTCGAGCCGCACAAGCTGTGCGGTTATTTGTACGGCCTCGCCGTGAGCTTCTCGGGCTTTTTCGAGGCTTGCCCAGTACTCAAAGCCGAACCGAAAGAGCGCGCCGCGCGACTCGCGCTGTGCAAAGTCACGGCGCGAACGCTGGCGACCGGGCTCAATCTGCTCGGGATTGCAGCGCCGGAGCGGATGTAACGCGTTCGCTCGTTGCGCGCCGGAACGCGCGCAACAATAGCTCGAGCGCGAGCAAGCCGAGCAGCGCATAGCCGAGCTCGGGCGAAGCGTCGATTTTGCCGGCGTTGCCGCTGCCACGGGTGAGCGCGGCGTTGTTCGCGGGCTTTGCGGGCAAAGTCGTGATTTCGGCGGGCTCGAGTGTGGCCACGCGCTCCTCGTGCCGATCGTCGATCGTGAGCGAGTAGCGCCCAGTGAGGACTGGCGTGAAGGCTTTCTGCGGCGCGCCCGTGACGGCCGTGCGCTCGTGTGCGGCGAGCGGCCCGCGCGGCCCCGTGATCGATACGTTCGCACTGGCCGGAAAGAGCCAGTCGCTGCCCGCGCTGCTTTGGGTCATGCCGCGTCGTGAGTTGGCTTCACCCAAAAAATAATCGAGCAACGCGAGGAACGCGGGCCGCAGCGGAAAATCACTGCGATCGACCGAAGTCGGAAGCGCGACCGTGAACACCACGCCGCGACCGAGGTCGCGCTCGGTCAAAAAGGGTTGCTTGTCGCCGAACGTGCCGAGCACTTTCGCGCCGAGCAAATCGGCCGTACCGAGGGCGGCGCGGCCGTGCAGCGTCAAGTCGCGCAGGCTCGCGCTTTCGGGTCCGATGAACGTGAGCGAGGCGTCGTCGATGCTGCTGCTCGCGCTGGCTTCCCAGTGCACCGCGCCATGCACGAACGGCTCGAGCGTCGAGCCGAGTGGCGTTTGCTCCGCGCGCGGGCCGAGGAACGCGACCGCGACTCCGCCTTGCTCGATGAAGGTCGTGAGTGCGGAGCGCGCCTCGGGCGTGATGCCCGCGGGATCGTCGAGCAGCACGAGGCCGTTGCCGCGGAGCTCGCTCGGATCGTCGGGCAAGAGTGGGATTGGATGCAGCGCGGCCTTGCTTTCTAGCGCGCTCAGGGCTTGTTCGAGCACGGGCGCGCCGCCGGTTTCGGCCGAGTCGTTCGCGGTGTCGGCAACGACGGCAACGCCGAGCGCGGCGGACTCGGCGGCGACCGCGGCGCGATCATCGCTCGCGAGTGCGTCACCGCCACTGAGTTCGACTTCGCTCCGCTCGAGCTTCGGATCGGCATCGAGGCCGAGATCTTGAATGCCGGCGCGCGCGGCCAGCGCGACCGGCTCGCCACTCTTGCCGCCGCTGAGCGACAGCGTGCGCCCCGATGC
>DATATR010000192.1:0-3252 GCA_036268695.1 Polyangiaceae bacterium | reverse complement strand
GTGGTCGGCTGCACGATGTCGACCAAGTAGTCGTGGATCAATCCACTGGTCCACGTCGTGCAATTGCCAGTCGTCGCGGCTTCGGTGCCGCAGGCTTCGTGATTGCCGAGCGTGGGCAAGAGTTGACCGGTGTAGTTCGCGTGCAAGTCGGCCATGAAGTGGCTCACGAACTGCGTGTGGCAAGCGCTGCCCGCGGCAGTCGTCGATTGGAAGCAGTGATCGCCCGCGTCGACCGCGAGTGTCATGCCCTTGGCTTGCAGGCCCGCGAAGATCTTGCCGAGGATGAAATCGGGGAAATTCGCGGTGTCGTCGGGATTGGCGGGACGAACGTCGCCGAACGCGCCGAATTGCAGGTTGGTCATCGGGATCGCCGGCAACGTGGGCGAGGGCAAGCTGGGCGGCGCGCCGCCAGTGCCGCCAGAACCCGCGCTCCCCGCGCTGCCGCCGCTACCACCCGCGCCGCCGCCGCCGCCAGCGCCGCCCGTGCCGCCGCCGCCGCAGCTATTGGCCGCGCTCGCGGAGTTGCGCGGATTGACCACGCCGGCAGTGAAGTCGGCTGAGTTGTTGTCGGTGTCGGTGCAGCCGCCGCTCGCGCGCAAGTCGGCAGTGGTGTTGCTCAGCGTCGGCGCGGCGCCGCTGCCTTCGAATTCATTGGCCGAGCCGTAACCGATGAAGTCCGCGATGTTCGTGCTCGGCACGCACGTCGTGTTGCACGTGAGCGCGGTCGTGGTCTTGACCAGCGCGACCTTGGCCGCCGTCGCGCTCATGCTGATCGTGCCGGTCGCGTCTGCGGTCGGCAAGCTGGTGGTGCCGCCAGTGCCCGCCGCTTCTTCGACCAAGTAGTAGTGGCCCGGTTGAATCGTGCCGCTGAGATTGGTCACGCTCCACGAGGAGCCCGTCGAAGAGGCGTATTGTACCGACCAGCCAGCGACGCTGACGGCGGTCGTGCCGCGATTGAAAATCTCGATGAAGTCGTTCTTGTATTTGGAGCCGCTATTGCCGCCTCCGCCGTAAACCTGGCTGATTACTAAATTTGCCGAGCCCAAATCGAATGACGAGCTATCGACTCCTTCGGACGAACTACAAGCGGCAGCAGCCAAAACACCGAATGCGGTGAACGCAGTGATCCCAAGACGCAAGCGCTTCATCATAGGCATCCTCTCTTCGGGCAATTGGCCCGATACCTCTAACTGCCCATATAGGCGAAGACGCAGCCACTCGAACGAAACGATCTCGTGCTGCTTCGGTAACGCGAAGCCAGTGTGGCAATTGGCGGCGAACGGCCTTTCGGTCGGCATCGGGGATTCATCTGCGCGTGCGTAGTTGCATATGAGTTGAGCGACTGCGTCGTTGCGATTGTGCGTCACGCAAAAAGCACACAACGTGAAGCATGTGCGTGTTAGGTCGGACGCATGGTCGTTCGCATGACAACGAGCGCACTCGGGCGCCCCGCGCACTCGAACACGCTGCTCTCGGCGCGCACACTGACGGCGCTGGCGACGTCGATTGGCGTTTCGTTCTTGCTTGCGTACTTCGTTTTTCACGGCTTGCACGCGCTGCATCGCGACCCTGTGTTCGTGACTCGGCTCGCCAGCATTCCGCTCTTCGCGATCTGCGAAGCGTCGGCCATCTTCGGTTTTCTGGGCGGCGCACTGATCACGCCGGTGATCGCGGAAAATGACCGAATTTATCGGCAAATAGCCAAGGTTTTGCTGGCCTCAGTGCTGCTCTTCACGCTCCAAATCTTGCTCTTCCCCTGAGTCGATGACGCCCTTCTTATTGCGTTTGTCCGAGCACCTGCACGGGCACCTCGGCTGGCTGTCGACGCTCGCGTTGATTCATCCCGCGCTCTTGCTGCGCAAGCGCATGCGTCGCTCGCTGCTCGCTGCATCGCTCGCCACCGCGCTGGCGACGCTGACCGGCGTGCTCGGGGCACTGCTCTATCCGGCGTATCGCGAGTTGGTGAAGCCGGAGATCTTTCAAGCGTCGACGGCGTTCGGCAACGCGTTCGAGCGCAAGGAGCATCTCGCGGTTGGCGTCGTCGTGCTGGCGTGGGTCGGGCTCGTCGCGCACTTCGCTGAATGCCGCGAGCGCGGCGTTGACTCTGGCTCGACTCGCGTCTCGTTCGTCGCGTACGCGAGCGCCGCGACGCTGGCAGTGTTGACCGGCGTGTTCGGTGTCGCGGTGGCTGCGTTTCGCAGCTTTTGATTTTGCCTCGCGGCAGCGGCGATTCGCGCGCCGTGAAGCACAGGGTATGAGTCACTCTGTCTCGGCGTGTCCAAATGATACAGCCGTGAAATCGCTGGTTCGCACCTGAGAACGGCTTTGGGCTAACCGCGGCGAACCGCTCGTGCCATCGTGTTCGGCAGCAAGCGCGAGCGGGCCATGAAAATCGTCTCGAAGCTCACGGTGATGTTCATCCTCAGCATCTCGTTGGTGCTGGCTTTGAATGGGTTCTTGCGCGTGCAGCGCGAGGTCGGCTTGTTCGAGTCCGATCGCGTGCGGGACCACGAAGTGATGGCGCAGGTGCTCGCGCGCGCAGCGCTCGCGGTCTGGCGTAGCGACGGGCCGAGACGGGCCATCGCCATGATCGACGAGCTCGGCTCACGTACCGACAAGCTGCACATTCACTGGCACGCATTCGGGGACCCGGCGAACGCCGCGATCGACGCGCAGCTCCAGCGGCTCGCGCCGAACGGCACGCTCACGTTCGCCGACGTACCAGTCGATCGCGAGCGCGGGCGCTGCATCTACGCGCCGCTCGATCACGCCGCGCCGCTGACCGGCGCGATTTCACTGTGCGAGACGTTCGCCGCGCAAAATGCCTACGTTCGCAAGACGATCGCGGAGACCGTGGTCACCACCGCGGTGCTCGCCGGAATCTGCGCGCTGCTCTCCGCGTTGCTCGGCATGTGGCTGGTGGGGAAACCGGTCGCCGCTTTGTCGGCCAAGGCGCTGCGCATTGGCGCCGGGGATTTCTCCGCGCCGCTCGAACTCGAGCGCAAGGACGAGCTCGCCGCGCTCGCCCGCGACATGAACGCGATGTGCGAGCAGCTCAGCGCCGCAGCCGAGCGCGTCAAACAAGAAACCGCGAGCCGCATCGCAGCCGTCGAGCAATTGCGCCACGCCGATCGCTTGACCACGGTCGGCAAGCTTGCCTCCGGTCTCGCGCACGATGCCGTAAGCGACAGCCAGACCGAGCCCGGTGCCACTACCGACGTCCTTGGTCGTGAAGAAGGGTTCGAAGATGCG
>DATATR010000191.1:0-5516 GCA_036268695.1 Polyangiaceae bacterium | reverse complement strand
GCCGCTGCCGGTGTCCTCGATGACGATCGAGACGTTCCCTGCGCTCGCGCGGAGCGAAGCGCGAATCTCTTGGTTCGCGGCGTCTGCTGTCAATGATTGCACCGCGTTGAGCAGCAAGTTGAGCAAGACTTGCTCGATCCGATTCGGGTTGGCTTCGACCGGCGGCACCGGCTCGTAGTCGCGAACTAGCGTTGCCTTTTGCTTGATTTCGTTGCCGGCGATGTTGAGCGCGGCTTCGAGCGCCGCGCGTACATCGACTGGGCCGCGCAAGCCGTCGTCTGCGCGGGCGAATGTGCGCAGATCGCGCACGATGCTGGCGACGCGTTCGGCACCGTGACAAGCGTCGCGAACGCGCGCCATCAGCGGCTCGAGTTGCGTCGGGTCGCGCGCGAGTGTCGAGAGTTCGCGCGACAAGTACTCGAGGTTGAGCAAGAGATAGGCGAGCGGATTGTTGATCTCGTGCGCGATGCCCGCCGAAAGCACGCCGAGCGCCGCCAACCGATCGGCCTCGAGCAAACGCGATTGAATCGCCTTGCGTTCCGTTACGTCGCGCGCGAACGCTAAAACCGCCGGTTTTCCCTGGTATTCGGTGGGAATCGCCGAAATCTCCACGTACAGCTCCTGCCCCTCGAGCGAGCGCGAGCGGTACTCGGCCGGATCCGGATGGCGCACGCCCGTTTGATACAGCTGACGGATGCGCGTCTCGGCGATCGTTGCGTCGTCGGGATGAAGGAAATCCGTGATCGGTAGACCAAGCGCTTTTTCGACGTGCTCGACCCCGAGCATGCGCGCTGCGGCCGCATTCAAGAATGCGATGCAGCGACCGCGCAAGATCGCGACGCCATCCGGCGCGCTGTCGATCAAAGTGCGGAAGCGCGCTTCGGATTGGCGAAGCGCGGTTTCGGTTTGCTTGCGCGCGCTGATGTCGAATAGGAACGCGACATTGACGGTATGGCCGTCGAGCAGCGCGCGACTTTGCGCAATTTCGACGTCGATGTGTTGCCCGGAGCGACTCACGATCGTGGTCTCGAACGGATGCGGCACGGCTTCGCCGCGCATGCGCCGAATCCACAAGTCTTGGAGTCGCGGCACTTCCTCCGGGACGATGCAGTCCCAGACGGAAAGCGCTTGGAATTCTTCGACTGTGTAGCCGAACAATTTTTGGGCGCCGCGATTCAAGAACAGATTTCGCGGGGGATCCGCGTCGGAAAGGGTCATCACGACCGCGATTTCGGAGCTATCGCAGGCTTCGTTGATCACGTCGAACAGCTGCTCGCGCTTGAAGTCGCTGAGCCGGACCTGATCTCGAGCCATGTCGCTCGAGTATATCCGCCTCCGTGCCCGGTGCAGACGTAAACTTGGCCCGCGCGCGCGGAACGTGAAACGGGTAGGGCCATGAAACGAGCAGCATTGGTTCTGGTTCTCGGTTTCGTCGCCCCAGCTTGCAGTCTGTTCAGCGCGCCGAGACCGGCCGCAAATCCCGCGCAAGAAGCGTCCGCGTTGCCGCCCTCGGCGAGTGAAGTCGCGCCGGTCGCGAGCGCCGAACAAGCGGAAGTTGCGCCCGCCGACCCGCGTCAGGTTGGCGATTACGTCGTGCACCGCTTCAGCGGCAGCTACGAGAAGTCGCCGCTCACGCTGACCGAAGAAATCGTCGCGCATGAAGACGGACTTTGGGTCATCGACTACACGTTCGAACAACCTTCGAGCACGACCAAGCTACGTGTGCGGCTCGATCCGAAGTCGGATTTGGTTGTCCGAGTTTCGAAGCTCGACGCAAATGGCAAGGAAACCAAGGCCCCGCTCTCGCTTTACGAGAAGCTGATGGATCGCACGAGCTTCAGCGCCGATTCGAACGACGGCCAACTCGCTACCGAGCACGGCACGTGCGCGGTCGGGCCGAGCGAGTTCGACTGCGAAACCAAGAGCTACAAAGTCAAAGTCGGCGACCAAGACGCGACTCTGAGCGTGGCGCACTCGGACAGCGTGCCGGGTGACGTTTCGGGAGACATCACTGCGAGCGATGGCACGCTGATCTACCGCAGCGAGCTAGTCGAAATGGGCAGCGCGGGTTCACCGCGCCGTGGCGTCGCGAGCCGCTAAGCGCGGGCTCAGCCGAGCAGCGCCGCTTTCAGGCGTTCGAACTGCTCGCGCTCTTCGGCGTCGACATCGCCGTCCACGTACATCATCGCGCGCACAGCCTCGACGAAAGTGCGCCGGTGCGCCGCCGGTACGGCTTTCGGGTCGAGCGAGCCCGGAGCTGGCGCGACGTGCAGCCAGGTTTCGACCTCGGCGCGATCTTCCGCGCTGAGCTGCAGGCGATCCATCAGGCGACGAACGAACGCGCGCTCGGTTTCTTGAACCTCCAGATCGGTCCAGGCGAAGGCGCACACGAAACGCAGAAGCAAGAGCCGTTCGTCTCGGGCAAGGGCATCGAACATCGCTTCGAGCCTAAAGCAAAGCGCGGAGCCGAGCTAGACTCGGGTCAGCCAGTGAGCGCGCGATTCGTCTTTGCCGGTGACCGCGCGTAGATAGGCGCGCTGAAAAAACGCACCGAGCGTCGTCTTGCCGGTCACGAACATGGTGCCGTCGAGCTCGCGCACGGGCGTGACTTCAGCGGCGGTGCCCGTGAAAAATACCTCGTCCGCGCGCATCAAATCTTCGCGCGTGAACGCGCGGATCGTGATCGGCACGTTGTGCTCGCGCGCGAGATCCAAAATACAATCGCGGGTGATCCCGGGTACGATCGACGAGGTTTCGTCGTTCGTGAACAGCATGCCGCCTTTGGCGAAGAACACGTTTTGTCCCGTCGCGCTCGCGACGGTGCCGTCCTGATTGAGCAGGATCGCGTCGTCGAAGCCGTGGTCGAGCGCTTCGTGCGCCGCGAGCACGCTGTTCGCGTAGTGGCCGCTAGCTTTCGCCATCGTCGGTAGCATCGTGTGGTGGAACTTGCGCCAGCTCGAGATCATCACGCGCACGCCGTTCCTGAGCGCGTCGTGGCCCAAAAAAGTACCGAGCTCGCGTACGGCGATGAACGCGCGCACTTGGCACTCCTTCTTCGGGCGTAAATCGATGGGCCCTTCGGCGAAGTAGGCGAGCGGGCGCAGATAGCCGTTTTGAGTCCCGTTGCGGCGCGTGACTTCGATCGCGCCGCGCGTCAGCTCGTCCGCGCTGAACGGCACTTTCATGCCGTAGAGCCGCGCAGACGAAAGCAAACGCTCGATGTGATCGCGCAGCCGCACGAGCACCGCGCCTTCGCGCGTCGGGTAGACGCGAATGCCTTCGAACACCGCGGTGCCGTAGTGCAGCGCGTTCGCGTAGTAATGCACGCTGAGCGCGTCCGATTCGCGAATCTCGCCGTCCCACCACAGGTAGCGCGCGAGTTTTTGGCCGCGCGGGCGAGCGCCGGTGAGCGCGTCGTCGTCGGGCACGCCGTCGAAGTTCGGCCATTCGGTGTCGAGGGTCATCGTCAGCCTTTCCGGGCGGAGCCCGCGTCATGATTCGACCGAAGCTCGCGGATCGCGTCAATGCTAGCACCTTGGGTTAGGATCGGGCTCGAGCAATGATCCCGTTTTCGCGACGAACCGAGCACGACTCGGAGCTCAACGTCGTCGCGCGTGCGCTCGCAGCGCGGCGCGCCAAGGGCCTTCCGATCTTGGATTTGACTGAATCGAATCCAACACGCACGGCGCTGCCGTACGACTCGGCGCGCCTGCTCGCTGCACTCGCGCACCCGCACGGCTTGATCTACGAACCGCACGCCTTCGGGTTGCCGAGCGCGCGCGGCGAAATCGAGCGGATGCAGCGGAGCGCAGGATTCAGCGTGGAATGCGGGCGCATTTTGCTCAGCTCGAGCACGAGCGAAGCTTATAGCTTCTTGTTCAAACTGCTCTGCGATCCGGGCGACGAAATCCTGATTCCGCGCCCGAGCTACCCACTATTCGAGTATCTCGCCGCGCTCGAAAACGTTCGCGTCGTAAACTACGCGCTCGCCTACGACGGCGCGTGGCACATCGATTTCGACTCGTTGCGCCGCGCCGTGAGCCCGCGTGCGCGCGCGATCGTGGTCGTGAGCCCGAATAATCCGACCGGATCATTTTTGAAGCACGCGGAGCTCGGCGAGCTCACGCGCTTCGGGCTGCCGCTCATTTCGGATGAAGTTTTTTCCTCGTTTGCGCTCGGTGTCGATCCGCGGCGTGCGAATTCAGTGCTCGAAACCGAAGACGTGTTGGTATTCGCGCTCGGTGGCTTGTCGAAGCTCGCCGCGTTGCCCCAACTGAAGCTTGCCTGGACGTCGGCGCGCGGCCCGGAGCGCGAGCTCAGCGAAGCATTTCGCCGGCTCGAGCTGATCGCCGACACCTTTTTGTCGCCGAACACACCGGTGCAGCTCGCGCTGCCTGAAATTTTGGCTGCACGCGCGCCGGTCGAGCGCGCGCTGAACGAGCGCATCCGGCGTAATTTCGCGGCGCTCCGCGCTGCGCTCGCTGGCAGCGCGGCCACGCCGCTTTTCCTCGAAGGTGGCTGGTACGCGAGCGTTCGCCTACCCGCGACTCAGGATGAATCGAGCTGGCTCGTCACGTTGCTCGACGAAGACGGCGTGCTCGCCCAACCCGGCTGGTTCTACGATTTTTCGGACGGTCCGATGCTCGTGCTGAGCTTGATCGTCGAGGAAGCGCCGTTCGCGCTTGGCGTGTCGCGCATCGCCGAGCGCGTCGCGCTCGCGAGCACGTGAATCAGGCTGCGCGTTTGCGCCGGCGCAAGAGCACGAGCGAAAGCCCGAGCACGGTCAGGCCGAGGCCGGCCGGTTCACTCTCACCGCCGCCTGCCACGACGCAGCCGCAGCCACCGGGCTTTTCCTTGATCGTGCCGGGCTCGTCCGCGGGTTTGTCATCCGCCTTCGGCGCGGAGTCGGTGGCTGGTGTCGGCGCTGGGCTATCGCTGTCGCTCGCTGGCTTCGCGTCGTCCGATTTCTTGTCGTCGCCGGAGGCGGCCTTGTCGTCGTCGACTTTTTTCGTGTCGTCGGCCTTCTTCTTCTTTTCGTTGCCGGTGAAGACCATGGCGCGGCGATCGATGATCTCGTTTTCGCCGTCGAAAATCAGCGTGACCGGCGCGCCGACGGCTTGGTCATTGCGACCATCGTGAATCGAAACTTTGTATTCGCCGGCTTCGTAGCCGTGCGCGCGCGTGAGCTTGAACGTGAAACGGGTGCGCGGTTCGATCTTGCCGGTGCCGCTGTCGAGGAATTCGACGTCCACGCTTTCGATCAAGGCTTGGCGATTTTCGAGCGGCACTTTGCGCTCGACGATCTTGTCGCCGTCGAGTTCGTCGCGCTCGTAATAGACTTCGGGTTGAAACTCGAACTTCATCGGTACGTGCGGGATGTCCGGCGCGCTCGGCAGGTAAATCGCGACTTCGAGATTCCAGGATTTATCGCTGCGCTCTTTGAAGTTCTTGCTCTTCCACTGGACGCGACCAGCGGCACTCGCGACGGAGCTCGTGCACAGAGCAACCAAACCCAA
>DATATR010000190.1:0-4182 GCA_036268695.1 Polyangiaceae bacterium | reverse complement strand
TACCTCGAGTCCGTTGAAACGATGGGAAGTTCAGTACCCGCACATGGGTGAGGGTACTGAACTTCCCTCGAGTTCGCCTTGATCTGACTCGAGAACTTGACTGTCTCAACGTGCATCGATTCAAGTGAATCGATGCACTAGGGCGATAAACAGCCACGATTGCGGGTTATTCCCGGCTCTCGTGGCGGAAGGCAATGCGAGCCGGAGTTTGCTTTTTGTGCTCTTCCCACCGTTGACAGAATCGAGCGCGGTGCCCATGGGTTGGGTAACGAGTCGTGGCAAGTACGGAACCCGAAGTGCGCTTCGAGCAAGTGGGCTCGAAGCTGACGGCGATCGAAATCACACGTGCGCAGCGTTCGCCCGTGATCGCCACGCTCCAGCGCGCATTGTTCGCGCTCGGGATCGTGGTTTCCTCGTATCAAGCGCGAGCGCGCACGACACGGCTGATTGAGCGCGTGGTGATCGAACGCACCGATGGCGGAGACATCGACGGCGCGCTCAGCGCCGCAGCGAAGAGCGCAGTCTTGCCGATCGCGCTCGAACAGCGCGACGCGCCGGACGAAGCCTGAAACAGCGCCGCCACACGCGCTCTCGATTGACGCGAGTTCATTTGTTGGTACACGCTTTGCTCCCGCAAGGTTTAGAGCAAGATGCGTTGGGACCAAGATCACGAGAGCCCGGATCTGATCGACGAGCGCGGCGAAGGCGGCCCGCGCATGGCCGGCGGTTCGCTGCTCGGCTTATTGCCGTTCTTGTTGCGCTTTCGTTACGGCTGGGTCGTGATCGTGCTGTTTCTCGGCTTCAGCGTGGCGCGCGGGCTGTTCAGCGGCGGCGCGCACGGCGTGGCGAACGCGCCAGTCGCCGCGCGCGGCAGCGACGAACCGCGCCACTTCGTCGCCTTCGTGCTCGATGACGTGCAGAGCACTTGGCAGGGCATTTTCGCCGCGAACGGGCAGAATTACCGCCACGCGAAGCTCGTCTTGTTCACGGACTCGACCAACACCGGCTGCGGTTTCGGGGACGCCGCGAGCGGCCCGTTTTATTGTCCGAACGACGAGCGCGTGTACATCGACCTCGCGTTTTACCAGGAGCTCGCGCAGCGATTTGGCGCGAAGGGCGACTTTGCCGAGGCGTACGTGATCGCGCACGAGATCGGGCATCACGTGCAAAAGCTACTCGGCATTTCCGAGCGCATGGAGCACGCATCGAAGGCCGCAGCGCTCGGGCCGACAGGCCTCAGCGTGCGGCTCGAGCTGCAAGCCGATTGCTTTGCCGGCATTTGGGCACGCTCGACCAACCAACGCCAAATCCTCGATCCGGGGGACGTCCAAGAAGCGCTCGGTGCGGCCGCCGCCGTGGGCGACGATCGCATTCAGCGCGAAGCTACGGGCACGGTCAATCCCGAGAAATGGACGCATGGCTCGGCCGAAGAGCGCTCGCGTTGGTTCGAGCGCGGCTTCGAGGCTGGCAGCATCAACGGCTGCGACACGTTCTCTGCTGCGACGTTGTGAGCTTTCTCGAAAGCAGTCCGCGACGCCGAAGGCTCTGCCGCCGCGCGACGCGACGCGTGACCATCAAAAAAATCAGCACACGAGCAGCGTACCCGGATCGACCATCAACTCGGTGCAGTTGTTCTTGTAGTAGGTCGCGCGATCTTGGGCCGCTTGCGAGCCGGGGCACTCGATGCCGCCGTTGATGATGCGCGTGGTTTGCGCGAAATCGCCGCCCAGGATTGCTTGGTGGCAATTTTGGACGCCGGCCGTGCCCGGATTGTAGTTGATCATCCAGAACCACAGCGCGCTCTGCCAATTGGTGACTGGGTCGGTCGAGACCATGCCGGGGTTACTGACCAAATCTTTGCCCAGGTATTGCCCGGCTGCTTGGTAGTTCGATTCGCCGGTGAGCTGAATCGCGCCGCGGCCGTGATAATCCTGCGCGTTCGAAGCTTCGCCGGATTCGTCGGTCGCTTCGAGGAACGCCGTTTCTTTGGCGACGTGCGCGAAGAATGCGGCGAGTTCGCGCTTGTCTTTGGTCATGTCGCCGCTGTTGGCGAAGGCCGAGAAACCCGCAGTGCCGGTGATCGCTTGGCACAACGCATCGTACGAATAGAGCGGGCTCGGCACACCGCCAGCCCAAGGCGGTTGAAACATCGCGTTGAACGTGACCGAGCCGTTCGCGAGCAAGCGATTGAGCGGGCAACCCGGCGAAGTGTTCGTGGCGCCGCCCGTGCCGCTGCTCGTGCCGGCGGTGCCCGTGCTGCTCGAGCCCGCGCTGCCGCTGCTCGTGCCGCCCGTACCTTGCACTGGCGTGCACGCGTATGGCGACCAAAAATAGGTGCTGATCGTCGGGTCGTAACCCGGATTGTCCATCGTCGCGATGTAGCCGGCGCCGTTGTAGAGCACTTTGTCGCCGGTCACGTACGAGTGCATCGCGATCCAGTTCGGGAAGTTGCACGGCGGCGGCGTGCTCGAAGCGGTGCCGCCACTCGAGCTTCCCGCGCTGCTCGAGGTTCCGCCGCTCGCGCTGCCGCCATTCGAGACCATGCCGGACCCGGCACTCGCCGCGGGCGAGCTGCCGCCGGAACTTTGCGTCGCGCTGCCGCCATTGCCGTTCAGCAACGTGTTGCCCGAGCCGCCGCTGCCCGTCGCGGGCGCGCTGCCCGTGCCGTTCGCGGGCCCGTTGCCGCTGCCGTCCGCGGCTGCTCCGTCCGTAACGCCCGAAACGCAGGCCACGAGCGAAAGCACCGACACGATCGAAAGCGCCTGATGCGCCGCGTGCCTCAGCACCGTGGCACGCCGAGAATGCGAAAAGCCTCGTGAAATCACGATTTCAAGCTAGCAGCCGGGCTCCCGCCTCAATCGTCGATTCATGTCGAAGCCGGTGTCGGAAAAGAGCAATCCGGGTCTGGAATCAAGTGCGCGAAGAAATAATCACGCTGACTGGACGCGGTTTTTTTGGTTTGGGTTGCCCTCGACGGCGATCGACGGCGCGGATACGCCCGCGCTTCGACTCATGCCGCCTTCGCCCGATTATCGCCCAGCGCCGCGCTTCCTCGAACTCGGTCCCGGTTTCGCGGACGAAGTCGTGCCCGCGGTGTTTCCGGAACACGTGCTGCGCTTTCGCAATCAGCGCTGGGCCGAGCGCGTCGGCCTCGCCAGTTTGAGCGACGCAGAGTGGCTCGCGCACTTCGCGCGCTTCGAACCGCTGCCGCAGAACCTCGAACGGCCGCTCGCGCTCCGCTATCACGGCCACCAATTCAACAGTTACAACCCCGAGCTCGGCGACGGTCGCGGCTTCTTGTTCGCGCAACTCGAAGACGAGCGTGGGCGCCTGCTCGATCTCGGCACGAAAGGCAGCGGAAAAACGCCCTATTCACGCAGCGCCGACGGCCGACTCACGCTCAAAGGCGGCGTGCGCGAGGTGCTCGCGAGCGAAATGCTCGAGGCGCTCGGCGTGTACAGCTCGAAGAGCTTCAGCTTGATCGAGACCGGCGAGTCTTTGTTTCGCGGCGACGAACCCTCGCCCACGCGCTCGAGCGTGCTCGTGCGCTTGAGTCATTCGCACGTGCGCATCGGCACCTTTCAGCGCTTTTTTTATTTGGGGGAGAACCAGCACAGCCAACAGCTGCTCGACTATTGCATTCGTCATTTCTATCCCGAGCTCGAGTCCGAAGCCGAGCGCGCGAGCGCGTTTTTGCGCGCAGTCACGCGCCGTTCCGCGCGCTTGTGCGGGCAGTGGCTGGCAGCGGGTTTCGTGCACGGCGTGCTCAACAGCGACAACATGACCGTCACCGGCGAGAGCTTCGACTACGGCCCGTACCGCTTTTTGCCGCACTACGATCCAAGCTTCGTCGCCGCCTACTTCGACAGCGCTGGGCTCTACGCGTTCGGCAATCAGCCGCGCGCGGTGTTCCGCAATTTGGAGCGGCTCGCCGAAGCTTTGACGGAACTCGCCGACGAAAGCGCGCTCGGAGCGGCGCTCCGCGAATTCACCAGCGAGCTCAGCCGCGCGCGCAGTGAAGCCTTACTCGCGCGCCTCGGCGTCGAGCGCATGGGCGACGACGCCGATCAACGACTCGTGAGCTTGCTGCTCGATTTTTTGGCAGCGACGCGCATGCCGTACGATCGCCTCTTCTTCGATTGGTTCGGCGGCGCGGCGAGCAGCGAGCGCGCGCTTCACGGA
>DATATR010000189.1:0-2618 GCA_036268695.1 Polyangiaceae bacterium | reverse complement strand
CGGTCTCCTATCTGCGCTTGTTCGCGGCCGCGGTCGAAGCAAAGGACCGTCGTCGCGAGTAACCACCGGCTCAGTGCGGCTCGCGTGACAGCCGTCGAAAGCCCTGGTAGGAAGCCCCGCAGCATGCGCGCCTTCACCGTTCGTCGATTGGCTTTGGCGACCCTTTTGCCAGCTTTGCTCCTGTTTTGCGCCGTCCCGAGCTGTTCGAACGAGAGCGAAGGCGAACGCTGCGGCGACGACCCCAACAATCCGAGCCTACCGGGCTCTCCCAACGACGACGACTGCGAGTCGGGCTTGATTTGCGTTTCGGCGTCTTCGCTGATCAACAACCAAGCCAATCGCTGCTGCAATTCGGACGCGAATGTCGTCAACGACTCGCGTTGTCTCCGTGCGACCGGAGTCGCGAATCAGGGGGGTTCGAGCGGAACCGGCGGCTCAGCGGGTTCGGCCGGCTCCGCCGGAACCGGCGGTTCGGGCGGAGTCGACGCGGGCGGCGCCGGCTCGGGCACCCCGGACGCGAGCACGGCCGCGGGCGCTGGAGGCAATTGATGCCTTCTGGATCGGCGCTCACCGCGCTCGGTCAAGAAGCGCTGCTGCTCGCGATCGCCGTCTCGCTGCCGGTCGTTGCGATTGCGGCGTTGGTCGGTTTGCTGGTCGCGGTGCTGCAAGCTGCGACCCAAATCCAAGACGCGACGCTGGCGCATCTGCCGCGGCTGATCGTCGTGGCAGTCGTCCTTTCGCTGATGGCGCCTTGGATGGGCTCGGAGATCGCGGCCTTCGCGCTGCGCGCATTTCGCGGCGGGTGAGCCCGCTTGCTCGCGCTTTCTGCCAGTGAATTTGGGTTGGCCATCGACGGCGCGCGTGTGCGCGTGAACGGCCGTGTCAGCGCGCGAGACGGCCAGAGCGCGCGCATTGCCGACGCTTTCGCCGAAATCAGCGTCGTGTTCGCGGCGGCGCCGGAGCTCGGCATCGGCGATTTACTGGTCGTCGAAGGCCGAGCCGAACGCGGACGTCTGCTCGAGGCGGAGCTGATCTCGCGCTTCGCCGCACCCGAGCCGCGTGGCGACGGCGAAGTGGCTCGTTTCGCTTGGCATGGCGTCGCCAAACATCTCGTCGCGCGCGCGCGGGCAACCGCGGCGGTGCGCGCCTACTTCGCCCGAGCCGGGTTCCTCGAAGTCGAAACGCCTTATCGAGTGCCCGCGCCGGGCGTCGACTTGCACCTCGACGCGCTCGCGGCCGACGGCGGCTACCTGATCACCTCGCCCGAACTGCACATGAAGCGCCTGCTCGTGGCGGGTTTGCCGAAGATCTTTCAGCTTGCGCGCGTGGCTCGGCGCGACGAGCTCGGACATTTGCACGAACCCGAGTTCACCCTGCTCGAGTGGTATCGCGCGTTCGCGGGACTCGAGGAAATGATCGCAGACACCGAGTCGCTCGTGCGCGAGGTCGCGCTCGCCGTTTCCGGTGAGCCCTCGCTGTTCGGCGCGGACGGCCGGAAATTCGAGCTCGCGACGCCATTTCAGCGCATCACCGTGCGCGAGGCGTTCCGCGCCCACGCCGGCGTGAGCGACGCGGTCGATCTCGCACACACCGACGAAGCACGCTACTTCGCCTTGCTGGTCGAAAAAGTCGAGCCAGCTCTCGCGCGCGAATCCAAGCCGACCGTGCTCTGGAAGTATCCGGCCAGCCAAGCTGCACTTGCGCGGCTGTGCCCGAACGATCCGAGCGTCGCAGAGCGCTTCGAGCTTTATGTTGGCGGTGTCGAGCTGTGCAACGGCTTCGACGAGCTCACTGACGAACCGGAGCAGCGCGCGCGCTTCGAAGCGGACGCCGAGCGTCGCCGCGCGGAGGGCCGCACGGTTTACCCGCTCGACCAGCGCTTCCTCGGCGCGCTCGCGAGCGGCATGCCGGCTTCAGGCGGCAGCGCGGTCGGCTTCGATCGACTACTCATGCTCGCGCTCGGCGCGCGCGAGATCAGTGAAGTGATCGCGTTTCCCGCGCGCGTCAACTGAGGCGCGCCCACGCAATCATTGCCCGATCGGCGGCGGAGTCGCGCCGACGCCGGCCGCCAGGAAGCGCACCACGTCGGCATTCGCGCTCGGCACGTCGAAGGCTACGAAGTGGCCGTCGTCGCCTGACGGCGGACCGTATTCGCGCACGCCGAGCGTGTATTTCAGCGCGCCGACCGTCACATTCCCGGAAACACCCGCAGGCACCGCAGTGAGCCCATCGATCACATCTGGCTTGGTCGCGCTCGGATCGGCCGCGACCAACCCGAGATTGCCGGCAATGGCGTACTCGCGCAGCGTGAGCGGCGGCGCGTAGGTGTCGCCGAGTCCGTAGGTTTGAAAGACGCTCTTAGCGAGGTGTCCGGTCTCGGGCACGCGCGTGATCGATTGCGCGAAATGCAAGGGGTCCGCGGGATCGATCCATTGCTGGAGCAGCGACAGCACCGGATGCATCTCCGCGCTCTGGTCACCGGAAGCGAGCGAAGGATCCTGCAACGCGAATGGCAGCGCGCCGGCGATGTTCACCGGGTTCGTCTTGGTGAGCAGCGCGAACTTGAGCGACGCGCCGTTCCCCGAAAGCACGACCGCTTTCACTCCGTCGGCGTAAGG
>DATATR010000188.1:0-16689 GCA_036268695.1 Polyangiaceae bacterium | reverse complement strand
CACCACGAGCCAGGTCACCCAGGTAGTCGTACACGCGGCTCAGAGCGGCCCAAGCGCCGTCGTCGCTCGCCGACGTCTGCTCGAGCGCGCCTTCCAAGGCGTGCGCGCGTCGCGCCAGGCCGTCCTTCACGCGCTCGAGATCCGCGAGCCCTTCGGCGTGCAAGGCCACCAAATCAGCCAGCGCTCGTGCGGCTTCTGGCGCTGGCAAATCGCGACCGAGCCGCGTCTCGAGCGCTCGCGCCAAGAGATCGTGACGTTGCTGCGTGCGGAGTGCGGCCTCGAGCGCGAGCGCGTCGCCTGGGCTCTCCAGCGCTGCCTCGAATGCGGACTCGATGAACTCGCCCGCTCGCAGCGAATCTCCACGTTTGGCCGAGATTTCACTGAGCGCAATCAAAGCCTCGGCCTTGCTCGGACCGTCCTTGCTGTCGTCCCGACCGAGCACCAAGAGTAGCGAGCGATACATTTTCTCGGCGCGATCGAGCTGACCGTGCTCGAGCGCAACACGCGCCAGCATCTGCATGATGCCGGGATGCGCCGGATCGATCTTCGACGCGGCATCGAGCTCTTGCAGCGCCGCCTGTTCCTTCTCGGCGGCCAAAAGCACGCGCGCGAGCAAGAAATGCGCGAGCGCGCGATCTTTCGGGCGCCGCGAACCGTAGCGCTCGATTTGAGCGAGCAGCGCTTGCTCGGCTTCGTCGTAACGCTTGGCCAAAAATAGCGCGTTCGACAGCTGCAGGCGCTGCTTTTGATCGTCGGGCTCGAGCTCGATCGCGCGCGCCAAGAGTGGCACTGCAGATTCCGGATCCGAGCGTTGCTCGAGATGCAAAGCGGCCGCTTCGCGCAACAGCGCGAGTGTGGCCTTGCGATCAGTCGCGCGCTCCGCTTCCTCGGCGAGCAGCGCAGCAAGCGCGGCATAGTCTTCGGCCTCGCGATACAGCGTCGCGAGTCGCGCGCGAAGCGCCGCGGCGTTGACGGCAACCGGCACGGCGCGTTCCAAGCTCGCGCGTGCTTCCTGCGGCTCACCCGACGCCAAGTACGCTCCCGCAAGCTCCAGCGCGCGATCCGCGAGCGCCTCTGGCGACGATTGTTGGCACAATGCCTCGAGCACTTGCGCCGCCTTGTCGTACTGCTTTTGCCCGAGATAAATGCGCGAGAGCGCTTCGAGCGAGTCCTCGCCGCGAAGCGCCGCGCCAGCGCTATGGCAAGCGATCGCACGCTCGATATCGCCGAGCCGTTCCTCGGCCAATTGCCCCGCGCGCGCCCACAGCGCGGCTGCGCCCGAGTTGTCACCTGCTGCCGCACGAGCGGCGGCCTGCCGTTCCCAAAGCGTGACGATCTCGGCGTGTTCGCCTTGCTCCTCGAGCAACAGAGAAAGCCGGGTGACGAGCGAGCGCGCGACTTCGTCACCGGCGTCTTCGCGGAGCAGAGTTTGGAATAGTTCGATCGCGCGTGCGCCATCACCCAGCCGATCCGAACACAGACACGCCGCATCGCGACGTAACTCGCGTCGCCGCTGTGTTTCGAACGACAACTCGGCGGAGCTGAGCAAGCACGCGACGACATCTTCGTATTTACCGGCCTCGAGCAAGCGCTCGGAGAGCTCGGTGACCGCCCAATCTGCGGCCTTCGCTTCGGGGCTATCGGCGCCGGATCCGGCTTTTTTCCAGGCCTTCACCGCGAGCTCGAGCAAGCGTTCGCAGACTTTGCGACCGAGCTCGCGATCGGCGTGGTTGGCGCCCGCAACCTCGATCGCTTTGTTCCAATCCGCTGCGGCCACGAACGACTCGAGTGCCGACAGCATGTCGCCCGTGCGCGACTGATGCAAGTGCCCGAGCTCGCTGTAGAGCCTTTGCTCCCGCACCGGATCGCTCTCGGCGGATACTTCCTCGGAGAGCAACTCGGCTAGCTCGTCGAAGCGCGACTCCTCGGCGAGCAAGGACGACAGTGCATCGAAGCTCTCCAAATCACGGCCATCGTGGGTTTGCACGAGCCGCCATGCCGCGATCGCCTGGGCGCGATCACCTCTCACTCGTTCGTGGATGCGCGCGATGCGCACGCGGTCGGCGCGCGCAGCCGCGGCGTCCTCACTTTGGCGAGCGCGCATCCCGAGCGCGGCGATCAGTTCGTCCCAACGTTTGGCGACTTCGAGCGCTCGGCACAGCCCGTCGATCGAGCGTTTGTTCTGCGCGTCGAGCGCGAGGCGAGCCTGGTAATTGCGTACCGAGCGATTCGCGTCGCCGAGCACATCGAGCGAAAGTTCAGCGGCCTCGCCGAGCACATCGAGTTGCTGCAGGACATCGTGTTCGAGGCCAGCGCGTTGCTCGAGCACGCTGGTCAGCTCCGGCAATTCGCGCGCACTCCGCAACAGCTCGCTCAGTTCGCGCGCGGCATGCAACGCCGTCTCGGGCGCCTCTGGCGCGAGACCGAGCACGCGCCGGTAGAGTTCCATGGCGTGCCGCAGATCCTCGAGCTCGACGCGGCAGACATCGCCGGCTTCGGCCAAGAGCGTGGCACGGAGCGCCGGATCCGTTTCTTGTTCGGCCACGCTCACGAGCGTTTCCGCGCGACGCGCTTGGCCGTTCACTTGCCCGGCCAATTCCGCCAAGCGAACGCGGCGCGACTCGAGCGCGGGATCGAGCGTGACGAGCAGGAGCAACGTCTCGAAAGCGCTCGGACCATTGCCTAGCTCTTCGAGACTCAGCTTCACGACTTCCTCGAGCAGCACGATGCGTTTGGCGCGGGCTGCGCTCTCGGCTTCGATCTCGAGCATGCGCACGACGTCGATCGTGCTCTTGGTCTCACGATAGTGCGCCTCGAGTTTTTGCGCCGCGCGCTCGCGCACCGACGCGCCGCTCTCGAGCGCCGTCTGCGCCGAAGCCGGCAAGCTGACGATGCGCTCGAGCAGAGAGACCGCCTCGCGCAGGTCGGCTTCGCGCCCTAGCATCTTTTCCGCCCATTCGAGGGCCGGTAAAGGCTGATTCAAATCCAACCACAAGGCGCAGATGCGGCCCATCAACTCGCCGGCATCGACGTTCTTGTTGTTTTGCAGCCGGAGCGACAAAAGCTCGATCAGCGGCCGGCGATGGCCATGCCGTTCGTACAAGCGCTCGAGCGAGGATTCGACGCGCGTGTCACCTGGGCTCCGCGCGTTCAACTTCTCGAAATAGGAAATCGCGCGTTCGGGATCGCTCGCGAAGTCACGCGCGGCCATCGCCGCTTCGCGCAAGAGCTCGAGCCGCTCGCTCTCCGTGATCGGCTCGGCTAGACGCTGATCGTAGAGCGCAAATAGCTCGGGCCAGCGCCCGGCTGCGTTGAACGAAAGCTTCAGCCGATCGAAAGCCCACTCCGCTGCTGGGCAGAGCGAAATCACGCGCTCGAGTAAATGCACGACGCGCTCGGAATCATCGAACCACTCTTCATGGAATTCGACCATTCGGCGACCGAGCGAATCAGCGATTTCTGCCGGCAAATCCCGATCAATCGCGCGCGCATACGCTTCGGCGACCGGTGCTGGCTGGTCGAGCCGGCGCGCCATTTGCTCGGCAAATGCCCAGAGCTCTTCTTCGCCCGGCGCGGCCTCAGCACCGCGTAGCGCGAGGCGCAACGCTTCCTCCGGCGCATCGCTCTTGGTCTCGAGCAATTGCATCAGCCAGCGACTGCGCGCAGCTGCCAATTCAGGGGCATCGTTGGAGACGGCGAGCAAAGCCTCGATCACGTCCGCGCGCGCCGCCGGATCTTCGGAACCTTCCGCGACCCGTTCCAGAATCGCAGCAGCACCCGCGCGCGCTTCCGGCACGGACAACGCGTGATGCACGACGCGCAGCGCCTCTGCATCGCTGGGATTTACGGCCAAGATCGGCTCGACCAAAGCGAGCGCCTCTTTGGCGCGTCCGAGCGCACCAATCATCAACAGCGCGCGGCGTAGCTCGACCGCTGAACGAGCCTCGGGCTCGACGCGAGTCACGAGCAGTTCGAGCGACTCGAGAGCGCCTTTGGCATCTCCCGAAGCAGCCTGCAGCCGCGCGAGTTCGGACAATGCGTCGGTACGTTCGGGATCGCGATCCAGCGCTTCCAGGTACAATTTCCGCGCGGCGTCGGCGTCTCCGAACAAGGTCTCCTCGGCGTGTGCCCACTCGCTCAGTACGCTCGCAGGATCCGAAGCGTGCTCGAGCCGGAACTTGAATAGCCAGCGATGATCGTCGGTGCGCGCCGGCGTGCGCTCCGCGCGAGCCAAAAACGCCTCGAAAGCTTCAATATCTGGCGTACCTTCGGCGGCCGAGACTTCGAGCAACGTGCGAAAGATCCGTGCCGCGTTGTCCGCGCTTTCCGGATCCTGCGCCAGCGCGCGCGCCTTCGCGAGTTGAATCTGACGCGCGCGCCCCGGCTGCAGACCGCGCGCGAGCGCGAGATCGACCAGCTCGACGAAGCCGCGGCTATGTCCGAGCTGCACCGCTTGCTCTTCCAGACCGAGCACCAACGAGACCAGCTCACGTTCGTCGCTCTTGCGGAGCAGGACTTCGAACGCGCTGCGCACGGCGTCGAAATCGCCGCCACGCGCTCCGAGCTCGACCAATTTCTCGGCCGCCTCGCGATTGTCCGGATCCGCGTCGAGCACGCGCGTGAACATGCGCTGCGCGCGCACGCCGTGGTCCGGAAACCCTTCACTCAAACGGCCACCTTCGAGCCAGATTCGCGCGGCGCTGACCGGATCATCGAGCTGCCAGGCGAACGCATTGCCGAGCCGTTCGAGCAAGTTGGCCCGTTGCTCCGGTTCGGAGATGTGCGCCAAGCGACGTTCGAGCACCGCGCGCACGGTCTGGCCATCATTTTGCTCGCGCGCGAGCTGCTCCACGTTTTCCAGCACGTCGTCCGAGAGATCGCTCGCGCTGACGAGCTCGCGATAGTGCGCGAGCGCGCTCACGCCGTCGCCTTTTTGAGTCGCGACCTCAGCCAACTTCAGCAGCGTCACGTGCTTGCGTTCTTGATCGAGCAGCGGCAGCACGCGCAGGAGCTCTTGATATAGTCCGCCCAAATCTCCCGCCTCGCCGAGCGCATCGGCGAGCGCCTGGTGCAAGACCAGATCGCGCGGATCTTCGGCGACCGCGCGGCGCCAAGTTGCGATCGCAGCCGCAGGATCGCCGAGCTCGCGACGTTGCAAGAGCGCGATGCGGTGGAGCAGCTCGCGGCGACGCGCCGGATCTTTTTCTTGCTCCAGCGCCGAGACGTACAGCGTCAAGCGCTCACCCGGCGCACCTTGCTCCGTCAAGAGCTCGTCCACGCGCTGCATCAGCTCACGCGACGAGTCATGCGCCAGCGCGCGCCGATAGACCTCGACGGCTCGTGCGATGTCGCCGGCGGCGGCGAGCGCTTCGCCAGTCGCCTTGGCCAACTCGAGCAGCGCAGGCGATTCGAGCGAGCGATTGCCGAGCGCTTGAGCCAGCACTTCTGCGCGCTTTGCGCTGTTGCCGCTCGTCCCCGCCAGGCGATGCAGCTGCACGAGCCGCGATGCAATTTGATCGGGCGCTTGCTCGGTCGCAATCACGAGCGCGCGACCCGCGAGTTCGAGCGCCCGCTCTGGATCCTTCAGCACGGTTTCGCTGAGCGTTGCCGCTTCGTCCAGCGCCGACAAAGCCGAGCTCGGCTCGGCGCTGAACTCCGCGCGCGTCTCGAGCACGCGCAAAAGCCCAGTGCCCGGCTCTTCACGCCGGAACAACGGTTCGAGCACGTTAGCCGCGGGAAGCCGGGCTTCGCCCACGCTGAGCAACTTTTCGACCGCAGCGCGCGCCGCGCGATCATTCGGGTCGAGCTCGAGCACACTGCGAAATGCTGCCAGCGCGCCGAGCGGATCGCCGAGCCGCGAGAGTCGCAGCTGACCGAGCTTGAGCAAGAGCGCGACGCGCTCGGCGCCCTCGAGCAGCTGCGCTTCGCGTTCGAGCACGCTCGATAATTCAGCGTAGCGTTGCGCTTGCTCGAGTAACGGCACGATCCGTTCATGGATCTCGCGCGACGGACCATAACGATCGGCGAGCTTTTGCCAAGCCGCGAGCGCCGCTTCGGGATCGCGCGTGCGCGCCGAACCGAGCTCAGCCGCTTGAAACGCGAGCTTACGCGCCTCCGCCGGTTCCTTGGTGCGCTCCGCGCGATGAAAGAGCACATCGGACAGGCCTTCGTCGTCCGAGGCCTCGGTGTACAGCGCTTCCAAGCGGCGCAAGGCTTCGTCCGTCCAGGGCGAACCGATCAGCGCGCGCCACGCAATGATCGCGCGCGCGGGATCACCGCCGTCGCCATCGCACAAGCGAGCCAGGCGGCGTGCCGCGGCTTGCCGTGGCTCCTTTTCGGGCTCGAGCGACACGACGCGTTCGAGCACGGTCACGAGTTGCTTGCGCTCGCCGGATTCGGCGTACAAGTCGGACAGCTGCTTGGCAGCTTCGAGCACCGCGGTATCGTCGTTGCCGGCTTCGATCACTTGTTGGAACGCCGCTTGTGCGCGCTTCACGTCGCCCGTCTTCAAATAGACGTGACCCACGTCGACGCCGACACGCGCCCGCACGCTCAAATCGCGACTCGTTTGCAGCGCTCGCGCGAGCAGCCGCGCCGCCTGCTCCGGTTGATTCAGGCTCAAGCTGAGCCCGACGAAGCGACGACGTAACGCATCGTCCCCTGGGTCGCCGGCGACGACCGGTGCGAGTAACTCGAGTGCGCCCGCCGGATCGTTCAACGCGTCCTGACGCAGGATGCCGAGCCGGCGCTGGACTTCGACCCGACGCGGTCCGCGCACTTGCTTCAGTTCGACGCCGAGCATCGCGATCGCGCGATCGGTGCGGCCGGTCTTCTCGTAGGCATCAGACAAAGCGGCTGCCGCGCGCAGCGACACGCTGCGATTTTCCAGCAGCGTTTCCGCGGATTTCAGCGCCATCGCGTGATCCGGTTGGACCGCGAGCAAACCCTCGACATGGCCGAGCGCGCGCGTCGAATCCTTGAGCTCGGACAGGCACAAATCGACCAGCCATTCGCGGAGCAGCGTGGCTTCTTCTGGCGACGGCGGCGGATCGCGGCGCAGCGCCTGCTCGAGCAGATCGACGACGTCCTTGTGCCGGCCGCGCGCGATCAAGCGTTGCACGACGACCGAACGCACGTCCTCGCGACTCGGATCGAGTCGCAACACGCGTTGACCAATCTCGATCGTTTTTTCTTCGCTGCCGTTGGCCGTCTTGAGCAGCTCAGAAGCCTCGTGCAAAAACAGATCGCGACGGCCGAGATCGCTCTCGCGAGCGCTGGCGTCGACGTACAATTCGGCCAATTTCAGGGCATCGCCGGTCTGGCGCAGCAGGTTCTCGAGCAGCGCGAATGCTTCTGGATGCCCCGGCACCGCCTGCGCTGCGCGGCTCGCGTGATTGATCGCCGCTTCCGCGTCGCCGAGCGCTTCGGCAAAAAATTCGGCCGCGCGCAAATACACGAACGCTTGCTGTTCGGGCTGCAGCAACTTGACGCGCTTTTCGGAAAGCGTTTGCTCGTACGCAAACGCGAGCTCAGCCACCTTGTCGTGACGCGCGGCAGCTGCGTGCAGGCGTTGCCAGGCATCGACGGGTTGCTCGCCCTTCGCCACCGCCGTTACCAGCATCTCGAGCACTTCCGCCGGATTGTCTAGGCGTTGCTCGAGGGCCTCGGCGATCTCCCACAGCTTCAGTGCAAGTACGCTGACGGGTCGACGACGGCCTTCCGCAGTCGGAGGGATCGTGGACATGTTCGAACCCGCAAGACTATCAGACCTATCCGCAAGTTGCGCACTATCCCGTGTGACACTCGCCGAGCTCGCATTCGCTCGGTCGAGCGCTCATGCACCTACATTTTCGAGATCGGTTTTGCGCACGCGGGCTCGCATTCGGCACCGGCCGTACGCTCCTGAGCAGATGAACAGAGCGCCGGAAAACTTTTGTCGCTCTGGAACTCACTTCATGAAGCGAAGAATGCGCACAGCCGCTGATTCACGATCTCCGGTAAATCCCGGTGTAACCAGTGCCCTGCGCCGGCAAAACGTTCGACGCTCGAGTTCGGCACGTGCTCGCTCAAGTTCGTGAGCAAGAGCCGCGCGGACAGTGCCTTGTCTTGTTCGCCCCAGAGCACGAGCGTGCGTTGCGAGATCACCCGCTCGGCGCGTACCGGTGCACGAAACGCGGCCCGGTAGTAGCTGACGGCCGCGTGCGCGGCCCCTTTCGTGCGCATCGCCGCGACGTAGCGATCGAGCTCGGCGTCCGACATCCCGGCTTTGCGCACCAACATGCCGCGCAGCGCGATAGTCAGCGCGACGCGCCTCTGCACCAACCACTCCGGCAGCCACGGCAACTGAAATAGGAACATGTACCAAGACAGACGAATCTGCTCGAAGTGACGGAGCGCGAGTCGAAACAATTCCGGGTGCCCGGCGTTGAGCACGACCAATCGAGTCACGAGCTCGGGATATTCCGAGGCCAAGCAATACGCGAGCGTGCCGCCCCAATCGTGACCGACCACGTGCGCCGACTGCAAACCGAGCGCGCGAATCAACGAGGCGAGATCGGCCGTAAGCAGCGTCGAGCGATAGTCGAGCGTGTGCGGCAACTTGTCGGACTCGGCGTAGCCAGGCAAATCCGGCGCGATCGCGCGGTAACCGGCGTTCGCGAGCGCCAGCATTTGCTCGCTGAAATCGGCCCAATATGCGGGAAATCCATGCAAGATCAGCACGGGCTGTCCGGCTCCGACTTCGGCCACGTAGAGCTCGAGCCTGCCGACGTTGACGCGTCGATGTTCGATCTTCACGTTCGCTCTCGCGGTCTCGCGTTCAACAGCGCCTGTAGGCCGTCGACCAGGCGGTGACTGAAGCTCGGCGCCGCGCGCTGCAATAAATAGAGCGCCCATGCTTCCGGCGTAACCGGAAGCAGTGCGGGATTTTTTTGGGTTGCCTTGAGAATCGCGTCCGCGACGCGTTCGGGCGCGTAATTGCGCCGTTGGTAGAAGCGAAGCACATCTCGGCGCTCGCGCTCGGGATCGGCGGAGCCGCGCACGCGCATGCGCTCGATGATCGGCGTGTTGATGAAACCCGGGCAAACCACGGACACACCAACGCCGCGCGACCGAAGCTCCGCGCGCAAAGCCTCCGAAAAGCCGACCACTGCGTATTTGCTGGTGCCGTAAGCGGCCATCGTCGCCGAGTTATAGAAGCCCGCGGCCGAAGCAATGTTCACGATTTGTCCGCGCCCGCGCTCGGCCATCTTCGGAGCAAAGAAATGGCACCCATGCACGACTCCCCATAGATTCGCGCGCAGCACCCATTCCCAATCCTCGAGCGTCGTGTCGAGCGAGCCACCGGACAAGCCGACGCCCGCATTGTTCACGAGCACGTCCGGCGCCGTCTTTTGGCAAACCCGCTCTGCGAAGGCCGCCATCTGCTCGCGCGAACCGACGTCGACCGCGAGCCCGAGCGCGCTCGTCGCGCCTGCTTCGGAAAGCGCGCGTTCGAGCGCCGGCAAATCCGAACCCGGCAGATCGCACACGAAGAGCTCGGCTCGCTGGCGCGCGAATGCGAGTGCGGCAGCACGGCCGATGCCGCTCGCCGCGCCCGTGACGACCACGGATTTCCCGGCAAATAGGGCCTCACGCGAGGCAGGGCGCGAACGGTTCATGCGCTCAATTTCCGAAAGCCTGGCGCGCTCATCATCAAGCAAGCATTGATGTCGACCACGCCGCGCGCGCCGAAATCTTCGTGACATTTTTTCATGAGTTCGCGCCCGCTGTCAGCGCCGAGTAGCTCAGCGTAGCGTTGTCGTGCGCACAACGCGAGGTATCCCATGTCGACGGCGGCGAGGCCAGACGCTGCGCGCTCGAACTCGACCAGCGCGCGGTCGCGATCAGCGCGAACCGCTGCGAGGCAGCCCGCAACGTATCGCCCCATTGGCTCGGCGTACTCGGGGCTGTCGCCGAGCACGCGCTTCGCCGATCGCTCTGCGGCGCGCTCCAAGTCGCGGTCGAGGCTGCCTTCGTCGAGCGCGGAAATGAGGCTCAACGCGCGCTCGAACTCGGAGAACACGCGCATCAAGTGCACGCGCAAGAACTGCGAAGAAACGAGCCCGGGCCACTCATTTTCGACGAACGCCGCGGCGCGTTTCCCCTCCCCGCGATAGCGGTGCACGGACTGGGTCGAGATCAATCGACCCCAGTGACCCGCCGTGAAACGACCAGGCTCGCAAGATCGAAAGGTCGAATCGTCCGTCGCCACGCGCCAGCCGCGCTCGACGTCGTCTGCTGCGAGCGCCGTGATGCACGCCGGATAGATCATGTGCATCAGTGCGAAGCGATCGGAGCGCTCCGTGGCTTCGCGTACGATCGCCGGCACGCGCTCGGCGGCCGCGCGCAGATCGCCACACAAGATCAACGAATTGCAGGACCAAGCTTGGGTGTTGGTGAGTTCCCAGGTCACCGCACGGCAACGCTCACGCAGGATGATTTCTGCTTCATCGAGCATGCGCTGCGCGCTGCGCCATTCGCCGGAGAACGCGCGCACCAGCCCAGCTGCGACCTTCGCCAGCGCGGTGCCGTGCGGATCTTGGCTGCGCAGCGCGAGCCCCTCCGCTGTGCGCACCAAGCGTTCGATGCGGTCGCGCGAGCCGGAGCCGACCGCGGCCGCGTTGCCGGCTTCGAACGCCAGCGCGCGGCAGATGCGGATCGGCTCGCCGCTGTCGAGAGCGAGCACGAGCTGGCGCGCGCCGAAATCCGCGCCGCGGATCACGTCCACCATCGCAAGCCCCGCCGTCGCCGAAAATGCGACGTCGACACGTGCGAGCGCATGCGGAGTGCATCGTTCGGCCGGAGTGGGGCTGAAGGAAAATCCGCGCAAACGCAGCCGCGCGCGGTGATAGAGCAACGAGGCCAGCGCCGCCGGCGCAGATTCCGGATAACTCAATTCGACAGCCGCAAGCACTTCGCGCAACACCGCGAGGCCCTCGGTGTCGCGCCCGCTCTTTAGAAGATGCTCGGCTGCGCGTCTTTGCAACTCGACCGCGCCTTCGCTCGGCGCCGCTTGCGCCGCTTCGAGATACGCATCCGCAGCTTCCGAGCTGCGGCCCGCATTGACCAACGCATCCCCGACCGAGGCGAGCAGATCGCTCTTCGGTCGATCCGCGCCGAGCTCGATCGCGGTGCGATAGAGCCGCGCGGCGCGCATGAAGGCCAAGCCATTTTCGGCGGCTCGTGCGGCGGTGAGCACGTGTTTTCGCGCGTTTTCTCGCTCGCCCGCGCCACGATAGTGCTCGACCAGCGCCTCGGGATCCGCATTGCCGCTCGCCTCGAGCGCGCGAGCCAGCGAACCGTGGCAAGCACGGAGACGCTCGGCCGATAGGGCCGTGACCACGCTGTCGCGCACGCGGGCGTGATAAGTTTCGGCGAACTCGCGGCCATCCGCGCGAAACGTACGCACGAGCCGCGCCGCCCGAAGCCGTGCGCGCAGCGCGTCGTTGCGCGTGATGCCGACAGCCTGCTCGGCCAGCGTGTATGCCACAGGGCCATTCGCCACGGCCAGCACTTCGAGCAGCGAGCTCGCATCCGCGGGCAGATCGGCGACGCGATTTTGAATCACCTGTTCGAGCGAAACTCTGCGCGCTTGTTCCGCGTCTGCATCACCGCGCGCGCGACGTTCGCGTTGCCACTGCGCGAGCTCGGAGACGAAGATCGGCACGCCGTGTGACTCGAGCGCGATTGCGCGAGCGAGTTCCGAAGGCGTCGCCTGTTCGCCGTCGAGCGCTAGCGTGGCAAGCTCGACGGCTTCTTCGTTCGAGAGCTGATCCACGACGAGCTCGCGCACGTCCACGCTGCGACCGAGCCGTTCGAACAGCGCGAAGAGCTCGCGTAAAATCGGGCTTTTGTGGCGCAGCTCTTCGCGGAAGCCGCACAAGAGCAGCATCGTCGGCGCGTTCGGCGGCTCCAGGAGCTCCCCCAACAAAACCAGACTGTCGATGTCGCTCCATTGCACGTCATCGATGTGCAGCACGAGGGGCTGCTCGCTGCCGAGCGTGCACAGAAGTTCTTTTAGCGCGGCGAAAGCGCGCTTGCGGAGCTCGATTGGTTCGACGATTTCGTGCGCGGGTTGCGGCACGCTCTCCATGCATGGCACCGCGTGCAAGACCGGGAAGATGCGCGCGAGGTAATGCATGCCCGCGGGCATGAGCTCTTCGATGTCGCGCGGCGGGGTCGCGCTCAAAAAACGACTGAGTTCGTCGACCACGCTGTCCATGCCCTTGAACGGCAGAGCTTCGCGTTCGAAACAACGCCCGGAGAGCACGAGTGCACCGCGATCCCTGCTCGCGCGGTTCAGGAATCGCTGCGCGAGTGTGGTCTTGCCCATCCCGGAACGGCCCGATATCTGCACGACCACGGCGCGGCCAGCAGCGCTGCTCGCGAAGGCGGAGTCGAGCAAATCGAGCTGCTCTTTGCGCCCGACGAACAGCCGCTGCGCGCCAGTCGTGAGCGCCGGATGCGATCCGCGCGTGGCGGATTCCTCACCGTGCGCGAGGCGGCGTCGCACATCCTCGCCGCGCGGGCGCTTTCGCGGATCCGGGTGCAGCAAATCCAAGCACAAATCGTCGAGATCCGCGGGCACGCCTTCGACGATTTCGCTCGGCCGCACTGCTTGCGCGCCTTGCTTGCTGAACAGGATATCTTGTGGGCTGCCGTCGAATGGCAAGCGATCGGTCAGCGCTTCGTACAGCATGACGCCGACGCCGTACCAATCGACGGGCGTTCCAGCCGGAGCGCCGCGCGCTTGCTCTGGCGCCATGTACGCGGGCGTGCCGAGGATTTGATCTTCAATCCGCGGATTGTCGCGAGCGCTCGCCAGATCGCCGACCACGCCGAAATCGAGCAGCACCACGCGACCATCCCGCGTCACGAGCACGTTCGACGGCTTGATGTCGCGATGCAATTTGCCGGCCGCGTGAATCGCGCACACGCCTTCGGCCAACTGGCGCAGAGCTGGACGCAGCCGATCCACGTCGCATAGCCGCACCGCGCCGGGAGCGCGGGTCGCGCTCATCACTCCCGAGCTCGATGAAGTGGCCTCGGGCAGTTGCGCTGCGTCCAAGGTGGGCGAGACCGAATCCCAGGTCTGGCCTGGCTCGGGCCATGGCGTGAGCAGCGGGCGAAGCTCGATCGACTCAGCTTCGCCGTGGTGCACCCAGCGCAGAAAATCCACGCCGTCGAGCAGTTCCATGGTGAAGAACCAGTGTTCGCCTTCGCTCACGAGCTCGTAGAGCTGAACCACGTTCGGGTGCGAAATGTCGGCCAGCGCGCGAAACTCGTTCTTGAAGCGAAGCAGCGCCGCAGGCTCCACGTAGGCCATCGTCTTCAGCGCGACGGGCACGGCGGTCTCGCTATCGCGCGCGCGGTACACGACGCCCATGCCGCCTTCGCCGATGCGGCCATCGAGCACGAAGCGCTCAGTGCCTCCGAACTCTATCGACGCGCGAGTCACCGGCACACTGACCTCTTTCGAAAGCATGAACCATAGCGAGAGCCGAACTCGCGCCGCAAGAGCCGAAGTCCGTTCGAGACGCGCCGAGGGCGGTCATACGGACTCTCCACCAAGTTCCAATCTCGATTGCGCCAGGATTTGGCTGAAAATCGCGAGCGACGATCGGAATCGGGTCGAGCATGGTTATTATTTCAAGGCCTTTTTTTCCGCTTCGGCAAATGTGATGCTCGCGTGATTTCCGAGGGGCCGATGTCAGACAGCGAACCACTCACTCCACTCGAACGACACGTCAGTTATTTCGATCCCGACGGCGACGGCGAAATCACGATGACGCAAACATTCCGCGGTCTGCGCGGCGTTGGTGTCGGTGTGTTGATCGCAACGCTACTCACGATTTTGATCAATTTATTTCTCGGCTACCTCACGCAAGGCAAACCGTCGACACGTGTTTCGGTGCGAGACATCGCGCGCGGCAAACACCCATTCGACACCGGCTCGTTCGATCCGAAGGGCGAAATCGACGAAGCCAACTTCGCCGCGCTGTTTTCAGGTCCAACTGCCAGCCCGCCGTTCGATCGGCTGACACGCCAAGAAATTCGCACGATGATCGTCAAGCGTGGCGACCCGAAGAAGCCCTTCGGCGAGCTCGGTTCGGTACTATCGAACTGGTTTTCTGGGCGAGAAATTCAGCTGCTCTTGTGCGTCGCGAGTGATTGCAAAAAGACTCTAGCTGGCAGCGAAGAAGCGCCGGCAATCAGCAGACGCACACTGCGGCGTTTTTATACCGGGCACCTATTGTTCCTGCTCGCGCGTCGCAAGCGGATCAAAGACAGCCTCGCGCGGGCGCAAAGCTGAGCTCAGCGCGAGCGCGCCGGGGGTTTGCTCTGCGAGCCCGGTTTGTTGCGAACGCGACCCGCGGCGCGCACGCCGCGACCCGGCGCGAGCGGCGTGGACACGCCGTAGTCTGGCGGCACCAAGTGCTGCGGGCCGCGGCCAATCAAGTCCGCGCGACCGGCTTTTTTGAGCGCTTCGCGCGCGAGCGGGTGGTGTGCCGCGTCCCACCAAAAAATCAATGCCTTCATCATGCGCTTCTCGCGTAAATCGCGGGCGGTATACACGGGCTCGCTCGTGAGCGGATCGATGCCGGTGTGATACATCGCGGTCGCGATCGCCATCGGCGTCGGGATGAAATCTTGAATTTGCCGCGGGCGCAGATTCTGTCGCTTCAGGTACAGCGCGAGCTCGATCGTGTCGACAAGGGTTGAGCCCGGGTGCCCGGTAATGAAATACGGCACCAGGTATTGATCCTTGCCGGCGGCTTCGCTGGCTTGGCAAAAAGCCTGCGCGAAGCGCTCGTACACTTCGATGCCCGGCTTCTTCATCTTCTTCAAGACTTCCGGGTTCGTGTGTTCGGGCGCGACCGACACTTGGCCGCCCGTGTGATGCTCGGCAAGCTCTCGAATGAATTCCGGGCTCCGTTCGGCCAAATCGTAGCGCACGCCGGAAGCAATGAAGACGCGCTTGACGCCTTTTTCCGCGCGCACTTTGCGCAGCAATTCGATCAACGGATCGTGATCGGTGCGCAAGTTTTCGCAAACGCCCGGATGCACGCAGGAGAGCCTGCGGCACGCGCTTTCCGTGCGTTCGTCCTTGCACGACATCTTGTACATGTTCGCGGTCGGGCCACCGACATCCGAAATCACGCCGCTGAAACCGGCCATGCGCGACAGCTGGCGCACTTCGCGCAGCACGCTCTCCGCCGAGCGACTCTGAATGATTCGCCCCTCGTGCTCGGTGATGCTGCAAAAGGTGCAGCCGCCAAAACAGCCACGCATCGTCACGATCGATTCCTTGACCGTGTCGTACGCGGGAATGCGCTTTCCGTCGTAGTCTGGATGCGGGCGGCGCAAAAACGGCAAATCGTATAGGCCGTCCATCTCGTTTTCGGCGAGCGGCAATGCGGGTGGATTGAAGTACACCGCTTGCTTGCCGTGCACTTGCAAGAGCGGCCGACCGTTGTGCGCGTTGGTCTCGAATTGGAATTGTCGGGACATCGCGGCGAACGCGCGTTTGTCGCGCGCAACCTCTTCGTAAGCTGGCAAGACGACGACTTTGCCGTCGCGCACGAAGCGGCTCGGATCGGCCGCGATCGGCTCCCACTCCGCGGGGTTATTTTTGACGTGGGCGGTGCCGCGCACGTCCGTGAGTGCGCTGACCGGTTCGCCTGCCGCGAGCCGGCGCGCGATTTCCCACGCCGCGCGTTCGCCCATGCCGAACACCAACAGGTCGGCCTTGGCGTCGAGCAAAATCGAACGACGCACCGAGTCCGACCAATAGTCGTAATGCGCGATCCGGCGTAGCGACGCTTCGAT
Source organism: Polyangiaceae bacterium (assembly GCA_036268695.1). Classification (GTDB taxonomy): domain Bacteria; phylum Myxococcota_A; class Polyangia; order Polyangiales; family Polyangiaceae; genus PMG-095. Next base: position 819 of record DATATR010000188.1, on the reverse strand, counting down.
CCCGCCGAGCACGATTGGCAAACCGGGAAATGCCTGGCGACACAAGTTCGAATAAACGATGCTCGCGCGATTCGGGCGGGCCTCGGTTTGGCCGTTCGGCGAGTATTGATCCTCGCTGCGCATCTTCTTTTGCGCGGTGAGCTTGTTGAGCATCGAATCGAGGTTGCCCGCGGTCACTCCGACGAACAGCCTCGGCCGGCCCATGCGCGCGATATCCGCCGGCGAGTGCCAATCCGGCTGCGCGACGAGACCGACCTTGAAACCGCGACCTTCGAGGAAGCGCGCGATCAAGACGGGGCCGAACGCCGGATGATCGACGTACGCGTCGCCCGTGACGATCAGAATGTCGAGCTCGGCGATGCCGCGTTCGTCGAGCTCGGCGCGTGTAGTCGGCAGGAAGCCTGCGCTCGAGCGCTGCTTCCGATTCCGGGACGGCACCCGAAGTTCGACCAGAGACATGACCGCGCTTAGTCTGCGGTGCCGAACACTTCACGCAAGCGATTCATGTCCGGGTCGAGCACGTAGCCACCGAGACCGATGCGCAGCGAGATCGTGATCTCGTCTCCCCATGGCCACCACAAGCCGTACCCGACGAGGCGCCCTGAGGTGTCACCGGTGAAGAGCCGCTGATCGGTGCGCACGCCACCGGTCGCTTCAGCTACTTCCCGGAGCGCGGGCGGCGCGCCGGCGATCGTCTTCGACGACCACTCGCTCGGCAAGAAGCGGAGCACGACGGCACGCGCTTCCGCTTCGAGCTCCACGTTGAATGACGAGGCCACGCACGAAAACCGGCTATCCCAGCTCCAGCCACCTTTGATC
>DATATR010000187.1:0-10192 GCA_036268695.1 Polyangiaceae bacterium | reverse complement strand
GTCGATGAAATTGTAAACGTCGTCCGAGACGTAGATCATATCGCCGGTTTTTTTGTCGTAGTCGTCCGCGTCGATCAGCTGCACGACCTTGGTCGCGAGCCCGATCGAGCGCATGTATTTGAGGCTCTCGGGATCGAAGCTCTGGACGAAGATCGGCGAATCCGCCGTGTTCATCTTGTTGTCGGTGATGAGCTTGACGATCGCGTCTTCGAACGGATGATCGCCAGTGCCGCAGCCATTTGCCTTGGCTTGCTCGTTGTTCCAGTACGGGTTCTTGGATTCGGGATAGACCGAGATCACGCGGCCGGTCGATTTGGCCTTGGCCGTGCGAATGTCGAAGATCTCCTGCATCGTCAGGATCGGATAGAGGCCGTTCTCGGCTTTCGGGCGCTCGGCTGCGTCGTCGTAGGTGGTGCCGCCGAGCATCTTCAGCTCGTCGACGGTAAAATCCGTGATCGACCAATCGTTCACGTGCTCTTCGCCATCGACCACGAGTTCGTGCAAGGGATCGTGCGAGTCGCTCAGGTACGCGGCCGGGCCGCCGACGGTCGTGTAGTCGTATGTGACGTCAATCAACTCGCCGGGCTTGGTGCGCTTGCGCGCCATGAACGAAGCGTTCGTCGTCGCGACGGTCGCGATGTTGGTGTTGTCGCTGAGCCACGGATTGTGCCGCGCGACGAGCACGCAGTCCTTGCTCAAATGCAGGTCTTCTTCCAGCGAATCCGCGCCGGCGTCCGCGGCCGCATCGTAGGAGACTTCGGTCTCCTCGGGATGCAAACCGGGCAAGCCGCGGTGACCGATGATCAGGGGCTCCGTGCCGTCGAGCGTCAAAAACGGCGTCACGTTGCCTTCGCCAGCAGCGCCGCCTTCACCAGCCGAGCCGGTCGGCGTCGTGGTCGAAGCGCCCGCCGCGCTCGGCTCACCGGCTTCGCCCGCGCTGCCTTTGCCGGCCGAGCCCGCGTTGCCCGACGAGCCACCGCTCGCCGCGGTGTCGTCACCTTCACTCGAACAACCGGCGAAAGCCGCCAACGCAACGAACGAAGAAACCAAGATCAAAGATCGAAAACGCACCATGCTCTCCTCCTCCACTTCGAGGCGCCACGTATGCAGCAGATCGCGCGCGGGTTGGTGACGAGAGCCGAACTTATCGGCGATGAAGCGGCGACGATCGCGCGCGCAATTTTCGAACGCCGCGCGCAAAGTTCGTCTGGCGCGAATGCTCGTGCACCGGCCGAGCGTCGGGCCAGTGTCCCGGCTTTTCGGCTGCGTTTCATGGCATCGCGCGCTGAGTCGAGCGTCACGGGTTGGGATCGAAAAAGGATCGAACTTTGCGCGATTTTGCAGCGCGCGCCGCCATCGACTCGAGTTACGAATGAAGCTGATGTCCAGGCACGTCAGTGGAGTTTACCAACGAACCGATCGCGTACGCGTCCAGCCCGGCGCGCTCGTGCGGCTGCGCACCGAAAGCAGACACAGCTTGCGTTCGGTCACGCTGATCGAATTCAGCTTGTCAGATATGTTGCTCGCGAGCTCGGTGCTCCCGTCGATCGGTGCAGAGGTCGGCGTGACGATCGCCCTGCGCGATCGGCACATCGAGTTCGAGCTGCCGGGCATCGTGGCCTGGCATCGCGACGATGAATTCGCGATCACGTTCGAATACCTCAGCGCGCGCCAAACGTACGGACTTGCGCTCGCGCTCGAGCTCGCGCGGCAGGCGAACGCGCTCAGCGCGACGAAGCTCCGCGCCGCGCGCAACGCCTGAGCTCAGCGCCGGGCGAAGGCGGCCAGCACCCAACCGAACGAGATTGGCTTGATCTCGACGTCACGCGCGCCGGCTCGAGTGAGTAGCCGCGTGAGCTTGTCGGCGTCGAGTTTGCTCGGGTGGAGCTTCTTGCGGCTGAACCCCTGTTTCCGCGCAATCAACTCGAGCACGGTATTTTCGAGCGCGCGGAGCGAGTAGGAAGCGTAGTTCGGCGTGGTCAAAAACAACAAGCCGCCGGGCTTGAGCACGCGCAGCGCACCCTCGACCCACGGCTGCGGCTCGGGCACGTGCTCCACGACATCCATCGACACGACCGCGTCGAAGCGCGCGTCCGGGTACGGCAGCGGCGCTTCCGCGGCGACGGTGTCCGCCCCGACCAACGCCGCGCCGTGCATGCGCTGCGCGAGCTCGAGCGCGCGCGGATCGATGTCACACAGGGTGAAGCGCTTTTTTTGCTGCGGCAACTCGCTCAGCTCGAAGAAAGGACCGGAGCCGAGGTTCAAGACGTCCGCACCGTCGGTGCGACCGAGCGCGTGCTCGAGCTCGTGCACGATCGGGCCGTGATAGAGCCGCCAGGGAAAGCGCAGCTTCAGGCGATGGTTGGAGAAATAGTCGACTTCTTCCATTCAGCGTTCCGGACGCCGCGCGGCGATGAAAAATTCAGCAGTCGGCGCGTCCCCCGCGCGCTGCATGATCGCGTTGACGGCCTCGAATACCGGACGAGCCAAAGCGCGACGCAGATTCGGAAAATTCGTCCAGCGCGTGGTCAGGTGCTTGTTCACGAGCCCGGCCAGCGACGGCAAAAGGAATGCTTCGAACGCCACGGTCGTCGCGGTCGACAACACCGGTTCGATCGCGACCAGCTCGAGCCCGGCGTCCGTCACGACTCGGCTCCAGCCGCGCTCGTCGTACAAGTGATGATGGCGGAATAGTCGATCGATCGAGTCTTGAATTTGGAGCCCCAAGAACGGCACTCTGAGCTGCTTGCACAGCCGCACGCTCAATAGCTGACTCGCCCACTCCGCGTTCGGCACGAAGAGATACGCGAGGCCGCCCGGCAAGAGCGATTTTTTGATCGTTTGCAGCGCGAGATCGATGCGTGGCACGTGCTCGAGCGAACAATTGGCGACGCAGGTCGCGAAAAATGATTCGGGTAGATGCGCGCGAGTGACATCACCCAAAATGACCTGTGCGTACGCTTTGCTGGCCGAAGCCCAGCGTCCCTCTTTGGCGTCGATGTCGATGCCCCAAACTTCGGCGTCTTCGAAGGCGATGCGCGCGAACAAGCCGTCACCGCAACCCACGTCCAGCACTGGGCCGGGGCACGGATAGCGGCGCACGACGGACAAGCGCGCGCACTCTTTGATCACGAGCGCGGTCGGCGAGTGCGGAAAGTAGCGCCGAAAATCGGCCAGCGAAATCTCCGGCTCGGCTCCGGCGCGCGCGCCGAGCTCGCGAATGTCCGAGTCGGCATGCACGCGGCGGCCAGATGCGGGCGCCAGATTTGCTTCTGCATCATTGGGAACGACTGAAAACCAACGGCTCGTCATGGACCATCCCTGAGTGATCGTGTGCATTCCACTCGGCTCGCGCCGAGCGGCCGAGGTAGGCCCACCAACCTGCCTCGTGAAAAGCCAAGCTTAGCTCGCTCGCGCGCGCTCCGAAAAGCTGGAACGAACGATCGCTCGCGCTGTGCACCAAAAAACAATCGTATTGATCGAGCTCGGCTTCGGCAGAAAATCCATCCGGGTTCCACTCCGCGCCGCGATCCATCGTCGGGATAATGCCGGCTCGGTAGCGGATCACGCTGGTCGGATACATGGCGAAGGAATAGCCCTGGCGGCCAGCCTTTTCCGGCACGTAGTACGCGGACAGGTGGAGCAGCGCGGGCAGCGCCGGAAATGCTTCGCTCGTGCGCTCGAACACGATCGGACGAATGCTGAGTCCTGCGGGCATGCCCGCGACGAAATCCGCGATCGGCCGAGTTTCGCGCTCGAACGCGAGCAAACGATGCACGAACAGCCCGAACCAAGCGACGCAAGTCGCGGCGACGAGGCCCGGCAGCATCGAGCGCTCCGCTTCCACTCCCGGTTCGAATGCCAGGAGCAAAGCCGGCACGATGAACGCCGCGAAGCGCGGATGCAGCGGGCCGAATCCGCCGAGCGCGAGCGGAAACAAACAATAAGCCCCGAGCATGAACGCGAGCGGCAAGTAACGCTCCGGCATGCGACTCGGACGACCGAGCGACAGCAGCACCAGAATCAAAATCAAGCAGCCGAACAGAAAGGCCAAATGATCGGCGCCGGATGCGGCCAGCCAAAGCGCTGGGATCTGCACTAGGTCGAGCAAGCGCGGATCCCAAATCGTGAGCCCGATGCTGCGACCGGAGGAGCCCGGCATGAGCCAGACCACGACGAGCAGGGCGGGCACGACGAACGGCGCGAAGCGCGCGACGAGCGAGCCTTTGCCGCGCAAGAGCAACGGCGCGATCATCGCGCTCGTCATGCCGAAGGCGAAGCCGTGCGTCGCGAGCGTGGCGCACAGGGCGAGCGCGAGCAGCGCGCCGTTACGAATGCTCGGCGCGTCGCGCTGGCGCAGCGCGAGTGAAATCGCGAGCAGCCCGAACGGCAATGCGCCGATGAAGCTCACGAACCCAAAATAAAACCCGTAACCGAGTCCGAGCGGCAAGCCCAGCAAGCTCAACCAACGCCGATGCCCGAGCGTGCGCACGAGCAAGTCGAAGGCCGCGAAGTGCCCCACGACCGAAGCCCAGATCACGACTTTGAGCGCGGGCAGCACGCCGAAGAGCGGAGCCAACAACCGCGCAGCGACGTACGAGCCGATGTACGGCGTGCGCAGGTTCAGCTCGAACACGGCGGACTCGACCGAGCTCGGATCGGACAGTCGCTGCCAGATGCTGATTTGCGCGGCGTGTTGCGGCAAATCGACCATCGGCAAGAATGGAACCGCGAGGAACACCGCGAGCAGAAGCAAGCTGAGCAGCGCCGCCAGCGCAAGCTCCAGGTCGATCGCAGGCCTCTGCTTCACCGCTCGTGCACTCCCGGGCGTTCCAGCATGCCGAAGCCGCACGCTCGAAAGCGCACGACTTCGTGACATTTACGTTACCGCGCAATACGCCAAAGCGAGGCGGAGCGGAAGCTAGGGCGTGGCGGCTAGCGTAACTCCGCGGAATGCGGTGTTGGTCGCGGCGGTCACGAGCAGGGTTGGGCTCGAAGTCAGCGAACCACCGTAGCCGCTGTCGTCGACGATGCTCACGAGCTCACCGCCGCCGGTCGCGCCGCTGCCGCCCTTGCGCGTCGAATACAAGCTGATGCTGGTTCCTGAAACCACGCCGGTGAGCCCGCGGTATGCGTCCGCGCCCGTGCCGATCGTGCCTGCGGCGGTCCAAGTGCCGCCGATCAGCGAGTACTTGGTCAGGCCCGAAGAATCGTCCGCGACGTACAGCACGTCGAGGCCAGGCGTTCCCGGATCCAAATCAGCGAGGAAGTAGCCGTACGGGCTGCCCGCGCTGGCAACGATGCCCGAAAGGTTCGTGATCGTTTGTCCCGCGGTCATCGGCAAGCCCGCGCCGACCATGCCCACGCGCACCGTCGAACCCGACGAGTCAGAGACGAACAGCTGCGCGCCGTAGATCTCGACTTGGCGCACGTTCGCGACCGTGGTGCTGAGTTGCAACGAGGTCGAGCCGCCGAGCGTGGCGAAGCGCACGCCGCCCGAAGCGCCGCCGAACCAGAAATTCATGCCGTCCGAGCTCGCGGCCGAGCGCGGATTGTTGGCGCTCGCGGCGTCCGTGAGCGCGGTCGTGGTGTCGACGTTGCCGGCCGCGTCGACGCGCGCGATCACGCGCGGTGTCGTGGCCGAGGCGGAACCCGCGAGCCCGCCCGTGAACGGCACCGAGGCGTCGTAGCCGGTGAGCACCAGGAATTTGCCGTCACCCGAACGGGTGATGAAGCCTTCGGAGGTTGCCGTGCCGCTCGCGACGAGGCGATGGTTCGAGCCGCTCAACGCGGTCGGCATGGGCGTGCTGCGAACTAGCGCGCCAGAGGGCGAGAATTCATCGACGAACACCGCGTTGCCCGTGCTCACGAGGCTCGCCGCGCCGTCACCCACTCGATACACGACGACATCGCTCGGCGCCGCGCCGCCCGAACCCGCCGTGCCGCCCGAACCCGCCGTGCCGCCCGATCCGCCCGTACCCGCTGCGGCGCCGCCGGTTCCGCCGCTGGTTCCACCGGTTCCGCCGCTGGTTCCACCCGTGCCTGCTGAGGCACCGCTGGTTCCGGCGCTGGCTCCGCCCGCGCCCGCTGAAGCACCGCCGGCCCCGGCGCTGGTTCCACCGCTTCCGGCGACACCACCGGTTCCACCGCTGCCACCGCTGCCACCGCCTCCGGGCGGATCGCACTGGATCGTAACGGTGGCGCTATCGGTGCAATTCGGCGTCGTGTCGCCGTCCGAGACCGTGACCGTCGCGCTTCCGGTGAGCGGCGCGGTGCAGGTGAATTGCGGCGTGGGTGAGCTCGGATCCGAGAGCGTGCCGCCAATCGCGAGCCAGTGATAGCTGAGCGGCGAAGGCCCGTTGTCCACGTCGTGAGCGGTTACGGCGAGCGCGATCGGCGTGCCCACGGCTGCTTCAGCGGGGCTCGCGCTGATCCCATCGATGCCCGGACACACGTTGAGCGAACCGTTGACGAGCACGCTGCCGTTGCGCGGCGCTTCGTGACACAAGAGACTCACCGTCACCGGCGTCGACTGGTGCGCGATGACGTTGAACGACGCCGAGCCGCTGCACGAAGTCGCGCCGTCCGTCGAACTGGCGTTGAGCGTGATCGAGAAGCCGTTGCCGGCGGGCAAACCGCCGATCGTCGCCGTGATCGTGGTGCTGTCGCTCACGTCGATGGAGTCGGATTTACTGAATCCGCCAGGGCCGAGCAGGGTGTAGCTCACGCTGTTCAGCACAGTTCCCGGCGCGATCTGCAGAGCGAGCCCGATGCTGCCCGAGGAATCCACGTCGCCCGATTGTCCGGCGTGACTCGAGTCGCTCGAGCAAGCGAGTGGAGCAACCGACAACGCGAGCCCTGCGAGACAAACCAGACGAGCACTTCCGAGCTTCAGCGAACGCATTTCGAGATTCCCTTTCCGATACCGACCGCGAGCGACCGCGGGTGCGCGCCAGTGTGCAAGCGCGAAGCCAGCCCAAGCTCGGCGAAGCTCCGCCTGATTTCGCCGGAAAAACGCGGTAACCCGCGCGAAACGCTGGCGTTACGCCATCCGATTTTCAAATCAGCATGACCGATTTTCGGATGCCGCGGCCTTGGCACTCTCCTCGCTAAGCGTCATGACTTCGATGCCAATGAGTTCGACCGAAGCGCTCGCTCGCGCGGAAAGCAGCACACTTTCCGAAAGCACGCCCGCGGCGCGCTTCACACTGTGGCTCCGAGACAACAACGCCGTGCGCTGGGCGCGAAAGCTCGCGCCGTTCGCAGCGTCGCTGTTCGGCGCCTGGCTCTGTTTCAGATTTTGTTCAGCGCTCGATCTGCATCTGCTCGCCGGCGATGTGCGGCGCGTCGGCGCTGGCGCGGCCTTGGTCGTGCTCGCGCCGTTCGTGGCCAACTTCGTGCACATGCTCGGCTGGCGCGCACTCTTGCCGCCGAACGCGCGGCCACCGCTGCGGCGCTCACTGGCGATTTTCCTGGCGGCCCAAGCTGGCAATGAGCTCGGCGCGGGCGTGCTCGGCGAGCCGCTCAAGGTGAGTGAGCTGCCGCGCAGCGATCGCGAAAGCGCGCTGCGCGCCGTGCTGATCGACAACCTGATCTCGCTCGCCGCGCTGTTCGCGGTCGTGCTCAGTATCGCGCTTTGCCTCGGCGGTTTGGCGCTACCGATCCGGCTGCCCGGGCCGATCGCGGTCGCGCTGCTCGTCGTGGCCGGCATTGCCGCGCTCGCGCTGCTCGTCGTGTCGCAGCGCAAAGCGCGTAACTCACGCGGCGTATTCTTGTCCTTCGCTGCGCACTATCTCGGCAAATTGTGGATCATCGTCGAGTTCGCGCTCCTGCTCGCGCTGCTCGGCACGGTCACCCTGCGTTCGAGCGCCCTGCTCGGTTTGGTTTCGACGCTCGCTTCCGCCGTCGGTAGCGCGATCCCCGGCCAGCTCGGCGTGCTCGAAGCGGCGCTGAAAGGCTCGGCCGCATCCGCAGGCATCGGCGTGGCGACGCTGGTCAGCGTCGCTTTGCTCAGGCGCGCGCGTAGCGTGCTTTGGGTCGCGCTCGGCGCGTTGCTTTTCTGGCAACTGCGCTCGCGGCGCGTCGCTTCAAGCGCTGCCGCGCTGAAGTGACGCGAGCAAGTCCGCCGGCGCGTGCTCGGCGAGCCACGCGCGGCCGCGCGAAGTATCCACGCCCATCGCGTCGAGCCCGCGAAACACGACCTCGAACATTGTCTCGCAGTAGATGCGAATCAGCTCGCTGAGTGGCAGCTCGCCATAGTCGTACATCGCGTCGGTCCACGGCGCGGGCGACTTGCCTTCGAGGAATCCGGGCTCCACGCTCGCTTCGAGCATCAACGGCAGCACGTCGCGCAAGAACGCGCCGCGACCTGCTGCGCGCTCCGAGGCGAGGTGCGCCCAGCCGAGCTGCGCGTGCTTCACTTCGTCCTTCAAGAGCTCGTGCAAGGTCGTGCGGATCTGCTCGTCATTCGTGACCTCTTGGCAGCGCGAGAGCAAGGACGTGTTCATCGTCTCGCTGATGCAGCAGACAGCCACCACTTCCCACAACAAACGATCGCGCGGCTCCATGTCCGAGCGACCGATGCGCACGCGCGGCGGCGCGTAATCTTTCGCGTTCGGCTGACCGAAGCGCGCCGCGAGCACGGCGCACAAATCGCGATGGCGCGCTTCGTCTTCGGACGCGTCACGCGCACCCTGCACCACGACCGGATCCGCGCCCACTTCGGCGAGCTCGGTCGACATGCGCAGAAAGCGCGCGCTGGCCTCGATTTCGGCGCGCGTGCGGAACGCCCACGTGCCGGCGACGCGGGCGTTCAGAGTGCTATCCAATTCGGGAATCAGAGCCTCGGCTTACGGGAAAAGCACGTGACCGGTGCAACACGTGTCGGATGCAGGACAGCCCGACAAGCCCGGACAAGCGCCAGGACCCTTGGCTTGACTAATCCAGCAACAGCAGCCGTCGGCGTTGGGATCGACGAGATAGGTCGCGTTGCACGAGCTCGGCATGAGATTGCACGAAGCGCCGCCCGTACCCGCGTTCGCGCTGCCTCCACTCGCGCCCGCCGTGCCGCCGCTCGACGTGCCCCCCGCGCTCGTGCCACCGTTCGACGTACCGGCGACGCTCAACGTGCCACCGGTCGACGTCGTGCCGCCGGCAACGGTGCCGCCAGTCGAGGTCGAACCGCCCGCACTCGTACCGCCCGCGCTGCTACCGCCGGTCGACGTCGTGCCCGCGTTCGCAGTCGTGCCGGCGCTCGACGAAGTCGTGCCTGCGCTTCCGCTCGAGCCTCCACTGCTGTCGTCGCTGCTGCTGCAGCCGGCGAGACCGACAGTCGTGGAAGCACCCGTTACAACAAGGACGTGGAAAAGCTTGCTGATATGCATGCGCGAGAGCCTACACGGTTTGCGTCCGCGCGCATCTCGCATCGAGCAGAAAAAAACGCAGCTTGCGCGCTAGACACCACGAACTCGAACTCTCGAGTCCACACCTTCTGAAATATTCGCGGTGTTACGTACGTGTGTGCGTCGAAATCCGCAGTGACGGACGGTGCGAATTGCCCCAAACGCAAACTCGGAATCTCGGCGCAGTATTTGGGGGTGCCCACGCCCGCGCCGTGCTCCTCCGCTTCGCTCCGTGCGCGCGCCGCCGCCCCTCCCAAGCGTCGTGCTCGCGGCCCCGAGCGGCCGCTGCGCGCGCCGCGGGAGGGGCCCTACTTGCGTCGCGCCGCGGCGCTAAATCACCCTTGGGAGTTATTGGCTGCGCACGGAGTGCGCTAGCGCCGGTTCATGCACGGCAGACGCGATTTCGAAACCATTCGAGGCTCCGTGCCGTACTTGGATAACATGGCAAAATTCGCGCCTTTTCCGCGATCAGTGGCACGTGGTCTCACTTCGGCGGCGCTCGGACTCGCCCTCTGCGCCGGCTGCAATCGCGGGGACGCGCCGGCCTCGAGCGCAGACGCTGAGCAGCGCGAACCGGCAATGGTGACGAGCGGCCAGATCGCCGAGCGCGCGTACGCGAAGCCGCCCGAAGCCGAGCTCGAGCAACGGCTCACTCCGCTCCAATACGACGTGACGCAACACGAAGGAACCGAGGCGCCGTTCCACAACCAATTTTGGGACAATCACGAGCCGGGTCTGTACGTCGACGTCGTCACGGGAGAGCCGCTGTTCAGCTCGACCGACAAGTTCGA
>DATATR010000186.1:0-6812 GCA_036268695.1 Polyangiaceae bacterium | reverse complement strand
GCTTTATCCTCTACGGATCGTTTGCCGGATGAAAGATCTTACGGGCGGCCCTGATTTAATCACCACAAAACCTGGCAATTCATCGGGGTCCTAGCTCCCACCCCGCTGCAGTGAGGCGAGCGGGGCCGAGAGCCTCAGGTTCGGGGCCCATTCAAAAACGTTGTGCCGGACATGACGTTGACCCACCGGGCATGCGAGTTGGTGTTTTCGGCTCGCCGCCGCGGCTGTGGTACAAACGAGCGCCGAACGGCTCGAGGAAAGCAGACTTGGCGGCAGAGCGACGACCACAACCCCTCAAGATCGAGGTTCCGACCGCGAAGGACGAGTCGGTGCGCTTCGGTCGTGTCGGCATCATCGTCGCGGTGGGGTTTGCGGTCGGAGTGCTTTGGCCACACTTGGCCGGTTTCAAGCTCGTGCCGAGCGTGCCCAGCCAGCCCGCTGAAAGTGGCAGCGCCGATTTGACCGGCGCGCCGAGCGACGCGAAGGGCGGCGCCGCGCCGCCCGGATCGGCCGAGTCGGAGCCGCCGCCAGCAGCTGCGGCGGACGCGCCGCCCGCGCTCGATCGGCCCGTGATCAGCGATCCGCAGTTCGTCGCTTGCAAGGTCAAAGGCAAGAAACGCAAAGACGACTGCGATCACATCGAATTCGACGGCCTCGCGCGGCCGCACATCCAAGCGCTCGGCGCGTGCGAGGGCGCAGAGCGGATGGAAGGCGTGCTCTCGCTGGGCTTCGATTTGGACTTCGACGCTCAGCGCGTCAAAGCGATCAAGAGCGGCAAGAGCACTTCATTGACGCAAAACGACGTCGATAAATTGCTCGACTGCGAGAAAAAAGAGTTTTCGAACGTGTCGCTCGTCGGCATGAAACATCAAGCCGACGCTTATTCCGTGTTCTACAAAGTGGAGTTCCCCAAGGCTGAAGCCGCGAAGCCCACACCCGCGGAAGCCGGTGCCGCAGAGACGCCGCCCGGCGACGTGACCGAAGCCAGTGGGCACGCGACCGTGAGCTGGGACGTGGCACTGGTTCGTTCGTCCGCGAGCCGAGACGGCGCGGTGATCGCCCGGGTCTTGCAGGGCACGCGCGTCGCGGTCACCGGCCGTCGCGGCGACTGGTACCGCATCAAGTACGACGTGAAGGGCAACGTCGGTTGGGTCTATCGCACCGCGATTGGCATGTGAGGCGCGGCGCTGTCCCGCTGCGAGATCATGCACTCGCGTAAATTCTGGCGAGGACGCGCGAGCTGGGATACACCTTCAGTGTGACGATGAAAAAGCCCGCGGTCGCCGAGGCACCCGTCACGGCCGAAGCGAGCTCGCCGGACGTTGCGCTGATCCACGGCGTCACTTCAGATGGCGGGTACCGCATTTTGCGCGCGCGAGACAATCGCTTGGAGCTCGGCGCGGTGCGGCCGCTGCGCGAAGGCACGCCGATCCATGGCGAAGTCGTGAAGCTCAAGCCGCGCGAGAATTGTCCCGTCCTCTGTGACGTCGAAGTTCAGCTCAAAGCGCCGGAGCAGGCGGGCGATCGTCAAGTGCCGGCGCCCGAGCTGAATACGGCGCGCTCCGGCCCGGCTCAAGTCGCGACCGACGACTATCGCAAGAATTGGGATGCGATCTGGAGTCGGCCCGCGCAAAAAGAAAAATTAGCCAATTGAGCGCTTGCGCCCTGCGCGCGTTTCAAAAGGCAGCCAAGAGCGGGCGCACCTTGTTTTGTGCAATCACGAATGTCGCGTCCACGCCGCTGATGCGCAGATAAAAGATGCTCGTGTCGCGGAAGGAATCTCCCGCGCCGAAAGTCATGGTTTCCGGCGCAGCTTTTTTCGGCGTGATTTGTAGAGTCAAAATCGGTTTTGCCAGGCCTTCGGCGGCCTCCGGCGGCCCGGTGTGAAGCGCGGCTTCAGGCCGCAGATTCGAAATCGCTTCCAGCAAATCCGGGAGCTTGTCGCTCGGGAAATTGCCGGGTGGCGTTTGCTCGAAGTGATCGCCGTGCCGCGCGAATCGAAAACTCCGGCCCGCCGACGCGAGCGTAAAGCTCGCGAAGCTTGCGCTGTCGAGCGAAATTGGCGAGCGATTGATCAATAGCGTATCGAGCGTCTCCTCGACACTGCGCGGCAGTACGAACACCGGTCCGCTTTCGTCCAGCGTCGCGTAAACTCCGAGCGCGGTTTGATCGCCGAAGCGCAGCGTGTGTTCGAGTTTCGGGTTCTGTTCGGTTTTGAATGCGAAATGCACGCGCAGCGAAGCGTGCGAAAGACCGAACGAGCCGTCGTCCTGGTCGGCCACGAAACGCTCGGCTTCGAGCGCGCCGAGCGCCTGGATCACGTCGGCGCTGAGCGCTGCGTCCGCGCCGAACCCTTTCGGGCTGGTCAGCTCGAGCGTGCCGCCGTCTTCTCGGCTCAAGACTTCGCGCCCCGCGCGACGCTCGATTTCGGCCGAAATAAAGCTGGAAGGGCCGAACTCGGTCAGCTTCCTCGCGTACAACAGGGTCGAGTCGAGCGCGAAAGCGCGCGCGTGATCGCGTGGAATTTGTAGCGCCACGCCGTCCGCTTCGCGATAGACGTAGAGGTCGCCCGCGCTCGTCCGATTGCCGACGCGCACGATCTCGTCGCTCACGTCTTCTTCGCGGCCGGCGGACGAGTGCAGCGCGACCGTGAGCTTTGCCGGTTCGAGCCCGAGCTCGCCGAGCTTCGGGTTCTCGACGATCGTGCCACGAGCCTCGAGCAGATCCGTGATCTTCGCGTTTCCAGCCTCGAGCGCGACGTCACTTTCTGTTTTCGCGTGCAGCACGAAGCCGGTGCCTTTTCGCACCAAGCGGAACTCGGTTTTGCCGTCACTCGCGATGTCGAGCTCTTCGACTTCATCGGCGTGCAATGAAAATGCGTGCTCGTCCACGAACGCGTCATGGGACAATGCGAGCGTCGCATCGAGCTCACGTGACGTACATGCGCTCTCCGCGCTCGGCGCCGCGCGCGTGACCACGGCTTCTGAATCGTCGCCCGGGCACGAGCCGCCGAAATCGAAGCGCACCGAGCTCGCGGGATCCTTGGTTTCCAGCGAAAAATGCGCGGGATTTCCGCCCAGCGCCGTCCGAGCTTCAGCGCTCGTCAAAAATCGATGCGCGGACATGCGCTCGAATTGAAAAAACAAACTCGTCACCGCGTCGCGATCGGCGCGGCGCTCGTGCGCTCCGCCGACGAAGAACGTTTTTCCTTTGCCGCGCACGAGGCTCAAATCGAGATTCGCGCTCTGGATGCCGATGCGCGTGACATCGCTTTGGCCGACCGAGACGATGCTGCGCCGCCGAAACGCATCCAGCTCGAAGCTCAAGTCTTCTGCCGTCGATTTCCCGATCAGGAATATTTTTGGGGGTGCTCCTTTGCTTCTCACCGCCACGTAGCGAGCGCCGCTCGGCGCCGGTGCCGCGCCGCCCAGATCGAGCTCGTAATCGAGCTTCTCGCCGTGGATCACGATTTGCGCGCTCGGTTTGTCGAGCCCGAGTGCGCCTTGGCTCGTGCCGTCTGCCACTGGCCGCAGCACTTTCGCGCTCGCGAGCCCATTCAGGAATTTGTCCGCGCTGTTCGCGTCGGCCAACTCTTTCACCGGTCGCGTGAGCAAGAACGAAGCCGCGCCGCCGTCAGTCGCAGCTTCGCGCTCCAGCCTGATTTGCTGGCCATTTTCGCTCAACTCGAGACTCTTCACGTCTTCGACGCGAAATACCGGCAGCAAGTTTTGCTCGCGGCCTTCGGCGTCTTTCGTCGTCGCAAAATTGCTCGTGATCGTGATCGCGACCAAAGATCCGAGCCCGAGCAACGCGATCGAACCATTGACGACGAGCGCACGCGAGAATCTCATGCGCGCTCTTCCACGCGCGATTTCTTCTCAAGCGAGCGTCGCCTGAGAAGCACGAACACGCCGAGCGCCGCCGCGCAGCCTGGCATATAGATCAGCACGTAACGCAGCACCTCGCCGAGCGAGCTCTCGCTCAGCGAAAGCCCCACGTCGTGCTCCGCTTTTTCCGGCACGCTGACCAGGGCCGGCCGCGAGCCGAGCCAACTGAGCGCGTTCTCGCTGAACAAGCGATCGCCGAACAAAGACGAATCCCCGTAGTTGCGGTTCCAGACCAAATTCGCCGAACCGGCGAGCACGACGCGCGGACCGTATTTCGCGGTCGAGCCGGCTGGCTTCGGCAATTCGGCAGCGACCGCGAGCGAGTACATCGCGCTCGGCGCATGCTCGATCGGATCGTCCTTCTTGTTGGGATCGAGCAGCGAGCTCAGGTCGCGCAGGCTGAGCGCTCGGTCGCTCGAATCGAGCAGCACTTTGGCCGGCGAACTCGGCAAAATGCGCAGGCTTTGGCTGCTGCTCACGAGGACGCGCGAGTCGATTTTGACGCCTTCGCGCTCGAGCCCGCGCGTCACCTCGTGCGGCTTCGGCGTCGCGAAAAAAACTTCACCCGCGCCGCGCGGCAAACGCAGCGCCGCGTCCGTTTCGAGCACGAGGTCTTGCCCGAAATCGACACCGATCAACGCAGCGATCGGCTCGAGCCCCGAGTGTTCGACGCGCCGGTCTTCGCCCAAAATCGGCGCGGCCAAAATGTACGCGTTGCCGCCGCCTTTGATGAAGCTCACGACGCGATTCGTCGCTGCTTCGTCGAACGGGACCTCCGGCCCGGGCACGACCAAGAGCTGGCAATCGTCGAGCTTGCCACCCGGCTTGCCCAAGTCGACCGTGCTCACGTCGAAGTTGCTCTTCTCCAAGCGGCGCCGCACTTCCGCCAAGCCCTCCGGGCCGACGTCATCGATCGAGAGCTCGCGGTGACCGATTGAAAAACACGCCTTGGCTTTGCTGTCGCCGAGCACATTGGCAATGGCGCCAGTCAGCGCTTGTTCGAGCCGTGGCTCCGCCTTGCCGGATTCCTCGTCGTAGTGCACGAGCTCTTCGCTCGTGACGAACCAGTGCCGATCGCCTCGCGAAACCACCACGCTCGCGTCCGTCACCACGCGTCCGTCTTCGGCGCGGCCGGTCATGAGCCCGAGTTTTTGCTGCAAGACCTGAAATTCTGCTGGATCCTGATCTGGGTCGACGAACTTCAGGTTCAGTTTGGTCGTCTCGGCGCCGTAGGCGGTGAGCATTTGCCGCACGCTCAGGTTCAGCGGGTCGGCTTTGGCCAGCAGCACCGTGACCTCGAGCGGCTGAGTGAGCGCGTGGAGGATTTTGATCGTGGCGGGCGAAAGCGTGTAGAGCTTCTCCGCGGTGAGATCCCAGCGCTTGTACCAGCGCGCGACGAGCACGTTCGCGTTCACGGCCAAGAGCGCCGCGCCGAGCACACCGATCGCCGCGAAGGTCT
Organism: Polyangiaceae bacterium; assembly: GCA_036268695.1. Lineage (GTDB taxonomy): Bacteria > Myxococcota_A > Polyangia > Polyangiales > Polyangiaceae > PMG-095. The sequence goes on along the minus strand of DATATR010000186.1, from coordinate 1,466 downwards.
TGAAGCTACGCGAAGTGCCGCCCGTCACTGGCGAATCCGCGCTCATCCCCATCTCCAGGAATCGACCACGCGCGTCGTCAGAAAGAGGCCAAGTCCGGTCAGCGAGCCGTCGAAGACGACGCGGCGTAGATCGAGGATGCCGCGCGAGAAATCTTCCATCTGTCCCATCATCGAGACATGCGCGCAGATGTCGCGGAACAAGCCCGGCTCAAAGATGTACTCACCGACGCCGAGGATGAACAAGCCGAACTCGAAGAAGATCGTGAGCAAGAGCGCCACGAGCTGGCTCTTGGTCATCGCGCTCATCAGTGTGCCGATCGCCAAATATGCCGCGCCGATACCGAACAATCCGAGGTAACTCGAGCCGACCACGCCCCAGTCGACGACCCCGGTTTTTCGCAGAATTACCACGTAAAGCAGGGTGGGCGCCCAAATCAGCATGTACGTCGTGAGCAGCGCCGCGTATTTGCCGAGCACGACACTCGTCGCCGTGACCGGTGCGGTGAGCAAGGACTCGATCGTGCCGCTGCGACGTTCTTCGGCGAACACGCGCATGCTCAGCGCCGGGCACACGAGCAACAGGCTCATCAGCAAGAAGATCGACTCTTGGCCGAAGTACGTTTGGAGCGGGCCGGAGTCGGCTGAGACCTCGGCCATGTTCGTGAAGTGCGCGATGATCGAATAGAAGATCGCGCCTTGCAGCAGCAGAAACACCGTCAGCAGCACCCAAGCCAGCGGCGTGACCCACAAGCTCAACACCTCACGCCGGTAGACCGCGACGAGACCGTTCACGACGAAGCCTCGGGCTTTTTCTCGGCGCGAGTTTCGTTTTCTCGTTCGTGTCGCGTCAGCTCGCTGAAGATCTGCTCGAGCGAAGCTTTCTCCGGCACGAGCGCATGCACGCCGATGCCGTTGTTGATCAGACCAGCGGCGATGCGCTCGATCGTCGCATCCGGGTCGACTTCGGTGTCGAGCGCGAGCGTGAGGATTCGACGTTCGGTGGCGCCGTCATCGCGGGTCGCGGAAATCACGGAAACGCCTGGAATCCCGCTGACCGCGGCTTCCGCGCTCGCATGCGGATCGCGCACGCGCAGGCTGACGGTGGAAGCCCTTTGCCGCGCGCGCAGCTCGTCGATCGTGCCCTCGGCGACCAGCTTGCCGCGGTCGATCACGATCGCGCGTTCACACGTGGCTTCGACTTCGGACAAGATGTGCGTCGAGAGCAGCACGGTGCGATCTTGGCCGAGCTCCTTGACCAGTGCGCGCACTTCGCGAATTTGGTTGGGATCGAGACCCGCGGTCGGCTCGTCCAAGATCAAGAGCGGCGGGTTCGCGACGAGTGCGTCTGCCAGTGCGACGCGCTGGCGATAGCCTTTCGACAAGTGCTGAATCACCGTGCCTGCCATGTGCGTCACGCCGGCGCGTTGCATGGCTTCGGACACGGCTGCGCTGCGCTTGGCGCGCGG
>DATATR010000185.1:0-4610 GCA_036268695.1 Polyangiaceae bacterium | reverse complement strand
TCCTTGCCGGCCTTTTCGCAGATCGCGGCGACGTACTTCTGGCACGGACCGCTCGCGGTGGCGGCAGCGACGCCGGCAGAGCCGGAGGCGGCGGCACTGGGCGCGGCATGGTGCGATTTCGGCTTGTTGCAGCCAGCGGCGGCAGTGAGAGCGAACAGGCCGACGCCGACGAACAGACGAGCCTGGGGGTTCTTGAATGGAAACATGAGTTAAACCTTTCAGCTCAGCAGGTAGAGCGACCCCGAGCAGGGCGCGGTGTAGCAGCTTCACGGCGCTCCGTCACGGAGCGGGCGCAGGCGCCCCAGTGCAATGCCCGTTGACTCGCGCAGCGACCCGGGAAATTGCTTCGCCATGAACAAGCGGCTGGCCATGCTGGAAAAGCTCACCTCGTCCGCGCAGGCGGACTCCTTCGCGTTCTATTGCTTAGCCATGGAATACCGGAAAGAAGGCCGTGTGGACGACGCTGTGGCCACATTCGAAACCTTGCGTGATCGGGATGCCGGCTACCTGGCGATGTACCTGATGGCTGGACAAATGCTCCGCGAAGCGGCGCGGACGGCGGACGCTACCACTTGGCTGAAACAAGGGATCGAGCTTGCCACTCAGAAGGGCGATTCCAAGGCCCTCGGAGAGCTCGAGTCCGAGCTCGCAAGCGTGGCAAGCTGACGGCACGAGCGCGCTCGTACGACGCTCAGCGCGTCGGGTTGAGTGGGTTCTCGACGCCGCGCGTCGGTTCGGCTTGTGCGTCGGGAGTCGCAAAAATCGCTTTCACTACGCGGCGCTCCACGAACGTGCGCCGGAACAGCGGATCGCGAATGTGCTCGAGCAACGAGCGCGCGTAGCGGGCCGCGCGTTCGCGCATTTCGTCCGCTTGCGGTGAGCGCGCGACGCGCAGAGTTTCGCAACCCAAGGCGCGAGTGGCCAGCCCATACTCAGAGCCTTGCAATGTGTCGATGGCGCCCAGTGCGGTCGTCGCCAGCAAGATCCCCGTGTGCTCTTCGCCCATGTCCACGCGAGCACGGGCTTCGATGGCCATCGCGTAAAAGTGAAATGCGACGTAGGCCTGCGCTTCTGCGGCTTGACGCGCGTCGAACGCGTACATGACCGCGCGCGCGTGGTCGCCGCGCACGCGAGCCAGTAGCGCGCGCAGGATTTTTTCGTGCACCGAGTCGAACGCGCTGCCGGTCACTGCCGTGAGCGCGCCGGCGTCACCGACCAACGTTTCGGCGCCGTCCGAATCGCCGTACTCAATCAAGATTTCGGCCATGGACAGCAGCGTGTCGGCGCGCGAATCGCGGTCGCCGTAGCGCTCGTGGGCCTCGCGTGCGCGCTTTAGGTAGGCGAGGCCTCGCTCCATATCGCCGAGGCTCGAGTAGCACTCGCCGATCGTGCTCAGAGTCTTGGCGATTTGAAAGCGCCCTCCGATGGCCAGATCGATGCGGATGGCATCGAGCGCGAGCGCAATGCCGTCCTCGAATCGACCAAGCACCAACAGCGCGTAGGCCAGCGAATTTTTGGCGCGCGCTTCCATGCGTCGCACGCCGGCTTGACGAAACACGGCGATGGCTTCGGCTTGCGCCTCGACGGCCTCGTGCACACGACCCACGCGCCGCAGGAGCGTGCCGCGCAAACGCAATGCCTCGGCTCGCGAACGCGCCGGCACACCACTGCCCTCGGCCGTCATGAGCGCGCGATCGACGGCCGCCAGTGCGCCCTGCATATCGCCGATGTCGTGCAAAATCTCGGCCATCAGTGTGCGGGCTTGCACTTCGAGCACTGGCGAATTGGCTCGTGTCGCCACGACCTCGGCGCGCTTGGCAGAGCTCAGCCCTTTGGCCAAGCGCCCCGCGTCGAGCTCGAATTGCGCGGTGCGGAGCAGTGTGATGGCGACCCACTGAGCGCTCTTCGATTTTCGAGCCAAAGCCCGCAATTTGCTCAAATGTCCGCGGCGTTCGCGCCAACGACCTTGATTGCGGCAGATCGACTCGAGCGCCTCGTGGGCTTCGAGCAGGCGACTGTCGCCGTCCGACACCAGGGCAATCACACGCCGATAGCAGCGCTTGGCGAGCTGGGTCTGGTAGCTGGCGCGAGCTGCGTCAGCGGCCTCCAGGTAGAAGCGGGCCGCTTCGTCGCGCGCGTTGCCGCGAGCCAAGTGGCGCGCGACGATCGCAGCCGTGAGCCCCTTGGCCAGCGGCGTCGTGGCCAAATGCTCGCCGAGCTTGCGATGCATGCGCACTCGGCGCCGGCGGTCGAGCGCGCGATAGGCGACGTCGCGCGTGAGCGGGTGGCGAACGTCGATCGTGTCTGCCTTGAGCTCGCACAAGCCGCGCGCGGCCAAGCGCGCCACCGCCTCGGACGGGTCCTCGCCGCTGATCAAGCGCAGATCGGCGAGCCCGAGCGGACCGCCTGCTACCGCCAACCACTCGATCACGCCTTGCTCTTCGCCGGGAAGCTCGTTCAGACGGTCGGCGATCAGCTGCTCGAGCGTCGAGGGTAAGGATAAGCTCGCGTCCCCACCCAAACGTTCGACCTGTACGAGCTCCTGCGCTCCCTCGCGCTCGCGAATCTCGAGCAAGCCGCGCTCGAGCAGTGCATCCACCATTTCCAGCAAGAAAAACGGATTCCCGCCGGCTCGCGGCAGCAGATCCGCGCACACCTGACGCACGCCATTGCTGACACCGAGCCGCGTCTGCAAGAGGCGCAGTTGATGCTCGGCGCTGAGCCCTTTCAGCTCCACGCGCACCAAGCCCTCGATGTAAGCAGAGACGCGATCCTCGGGGCGCGACAGCAAAATCACTAGCACGCTCAGCGGCTCGCCGCGCTTCAAGAACTCCACGATCAAGTCGAGGCTCGGGCGATCGCTCCACTGCAAGCCGTCGAGCGCGACGACCAACGGCGCGTCGAGCGCGGCGCGCGCGAAGAAGCGACGCATACCGAGGCCGATCAGCTGACGCATTTCAGCGACGTCTGCGTCATCGACGGTTTGGCGGACTCGGCCGGTGGCGAGCTCGGCCATGCGCAAGACGACCTCCGGTCCCTCGGGCTCCTCCGCAAACTCGCCGAACGCGTCGGTGATGAGCTCTCGAGCTTGCTCGAACGGCTGATCGATGCGTGTGCCGGTGAGCTCGCGGATCCATTCGCTGATCGTCGCAAACGGGACTTCGCTGAGCGCGGGTGACGACTCGACGCGTAAAACACGCGCGTCGGGCGGCAGCTCGTTCAGGAATGCGGCGAGCAAGGCGGTCTTGCCAATGCCCATTTCGCCGTACACGACGCGCGCCGACACTTGCCCTGGAGTCTGCGAAGAACCGACGACTCCGTAGTAAGCGGCGTGTAAATCCGCGAGCTCCGCGTCGCGCCCGATCAAGTCGCTGGGCGCGATCGCCATCTCGTCGAGCTTTTCTTGCCGGGTATGCGGGCGAAGCAGCGAGTAGATGCGCATGTCCTGCGGCAGGCTCAAACGCTCTGCGTCTTCGATCTTGATCGTCGGCGCGTCACCCCAGACGAAGTCACGGCGCACCAAGCGATACAAGCCGCCCGCCACCCAGCTCACGCCCGGCGGCGCGTGGTCGCCGAGCAGATCAGCCAGATGATTGGCGGGCTCTTGCAGCGCATGCTGAATCAAATGTCCCGCGCGGTCGCGCTCACCAGTCGCGATGCCGCGCACGATGCCGACGCTCGCCGACAAGCCGACCGGCAGATCTTCGGAGGCGCCGCGGATCACCTCGTGCACGTCGATCGCCAGCCACACGGCGTCGAGCGGAGCGCGCGCGGGGTTCGCCATCAAACCGACCAGCGCTCGCGCGGCCGTCGCAAACTGGTCTGGTTGATCGGCAGCGGAGCTCGGCACGTCCCAAGCGAAGCGCGCGCCACGACGAAACGCGACCTCACCCAGAGTGCCGCGCAGCTGCTCGAGCACGCGCGCCGCCTGTGGCCGACCAACGCTGGTCGCGAGCTGATCGAAGCCGTGCAGGCGCAAGGTCACGACGGCGACGTGGCGCACTTCGCGGCCGACGCGCCGCGCTCGACCAGGACCCGTGCTTTCGTCGCTATTTGCGCCGCTGGCGGTGCCCATGGCGTGCGCCACGGACGACAGATCGTCGAGCGCCTCACTGAGGGGCGCCTCGCTCGGCGCGTCGGAGCCTGGCTGCACTCCGGGCGAGGTGTGCTCGCGTGTAACGAGCTCCGCGAGCACCGACTCGAGCACGTGCGAATCGACGAGCTGTTGTTTTTGAAACAGCGCGCGGCTCAGCGCGGCGGCCATGTCGCGCGCTGTCTGAAAGCGTTGGTCGGGATTTTTCGCCAACGCGCGCATCACGATCTCTTCGAGCTCGGCAGGCAGGTCGCGCACGTAGGTGCTGGGCGGCTCTACCTGTCCGGCGCGCACCTCTTCGAGCAGCTCTTGGCCTTCGGCCGCGCCGTGCAACGGACGCGCGGTGAGCAGCTCGTGAAAAACTACGCCAAGAGAATAAATATCGGTGCGCCGTGAGACGCGTTCGGCGCGAGCTTGCTCGGGCGACATGTACGCGGTCTTGCCCTTGAGCACGCCCGGCTCTTCGCGGAACAGATTGGCCGAAGCGATGCCGAAATCAGCTATTTTTACGGCCCCG
>DATATR010000184.1:0-6532 GCA_036268695.1 Polyangiaceae bacterium | reverse complement strand
GGCGAGCCCACTGAGCTCGCACATGCGCACGTGATCCGCATCGCTCACGTAGTCGGAGTCTTGAATCGCACACGGCGGCTGATGAAAATTATCGATCGAGTACGTGCCGGGATAATTGTATTTCGTGTACGTGGTGCCGTTCGAACCGGTGCCGCTGAGCTGCCCGGTCATGTGGTTGATCACCGCGTCCACGTAAATGCCGACGCCGACGCGCGCGCAACGCGCGACCATGTCGCGAAACTCGGCTTCGGTGCCGCTGCGACTCTGCGCGAGCGAATAACTCACGGTCTGATAACGCTGCCACCACGGATACTTCGACGCCGCGATCACCGCATGCTCGCTCGGCGGCGAGACCTGAACAGCGGCAAAACCCGCAGCTCCGAGGTACGTCTCACACTCTTCGGCGATGTCCGTCCATTTCCATTCGAACAAGTGCACGAACACTCCGCCCGCCGGCGGCGGACCGGAAATCAGCGGCGCTGCGCCAGCCGCTCCTGCGCTCGAACTCGTGCTTCCGGCCGAACCGCCATTGCTGCCGCCCGCGGCGTCCGTGCCCGCGCCGCCACCGCTTGGGTTCGCGCTGCCGCTCGCGCCCGCGTTCGTGGTCGCGCCGTCTTGCATTGGCGGCGCGTCCGAGCCGGTGCCGCACGCTGCCATCGCCCAACCGAGCGCCACGATCAATCCGAGTTTCGTGTTCACCGAATTTCCACACACTCTTCTTGTCGCGCTCGGCTTCGTCAAACCAAATCATGGTAAAATTCGCCAATTTACCGGATAAAAGTCCAGATCTGCGGCAGAAGCAGCGCGCGCGAACACAGCTGGTCACGGCGCGATTTGCCTTTGCTTGGCTTTTATTTTGGTTGGAAAGCCCTGCGCAAAGCGTGGCGTCGCCGGTTGAACCGCGTCGCGACCGTCGGCGAGCGCGCGCCTGTGTCTCAGCCGCAAGCGTTCACGTCGATAGCGCCGGGCGCTGCCAGGCTTCGATTCGCGCACGAGGTTCGAACTCGAACTTCGCATCGAACACGCTGACGGTTCGAGCGCCGATCAACCCAGTATTCGAACGCCGAATCGCTGCTCGACCGTGCTGCACTTGCAGGCGCGACTCGCGCTCGGAATGGCGCTGCGAAAATAGCCATTGCTTCGGCGTGATTTGCACATCAAACCGCGCGGCCACGCGCGGTAGCAAAGCGAGTGCCGTGCAACAAATGCTGCACGAAGTGAGGTGTTCAGTTTGCGACTACGCAGGATTCGTAGCCCTCGCGCATACTTAAATTGTAGCTGACACGGGCATACACTGTTGCTGTACGGCTGACTTGGTTAGCCGTGTTACATTCTTCAAACGTGGGTTTTTGAGCCGTGCATGCGATGAATTCCGAGCAACTCACCGAACTCGATCAAGACCGTGCCGAGGTCACCGACTTTTCCGGTGGCGCGCGCGCCTACCTCATCGTGCACGGTCCCGACCGCACGGATGTGGTCGAAGTTCCAGTCGACCGCGAAACCGTGATCGGTCGCGGGGCTGACGCTCACGCCGTGATTGACGACGCGCGTGTCTCGCGCCGTCACGCGCGGCTGCGCTGGGCCGACGGCTCGCTCTTCATCGACGATCTCGGCAGCCGCAACGGCACGAACTTGAACGGCGAAGTCTTGCAAAACGAGACGCGCAAGGCGCGCGGCGGCGATTGCATTCGCTTGGCCGGCCGCGAAATCACGGTCGCGATCGTGTCGATGAACGAGCCTGCTGCGGCGAACGACGAACGCCCCGAGCCGCCGAGCAGGCCCGTGAGTCGTCCGCATCAGAGCGCGCCGCAGCGCGACATGCCGGACAGCGTGGTGATCGCCGAGCCGAGCATGGCGCGTATGTTCGGCTTCACGCGCCGCGTTGCCGCGACCAGCACGACGGTGTTGATCCTCGGTGAGACCGGCGCGGGCAAAGAAGTCGTGGCGCAACAGATCCACGCCTGGAGCTCACGCCACGATCGGCCGTTCGTGCGCGTGAACTGCGCGGCGCTACCGGAAACTTTGGTCGAGAGCGAGCTCTTCGGCCACGAGCGCGGCGCGTTTACTGGCGCGGAACGCCGTAAAATCGGCTTCGCGGAAGCCGCACACGAAGGAACGTTGTTCCTCGACGAGATCGGCGAATTGTCTTTGCCGGTGCAAGCCAAGCTGCTCGCGATGCTCGAAAATCGTTCGATCGTGCGGCTCGGCAGCACCGTGGAAACGCCGGTCAACGTGCGCGTGATCGCGGCCACGCATCGGAACCTGACGGACGAGGTGAAGAAGGGCAGCTTCCGCGAGGACCTCTACTACCGCATCGGCGTGGTCGTGATTCGCGTGCCGCCCTTGCGCGAGCGGCCGTCGGAGGTGACTTTACTCGCCAAGTTGTTCGCCAAGCGCTTCGGTGCGCAAAGCGGCTTCGGCGAAGCGACGATCGCGGCGGACGCGGCCGCGGCGCTCGTGGCGCATCAATGGCCCGGCAACATCCGCGAGCTACGGAACGCGATCGAGCACGCGGTGCTCCTGACCGAAGACGGCGTGATTCGTCGCGAGCACCTGCCCGAGACCGTGCTCGGCGGCGCGCTGAGCGCTGGTTCCGCGACGGTCGGTCGCAGCACGGGTTCGCGCGCCGGCGGAGTGCGCGCCGCCCTGGCCGAAGTCGAGCGCGCGTCGATCGAAGAGGCGCTGCGCGCCGAGGGCGGCAATCGCACGCGCGCGGCGCTCAAGCTCGGCATCTCGCTGCGCTCGCTTTTGTACAAGCTCGAAAAGTACGGCATCGGTCGCTGACCTGCGGGTTTCGGCCGCAATTTGCCACAAATTTCGAGTGCCGAGGCCGCTCGCGCGTTGTCAGAGCTCGGGCTTCGCTGTAGACCCTCGGTATGTCCGGTTCGCTGCGCGTGTTCGTGTGCCTCGGGCTCGTCGTGAGTCCGGGAGTCGCGTATGCGCAGGCTGCGCCGAAGCCTGTGCCGACCAAGTCGCAAAAGGCAACCCCAACCAAAAAAGAAGCCGACGCCGCGAAACCCAGCGAGGCCGCGCCGGCGAGCGACACGGCGAGCAAGCCTCTCGCGGACCAAGCGAGCGCGCCGAGCGAAGTCAAAGATTCGAAGGCAGATTCGAACGCTGCCGATGCTTCGAGCAGCGCGAGCGGAGCGCCGGAAAACACCGAAGCAAAAAAAAACGAGCCGCCGACGGTGCGCGTGTACATGCGAAGTGGGATCGAGCCGCTCGTATTTTCGGCGCGCGCAAAGAACGACACCGGCACGCCGACGTGGTGCGCCGCGCCGTGCGATCAAAAACTATTACCTGGGGATTATCAGCTGAAGCTGAACGGCGTCGTGGTCGAAGGTTCGGTCGCGCTGAAGCGGCCGGGCACGCTCGAAGGCAAGCTCGAATCCCACGAAAACGGGCGCGAAGGCGGCTGGCTCGCGCTGAACGTGGGCGGCATTTTGGGCGGCGTGTTCATCACCGTCGCCGCACTCGGCGGGCCGAGTTGGACGTATATCGCGGGTGGCGGCACGCTGCTCACGGGCGGCGCGATTTTCGTGCTCACCTATCGCTCGGATCGCGCGACGGTGAGTTTTGCGCCGAACGAGCCGGTGGATATTCGCGGGCTGCCGCCGCCGATCCCGGCGGACGTGAACAGCAGCGGGCCGGCGCACAGCGCTGATTGGGATCGTCCGCGCTTCGGCGACGCGGCGCGTGGGCTTGGATTTCGCGTTACGTTTTGAAGCCGATTCGCGCGCTCATTCAGCCGCGTCGCGCTTGATCCACTCGCGATGCACGTCCGGGATGTCGTCGAGGAGTTGCTTCGTGACTTCGCTCTTCGGCGCACTGGTGACTTCGTCCGGCGGACCTTGCTCGACGATTTCACCCTGGTGCATGATGAAGATCCGATCCGAGACGTAACAGGCGAGCCCGATGTCGTGGGTGACGAACACGATCGTCATGTCGAGCTCTTGTTTGAGCTTCATCAGGTAATCGAGGATGTTCGCGCGGCTGCACGCGTCGACCATGCTGGTTGGCTCGTCCGCGATCAAAACTTGCGGGCGCAAAATGAAGATGCGCGCGAGCAGCATGCGCTGCATTTGGCCGCCCGAGAGCTCGAACGGATATTTGCCGTCGATTTCCCGCGGCTTGATGTTCACCGCTAAAAGCGCGTCGTCGACTCGCTTCTCCATTTCCGCTTCGCTCGGCTTGTTCTTGAACAGCTTGAACGAGCTCTTCAGCTGCGCGCGAATCGTGAAAAACTGATTGAAAGCCGAGAATGGATCTTGGAACACGGCTTGAACTTGGCGCCAGTGCTCGCGTGGATCGGCTTCCGTTTGAATCGGCTTGCCGTTGAAGAGCAGCGTGCCATGCGTGGGCGTTTCGAGGCGAAGCAGCATCTTGGCGAGCACGGTTTTGCCGCAGCCCGATTGTCCCACGACACTGATGATGTCCCGATTGTTGATCGTGAAACTGACGTTCTTCACCGCTTCGACGAGCTTCTTGCCCTGGCCGTAGCTGCGGGAGAGGTTCGTCGCTTCGAACTTGGGCCCGGATTCACTCGGCATACATGCACCTCACCTGGCGATCCGCGACGATGCGAATGACTTGTTCTTTTTCTTTGCAATCCGGGCGCGCGACTGGGCAGCGCTCGGCAAAGCGGCAGCCGACGATTTTGAGCGCCAAATTCGGCGGCGCGCCTTCGATCGAAACTGGCTTTTGGCTGCGATGGCCGGCCTCCGCGCTGAGCATCGAGCCCATCAGCGCTTTGGTGTACGGCATGCGCGGGTCGAAAATCACTTGCTCGATGTTGCCGACCTCGACGAACTCACCGGCGTACATCACGGCGATGTTGTTCGACACGTGGCGGAGCAGCGGCAGCTCGTGCGTGATGAACAGCATGCTACCGATGATGCCTTGATCCATCAGCTCGAATAACAGGCGAATCACGGCTTTTTGCGTGGAGACGTCGAGCGCGCTGGTCGGTTCGTCTGCGATCACGACGCGCGGATCGAGCAAGGTGGAGATGCCGATCACGACGCGTTGCTTGATGCCGGCGGGCAATTGCACCGGGTAGGAGTTCAGCACTTCCTCGGCCGGCATGCCGAGCTTCGCGAAGCGACCGCGCAGGCGTTCGTGGACGGCGTTCTTGTCGGCGTTCTCGTCGTGGCTCAAAATCATGTCGGTCGCGAGATCTTTGATTTTGCGCGTCGGGTTGAGCGAGTTGAGCGCGCCTTGCGGGATCATCGCGATTTGCTTGCCGAGCACTTGCTTGCGGTTCGCTTCGACGTCCATCCCGATGATGCTCTTGCCGTCGATGCGTACGTCCCCGCTCGAGAGGTGGAGCGGCGGGATGTACAGGCCCATGCAGGCGCTCACGAGCGTCGTCTTGCCGCAGCCGGATTCGCCGGCGATGCCGAGGATTTCGCCTTCTTTCAGCGAGAAGGTCACGCCGTCGACGGCTTGGATCTTTTGTCCGAAGCGCGTCAAGTAATGCGCGCGGAGATTGTCGACCTCGAAAATCGGCGAGCTCATCACTTCCTCAAACGCGGGTTGAACACGCCTTCGAGCGACGTGTTGATGATGTAGAGCGCGAACACGATCACGGTGATCAATACCACCGCCGGCATGAATGCCCACCACGCGCCGTCGGTCAACGCTTCGTTCTTGATCGCGTCGTTCAAGATGTTGCCGAGCGAAATCGAGTCGTACGGGCCGAGGCCGAGCATCGAAATGCTCGCCTCGGACAAGATGCCAGTCGCGGTTTGCAGGATGAAGACCATGAAAATGTACGACAAAAGGTACGGCATGATGTGAAGCAGCACGATGCCGAGCGTGCCGTAGCCGTTGATGCGCGCGAGCGCGACGTGATCGCGTGCCCGAAGGCTCGACGACTGCGCGCGGACGGCGCGGGCGCTCCAAGTCCAAGTCGTGCAGCCGATGATCAGTGCGATGAGCGTGAGGCTGCGCCCGTTCTCGATGCTCGAGCTCAGCAAAATCAGCACGATCAGCGACGGAATCACCAAAAATAGGTTCGTGCCGACCGTGAGCAGATCGTCGATTAGGCCACCTTTGTAGCCCCCATAAAGGCCGATCAACGTGCCCACGACCGTCGCCACGCTGCCCGCCAAGAACCCGACATAGAGCGATGAGCGAAGCCCTTTGACGAGCAGCGAGACCATGTCGATGCCGAGGTGATTCGTGCCGAGCCAGTATTGACCCGAGGGCGGCGCGTACGCCAGGCCGACGCGCGTGTCGGTATCGACATGAAAGATGAACGTGCCGCATAGGGCGATCAGCAAGGTGCCGAGGAACAGCGCCATGCCGAACACGAACGACGGAGTCTTGAGCAGATTCTTGAGCAGCTTCATCTCATTTCCCCGTCTGCTGCGCGGCACGAATGCGCGGGTCGAGCAGGCCCACCAAAATGTCGACGCTGAAATTCGCGATCAAGACGCAGATCGTGATCAAGAGCGTGCAGCCGGTGATGAGCGGGTAGTCGTTGCCTTCGATGGCGGTGAGGATGGCCATGCCGAGGCCCGGGTAGCTG
>DATATR010000183.1:0-4201 GCA_036268695.1 Polyangiaceae bacterium | reverse complement strand
GTCATCGTGCCCGCGACGGTCGCCGCAGCGCCGCGCGTCAGCCACCAAACCGCGCCACCGGCGACGCTCGTCTCGCAAGCGCCGCCCGAGGACGCGCCGGAAGAACCGACGGTGCCGCGCAATCCGGCGCCGGTCGCGCGGCTGTCGTCGCCACGCGCATCACAACCTTCATTCGACTCGACGCTCGAGGTGCCGGTCGGATTGCCGCCAGCGCCGGTGTCTTCGCCGCGCAACATTCCGCCGATTTCGGTCGAGAACATGCGCGATAGTTTCGCTTCGTACGACGAGCTCGACGTGCTCTCGTCACCTGGCGAGACCCAAGCGCGGCGCGCGCGTTCGCGCTGGATCGCAGGCGTCGTGATCATCGGTGTGCTCGGCTTGCTCGGCGCGACCGTCGGCCGACGCTTCTTGGCACAGCTCGCCGGTTCGTCGGATAGCAAGACCGCGAGCGACGCGCGCGTGACCAAGTTCCTGGCCAACGGCAACTCGCTGCTCGACGAGGGCGACTTCGAAGGCGCAAAAGAAGAGTTCGACAAGGCGACCGCGCTGGCCGAAAAAGATCCCGCCGTCTTGACCGCGCTCGCGCACCTCGAGACGCTCTACGCCGACGTGTCGTGGCTGAAGCTGCGCTTGCTCGATCCGAGCGCGACGGCTTTGGTGCAGGCCACGTATCGCGAGCTCGGCCGCCGCGTGGGCAAAGCGCGCACGGCGGTAGACCGCGCGTTCGCAGTTTCGCCCGAGGATCCGGCGGTTTTACGCGCTCGCATCGACGTACTCCGGCTCAGCGGGGACGGCGACAAAGCGCGTGAGTGGATCGCGCCGCTCAGCTCGAACGCGAGCGTGCCGGAGAACGCGTACGTACTCGCCGCGCTCGACTTGGCCGAGCCTTCGCCGGTCTGGTCGTCGGTGATCGATCGGTTACGCACGGCCGCGTCGGCGGAGCGCGATCCGGGTCGCGCGCGCGCGGCTTTGATTTACGCCTTGGCGCGCGCGGGCCGCGTCGGCGAAGCGCAAGCCGAGTTCACCAAAATCGACGGCCGCAGCAAGCCGCATCCGTTGCTCGAAGAGCTGCGCGCGTTCTTGCAGCGCATGAACGGCGCGGCCGACGCTGGCACGGACTCGCAAAAGAGCGCCACGCTCGACACCACCAAGCTACCGAAGCTCGATACTTCGCCGGGCCCGGCTGAAGAAGCGACGCACGCGGCGACCGGCGCGGCAGCGCCCGCGGCTGCCGCGCCGAGCGGTGATTTCCGCACCCGGCTGGCGCAAGCAGCGAACGCGCTGCATCAAGGCGATCTCGCACGCGCCGAACAACTCTATACTTCGGTGCTGAGCGAGCAGCCGAACAACACCGAAGCGATGGCTGGCTTGGGTGATGTCGCCAAGCAGCGTCACGATCCGTCGGCGGCCGCGAAGATGTACGACAGCGTGCTCGCGCAAAATCCGAGCTATTTGCCGGCGATCCTCGCGAGCGCAGATCAGAAATGGGACGCGGGCGACAAGAAAGGCGCGCTCGCGCTGTACCGGCGCTTGCTCGAACAAGCCGGGCCGGGCTCGGAGTACGGCGCGCACGCCGCGCAGCGCATCGCGCAGGGTGAAGGCTCGAGCTCCGGCAGCAACACCGCCGCGCCGAGCGAGACGGATTCCGCTCCGCCCGCCCCCAAGCCCGCACCAGCACCGACCACGGACACCCCAGCGACGCCGCCGTCCGATATCGACACGACCGATCTGCCGGGTGCGAAATGATTCGGCGCCGCGTTTTGCGTCGCGCCTGCGCGTTGCTTTTGCCGTTCGCGCTCTTCGGCTGCGCGCGACCGCGCCATTACGAGGCGGGTGAGCCGAACTCGAGCGCGCCAAAAGGCGACGAGCCACGCTTGGTCGAGCTCGATCTCAGCGCCGGTGCGCCGGAGACGATCGATTCCGGCACGCTGTTTCATTTGTCGGCCGGGCAAAGTTACAGCGGGCTCGTGCGCAGCATCGAGCGCGCCGCCAAAGACGATAAAGTGCGCGGCGTATTCGTCCGCCTCGGCGAAGCTTCGTTCGATCTCGCCGAGAGTGAAGAGCTTTCGGCCTTGCTCGCCAAGGTGCACGCTAAGGGCAAACCCGTGATCTGCCATGCGCACGAGCTGAACAACGCGAGCGCGCTGCTCACCGAGCGCGGCTGCAGCAAGATTTGGCTGAGCCCCGCGGGCGAAGTGTCCACGATCGGGATTGCGGCGCAGATGGTGTATTTCCACGGCATCTTCGAGAAGTTGAAGGTCCAAGTCGACTTCTTGCACATGGGCAAATTCAAGAGCGGCGCCGAGCCACTCACGCGCGAAGGCCCGAGCGAAGAAGCACGCACGTCACTCGTCGAAACACTAGCGGCGATCCGCGGCGCATGGCTCAGCGAGAGCAACGAGGCCCGTAAAAACGACAGCTTGCCGAACGCGCTCGAACACGGCCCGTGGAGCGCGGGTGAAGCGCGCGAGCACGGCTTGATCGACGAAATCGGGTTCGAATCGGAGGCGCTCGAAGCCGCAAAAAAAGAGGCCAAAGTCAGCGCGAGCGAAGTCAGCTTCGGGCCGCGCGCGAAGAGCGGCGGCGGGCTCGACATCGGCGAGCTCGTGCGCATGCTCGCCGGCAGTTCGAGTTCGAGCTCGGGCAAGCCGCACATCGCCGTCGTGCCGGCCGAAGGCGCGATCACGATGGAGCCGGGTGGCCCCTTACAACAAGGTGGCATCACCGCTCGCGCGCTCGGCAAGACACTCCGCCGCATGCAGCACGACGACTCGGTGAAGGCGGTCGTTTTGCGGATCGATTCGCCGGGCGGCTCGCCGCTCGCTAGCGACTTGATTTGGCACGAGATGATGGAGCTGCGGAAGAAAAAGCCGATCTTCGTCTCGGTCGGCAACATGGCGGCGAGCGGCGGCTACTACATCGCCTGCGCCGGCCAGCGCATCTTCGCCGATCGCGCCAGCATCGTTGGTTCGATCGGCGTGTTCGGCGGCAAGATCAACGTCGCGCCCGCGCTAGAGCAATTCGGCATCCACGCCGAGACGTTCGCAGCGAGCCCCGAGCCCGGTGCCGCCGAGCGCGCCGCGTTCAATTCACCGCTCACATCCTGGGACGACCCGACGCGCGAACGCGTGCGCCTGCAAATGCAAGGCATCTATGATTTATTCATCGCGCGCGTCGCGCACGGCCGGAAGATGGAGGTCGACAAGGTGCGCGCGTCCGCCGAAGGTCACATCTGGAGCGGCGATCAAGGCCTCGAACGCGGCTTGATCGACGAAATCGGCGGCCTGTCCGACGCGATCGCGGCGGCGCGCAAAGCGGCGCATTTGGCTGACGACGCGCCAGTCAGCGTCGAGGGCGGGCGTGAAAGTTTGCTCGACAGCTTGCTGCTCGGCGACGACGCAAGCGACGCCGACGCTGCCGAAGCCTTCAAGCGCCTGAGCGAAGCGCCGAGCGCGCGCTTGCTCGCCGAGCTGCCTGTGGAACTGCGTCCAGTCTTGAGTGGCTTCGCGCCGCTCGCGGAGCACGAGCACGTCGCGGTCGCGTTGCCGTTCGCGCTTTCGATCCACTGACGCGCGAACTTCTGCGCGCTGAACGCGCGGCCGACGCGTGCGCTCGCGCAGATCGAAACCGAATTGACACTTTTCAGGCGATTTTGGCCGCTTTTTGCCAATTCTGCGCTCGCCTCGCCGGCCATAATCGGATGAACTGAAGCGATGACAGTCGGGCGTCGCGGGCCGCTTTCGTTTTTGGACAGTGAATGGCGCACCATGTTGTGGCGGCGCTGGGTAACCACGCATTTGATGCCCGACGAAAATCGTCCGCTCGAGCAAGCCGCAGAGGCAAGCGCGACACCGCCGCCGTTCGACGCTACGATCCCCACGAATGGCGCGGCGAAAGCCGACGTCGATCGCGACGCTGCCGCAAAGTCGAATTTGGAACGCGGAGCGCCGGCAAAGCGTATTCAACCCGCGCCCGACGACACGCGCAAACACGAACGCCGCGCCGACGTACGCGCGCGCTTCGACGCCATCTCCGAGCGCTTGCAAGCGCTCGAAGACGCGCTCGACGTGATCGCGCGTCGGCTTTCGCATCGCGCGCGGCGCGAACGCCGCAGCGATCGCCGCACTGCGGAGCTGGTCGAAAGCATCGCCGAGACGCTGGACGCGCAAGCGACGGCGATCGACAACTTGAGCGCAACGCT
>DATATR010000182.1:0-6878 GCA_036268695.1 Polyangiaceae bacterium | reverse complement strand
CGGATTCAGTGCGTGGCTTGAATTCGATTTGCCCGTTCTTGAGCCCGCGCGCCCCGATGGTTGCGCGCAGCGGAATGCCGACCAAATCGGCGTCTTTGAACTTCACGCCCGGGCGCTCTTCGCGATCGTCGACCAGTACTTCGATGCCTGCGGCTTCGAGCTCGCGTTCGAGTCGCGCGACTTCGGCCACCACTTCGGGTTCCGCGCCGAGCTGCACCAAATGAACTTGATAAGGCGCGACGCTCAGCGGCCAGCGGATGCCGTTTTCGTCGTGGTGCTGCTCGACCGCGGCGGCGATCAGTCGCGATACGCCGATGCCGTAACAACCCATGACGATCGTTTGGTGTTCGCCTTTTTCGTCCAAGTACGTCGCGGACATCTTCGAAGTGTAGTGCGTGCCGAGCAAGAAAATGTGGCCCGCCTCGATGCCGCGATAAAGCTTGAGCGAAGCGCCGCAATTCGGGCACAAATCGCCGTCTTTGACCTGACGAATTTCGACGATTTCGGCCGAGAAATCGCGATCGAACTGCACGTGCGTGAAGTGATAATCGGTTTCGTTCGCGCCGCTCACGCCGTCCGTGATGCTGGCGGCGTCCACGTCGATCACGACGCGACCGTCGAAGCCAATCGGTCCCGCGAAGCCGACGGCGGCGCCCGTCGCGCGTTCGACGTCTGGGCCGCTCGCGAGGTGCACTTCGCTCACGCCGAGCGCGCGCGCGAGCTTCACCTCGTTCACATCGTGATCGCCCCGCAGCACGACCATGACGATGTCTTTGTCGGCCAAGTACAAAAGGCTCTTCAAAAAATTCTCCGGCGATCGCCGCAAGAATTTCGCTACATCTTCGATCTTACCGTGTCCCGGGGTATGAATTTTTTCGCGCGCCGGCACGCTGTCCGCGGGCGGACCGCGCCGCGGCATGGGCGGCGTTTTCGCGACTTCCAGGTTGGCGGCGTACGGGCACTGCAAACAAGCCGCAATCACGTCTTCGCCACTTTGGACCAGCACTTGAAATTCGGCGCTGCCCGAGCCGCCCATGGCGCCGGAGTCCGCGCTGACCATGCGGTAATCGAAGCCCATGCGATCGAAGATGCGCGTGTACGCGACGCGCATCGCTTCGTAGTTCTTCTTCGCCGAAGCTTCGTCGACGTCGAACGAATACGCGTCTTTCATCGAGAATTCGCGACAGCGCAAGAGACCGCCGCGCGGCCGCGCTTCGTCGCGGAATTTGGTTTGGATTTGGTAGAGGTTCTTCGGCAAATCGCGGTAACTCTTCACCTCACGCCGCGCCAGATCGGTGATGATCTCTTCGTGCGTCGGGCCGAGGTGATAGTCCGCGCCTTTGCGATCTTTGAGTCGTAGCAAGGTGTCGCCGAACAAATCCCAGCGACCCGTCTCCTTGAAGTATTCGGCCGGCAGGAGCGCGGGCAAAAGCACCTCTTGCGCGCCGGCCGCGTCCATCTCGCGTCGCACGATCGCTTCGATCTTTCTGAGCACGCGCACGCCGAGGGGCAAGAAGCTGTAAATGCCGGCGCCGACCCGGCGCACGAAGCCCGCGCGCAGCAACAAAATATGGCTCGCGCTCGTGGCATCGGCGGGTGCCTCTTTGAGCGTAGGGAGGAGCGCGCGTGAGTACCGCATGACGTTTCCGGGGCCTCGTAGCACGGGGCGCGCTGGAAATTGAGTAATCCGCTGGATTCTCCGGGTTTCGTCGCTGGTTTCGCGTACCGGCGATCGGCAGATTCGAGCCTCGTATCGGTTAATTGTCGACTTGTCGCACCGGGAATTGCGGGTATAACCGGAGCAGCAAACTCCCGGTACTTTCAAGTAGGGTCCCGGGCCGGAGAGACCATGACCGTCGCCACGACTTGGAAGCAAAAGCTCAGCGGCCACATTCGCGAGGATTGGGCGCGCGAGATCGACGTATTCGAAACGCAGATCGAACTGCGCAAGATGGGCAAGATCGAAGAGAAGTTATTCGCCGAGACGCGGCTTCGCCGCGGCACCTACGGTCAGCGCTACGACAACGGTCAACGGCACGACGGTGAAAAGACGCAGACCTTGCGCTATCCGCTGGCTGAGCTCACCAAGGGCCCGGTCACGATGTGGGACGCGCCGGGCATGCAGCGGATCAAGATCCCGTTCGGCAAACTGAGTGCCGACCAGCTCGACGCGCTGGCGGAGCTTGCCGAAGAATACTCCGATCAAATCCTGCACGTGACGACGCGCCAGGACATCCAGCTCCATTTCATCCACATCGAGGACACGCCGGACATCATGCGCCGGCTCGCCGCGGTGGGCATCACCACGCGCGAGGCGTGCGGCAACTCGGTGCGCAACGTGACGGCGTGCCCGTACGCGGGCGTGTGCAACACCGAGACGTTCGATGTCACGCCGTACGCCAACGCGATCACGTTCTTCTTGCTCGGGCACCCAGACGCCCAGGATTTCGGCCGAAAATTCAAGATCGCGTTCTCGGGCTGCAAGGACCAACCGTGCGGCCTCACGAATTTTCACGACATGGGAGCGATCGCGAAGACGCGCGTCGTGAACGGCGAGGTGAAGCGCGGCTTCGAGTATTACGTCGGCGGCGGCCTCGGCGCGGTGCCCTATCCGGCCGCGCTATTCGATGAGTTCTTGCCCGAAGAAGAGCTCTTGCCGATGACGCAGGCCGTATGCCGCGTGTTCGCGCGTCTCGGCGAGCGCGACAACCGCGCCCGCGCTCGCATCAAATTCTTGGTCAAGAAGCTCGGACTCGAAGAGTTCAAGCGACTCGTGCTCGAAGAACGCCAGAAGCTCCGCACCGACGAGCGCTGGATCTCGTTCTTGAACGATTTGCATGTCACCGACGAGAAGCCGCTGCGTCCGGCGGGCGTGCTCGGCTCAGGGCCGTTCCCCGCTGGCTTCGAAGCTTGGAAGAAAACGAATGTCTTGCCGCAAAGCCAAAAGGGTTATTCGACGGCCAAGGTGACTCTGCCGCTCGGCGATTTCACGCCGCAGCAAGCGCGCACGCTGGCGGACATGGCGCGACAGTTCACCGGCGATTCGATGCGCACGACGGTCGAGCAGAACCTGCTCTATCGTTGGGTATCGGACGCGGATCTGCCGGCGTTTTATGCCGAGTTAGCCAAAGTCGGGCTGGGCGCGGCGGGCGCGGACCAGATCACGGACGTGACTTCGTGTCCCGGCACTGACACGTGCAAGCTCGGCATTTCCTCGTCGCGCGGGCTCGCGACGGAGCTCAGTAAGCAGCTCAGTGTGATCGCGGACCAATTGCCGGAAGATGCGAAAGGTTTGCACATCAAGTGCAGCGGTTGCTCGAATTCCTGCGGGCAGCATCACATCGCGGACATGGGCTTCCTCGGTGTGAGCCGGAACGTGAACGGTCGCCGGGTGCCGCACTTCCAGCTCGTGATCGGCGGGCAAATGAAGAACAACGCCGCGACCTACGGGCTCGCGATCGGCGCGATTCCCTCGAAGCACGTGCCGAAAGCGGTGAAGACGCTGACCGAGCGCTTCATCAAGGAAAAGAAGCACAGCGAGGATTTCCAAGCCTTCGTGACGCGCATCGGCAAAAAAGAGATTCGGAAGCTGGTCGACGAGCTCAACGTGATCCCGACGTACGAGCAGGATCCGAGTTACTACTCGGATTGGGGCGATCCGCGCGAGTACACGATCGGTGATTTGGGCGTCGGTGAGTGCGCGGGCGAAGTCGTGCCGCTCGTTCAAGTCGGGCTGGCCGGAAGCGAGCGCGAGGTGTTCGAGGCGCAATTGCTGCTCGAAGAAGGCAATAACCAAGGCGCTTCGGAGCGCGCGCTGAGCGCGATGGTGCAAGCGGCGCAAGCGCTCACGCGCGAGAAGAACGCCTATCTCGGCGAAGGTTCGGACGAGATCGTCAGCGAGTTCAGGAAGCACTACTACGACACGAAGCTCTTCTTCGATCCGTTCTCTGGCGGCAAATTCGCGCACTACTTTTTTCGTGCTTACGAGCACCGCGGCGATCCGGCATCGAAAGACGGCGCGCATCAATTGATCGAGGAGGCGCAGCTGTTCGTCGAAGCGGCGCACCAATGTTACACGCGCATCGCCGGGGCTTTGCCGTAGCCGCGCCGCGGCCAATCGAATCGAGAATCCAAATGCTTTCTGAACGCTTTCAACTGAAGATCTATCTCGAGCCGAGCCAGCAATTCGAGCTCGAGGCCCTCGTGCCGGTGTTCCATCGCTTCATCCGCGAGCAGGCGCTGAAGGAGCTCGTGATCGACGTGGTCGACTATGGGCACGTGCCGAACGGCCCGGGCGTGGTCTTGATCGGGCACGCCGGCGATTACTACGTGGGTTCGCTCGACGGTCGGCTCGGTCTAGTTTACAGCCGAAAACGCGCCAATCCGGCAGCCGAAGCGCGACTCGAGGATGGCCTCCGCCGCGCGATCAACTTTGCGCGTTTACTCGAGCAAGACAGCGCGCTGAAGCTCCGCTTTCGCACCAACGAGCTCAGTTTGAGGCTGACCGATCGCCTGCGCGCGCCGAACGACGACGCGGCATTCGCCGAAGTGCAAAGCGAAGTGACTGCGCTGTTCAGCCGCGTATATGGCGGCAGCGTCAGTGTGGAGCGCATTGCTGAAGAGCGCGGGCCGCTCGGGATTGCGATCAAAACGAGCGCCGTGCCGTCGCTCGAAGCGTTGCTCGAGAAACTCGGCGGACCACCGTCGGACTGAGTGAACGAGCCGCAGCGCGACGCCGAAGGCTTTGACGGCGTGCGCCGTGACGCGTGACCATCAATAAAAAAATAAAAACCGAAGCTCGCTCAAATCTGCACGCGATCACCGACATGCAGCGTGCCGCGCGTGTCGTGGATCAGATTCATGCCGAACCAGACGCGCGAATCGCGGAGCCGAAACGTCGCGAGCGTGCGCAGCGGCTCCTGGCCGAACTCGCCGGTTTCGAGATCGATCGTGGTGACTGGGCAGCGATCGCAGCGTTTTACGCCGCGAAACGCGATTTCGCCGAGCGTGATCTCGGCGTAGTCGTCTTCGGCGAACGGCGCGGTGCCGCTCACGACGATGTTCGGCCGGAATCGCTCCATCGGCACGGGCGTGTCGAGGCGGCGATTCAAATCGGCGAGCGACGCTTCCGAGATCAACAAGAACGGATAGCCGTCGGCGAAGCTGACCATGTCGCCGGGGCGCGCGCGTTTTGGATTCACCACGCGGCGTGCGCGCTCGGGCATGTACACGAGCTCGCACGGCGCGCCGAGGAAGCGCGAGAACCACGCGCTGCCCTCGACGTGAACGACAGCGACGCTTTCGTCGTCCCAGATTTGCACGTTGCGTTCTGTGCCGAGCTCGTGCTCGAGCGGCAAGATCAATGGATTCAGTGCCGGCGCCGTGACAGAGAGCGCGCCGGATTCGAACGCGGTTTTGACCAGCGCGAGGCGCGGCACTTCGCGCTGAGTGACGAACATGCCGCTTTGATCGACGATCATCCAGCGGCGATCGACTTCGAGGCCACGCTCGACCACGCGGCATTGTCCGACTCGCACGCCGCGGCAGGCTTTGATCGGATAAACGTAGAGCGCGGAAATGACGGCCAATGGCGGCCGAGCTCAGCGCTTGATGCCGGGGCTCGCTTCGGCCGAGCCGAGATATCTGCCGATTTCGTCGCGTTTGCTCTGCACTTGATCGAGCAAGGCGAGCGCGTGCGCGGTGCGCTGCGGCGCTGCCAGATCGGGATGCGCGAGCCGGACTTTGTCCCAGCGGAGCTTCAGTGTGTTCTGCAGCTCGCGCAGATCGTAAACCGCGCGCCGGTGCACGTTGCGAAATGAATCCGAGGGCCAAGCCGAGTCGATCGCGACGCACAGCGCGGCGAGCACACCGAAGGCGATCGTCGTCACTTTCACTTGCGCGAGGCCGGCGCAGAGAGCCGCAGCAGCGGCCGCGCTAAACGCGAGCCCGCGCAAAACCCAGAATCGAAGTTTGTCTTTGCGATCGCGACTCAGATTCGCCTCTGCCCAGCGCTCGAGATCCGCGATTTGTTCGTCGATCGCCGTCTCCGGCGCGAACGAGCCCGGACGAAATCCTTCGGCGGGCGAAGCATCCGGGTCGCGCGTCGTGTCCGCGGGCGCGATGCCGCTCGGGCTGCGCGGGTAATCGCTGTTGGCGCGCCGTGCTTCGCGCACCGCCTCGCGGCTCTCCATCGCGTTCACGTCGATCTGGGCGTAGCTGCCCGACGAAGTGCGCGGCGGAGGCGGCGTGAGCGGAGGCAAAGTTCGAGAGGATTCCGAAGCCATCGCTTCTTGCTACGCCGGCAAATTCACGAGCGCAACGCAGCGCGGCCGAATTCAGCCAAGTTCTGACACTAATTGATCATTCCGCAGGGGCTGAAAGAGCTTTAACCAAACTCACCAAGACTGATGCACGAATGCCCGCACGCGCGAATCGTAGAGCGCTTTGATTCGTCGCATCGCGTCGCTCGAGAGCGGCGGCAGATCCGCAGCCGCGACGTTTTCAGCGACTTGCTCCGGTCGCTTCGCGCCAGGGATCGAGCAAGTCACCGCGTCGTGCATCTCGATCCAGCGCAGCGAAAACTGCGCGAGCGTCATGTTCGCGGGCACGAGCGGGCGCAGTTCTTCGACCACGTCGACGCCGCGATCGAAATCGAAGCCCGAGAACGTTTCACCGCGATCGAAGGCGGCGCCCGCACGATTGAACTCGCGGTGATCGTCGGCCGAAAAGTGTTGCCCTTTTTTCATCTTGCCGCCGAGCAAACCGGAAGAGAGCGGCAAGCGCGCCAAAATCCCGACCTTCTTTTTTCGTGCTTCTGTAAAGAACAGCTCTGCCGGTCGCTGCCGAAAGATGTTGAAGATGATCTGCACCGACTGCAC
>DATATR010000181.1:0-8513 GCA_036268695.1 Polyangiaceae bacterium | reverse complement strand
GCAAGGCTTTCCGTTCGTCGTCGCCGATCCGACGCATTGGATCTATGAAGGCACTGGCGTCGCATTGGGCGATACGCTCGCTCACGTCGTCGGCTACGAATGGGACGTCGTGAGCGACAACGGCAGCGCGCCGGCTGGTCTCGAGATTGTCGGCGACTCGCTCGCGCTTCACGAATACGGCTACAACTCGCGCGCGACCGCGACCGTGTACTACCCGACACCGGCGAGCTTCGTCTTCGGCGCCGGCACGATCGGTTGGGCGAATGGGCTCTCCGCTCCTGGGCTGGTCGACGCGCGACTTCAACGCGTCACCGAAAACATCTTGGCGCGCGCCGGCTTGTTTCCGGAAGCACCGGTCGTCATACCCGAGCCGGCGCCGCCCGAGCTCGGCACGAGCGCCCGCGCGCAGGTCATCGCCGGCAGCGGTTCATCCGGCGACGGCGATGGAGCGGCACTTTCGGCGCAATTTTCCGGGCCCGGTGGCGTCGCGGCGAGCCCAAGTGGCGCGCTCTTCGTGTGCGACACGAACAACAACTTGCTCCGACAGATCTCAGCGACGGGTCAAGTCTCGACGCTGCTCGGCGACAAGGCACAGGGCAAGCTTCGCCTCGCGACGCCGACCGGCATTGTCGTGGACGCGACGGGAATCGTGTTTCTCAGCGATACCAACAACCATCGAATCATTTCCTTTAGTGAGCGCGATGGTGCGAAAGTTTTTGCCGGCGCGAAGCAAGGCTACGCGGACGCGAGCGATCCGCATAGAGCGAGTTTCAACGGACCGCGCGGGCTCGCACTCGACAGTGCCGGCGCGCTTTACGTCGCGGACTTCGGCAACAACGCGATTCGGCGCATCGACGCTTCGGGAGTGAGCACGCTTGTCTCGGAAGCAGGCGGACCGAGCGCGCTCGCAGTCGCGGCCGATGGCACGTTGTATTACGTCGCGAGCTGGAACGGCAGCATCGTGCGCGTCTTACCCGATGGAACGCAAGCCGTGCTCGCCAACACCAGCAGCACGTTCGGCGACCAAAGCGGTCCCAGCGCGAGCGCTTTGCTGCGGCCTTGCGAAGGACTGTGGCTTGCGCCAAGCGGGCTCGTGTTCTCGGACACCGGCAACAATCGCATTCGGCTACTCGAATTCGGTGCCACGAGCACCGTCTCGACCCTGCTCGGCACGGGCCGGAGCGGCAGCACAGTCGGCGACGGCACGCAAACCGAGCTCTGGTTGCCGCGTGGCCTGTGCGCGTTCAGGGCCGGCTATGTCGTCGCGGATTCGGCCAATCATCGCATCCTGTGGTTCGCCAAGAGACCGCAAGATCAGCTCGAAACCGAGCAATCAACCACACAGAACCGCTGATCGCTCCGGGCCGGCTCAACTCGTGCCGGTAGCGACCGTTCGTGTACGGACGGGTACTCGCAGAAGCGCGACCCCCAAGACTTTGGACGCGCCGATGCAAAGCGAAGCACGAATCGCTCCAGAGCCGGAAGACGGAGGGCGCGGTGCCGCCCGCCATCCGCGCCGAGCTAGAAGCCAAACTCGAAGCCGGTCAGCTCGAGCTGCCGCTTCTGCCCGGCCTGGCGATGGAAATCACGTCCGCTGCCGGACGCGAAGACGCCGACGCGCGCGCGATCGCGGAGCTGCTCAAGCGCGACGCGGCGCTATCGCCGCACGTACTGCGCGTGGTCAATTCGCCGGTCTACAGTCCGAAGGCGCAGATCGTGAGTCTGCAGCAAGCGGTGGCGCGCGTGGGTGCGCTGAAGATTCGTGAAATTCATGGTCGCGCGCCGCACGGGCGTATTCAAAGCCAAGGGTGCTGGGCTCGGGCGTGATCGCTTGCGAATATGCGTCGATCTTTGCCGCGCTCGGCTGCAAAGTGGCGATCCTCGGGGGAATGAGCTTCGAAACCTTCATCGACGCGATCTTCAATTTCCCGACCTATGCCGAGTCGTATCGGATCGCGGCGCTCGACCTACTCGGCGAGCGCTTCCAGCGCGCGCGGCTCGCGACCAGCAGCGCCGCCGAGTAACTACTTGCGTGCTCGCGACAGCGCCGGCAGCTCGGTTTTCGAGCTCGATCCGCGGACGAGCAACTCCGAAACCGCGCCGCGACGGCTCGCGTTCGAATTGATCGCGCGCCGTGCGTTCACTTTTTTTGTCTCGAATTTGGCGTATAAATCGCGCGTTTCCGGGGTGTCCGAATTCGAGAGCAAGACCGATATGCCTTTCTTGCACAAGCGCCCGAATTCTTTCGCCAGGCGTTGATGCTCTGCCAGCGTGAACGCCTCCGAGTGGTATTCGGCGAAGCTCGCCGTCTTCGAGACCGGTAAATAGGGCGGATCGAAATAGACGAAATCGCCGTGCTTGGCCTTTTTGGTGCAGAGCGCAAAATCTTCGACGCACAGCTCGACGCCTTGCAACGCCATGGCCGCGGCCCGCAAACGCGAGGGATCCAAAATGCGCGGATTCTTATAACGACCATAGGGTACGTTGAACCCGCCGCTGCGATTCACTCGGTAGAGTCCGTTGTAGCCGGTGCGATTCAAATAGATCAGGCGCGCCGCGCGCGCGGCGTCTTTCTTCGGTCGCTGACCGCGCACTTCGTAATAGATATCCTCGCCGTCGCCGCGTTCACACAGTTTTCCGAGCTCGCGAATGAGCTCGTCCGCGTTGTCTCTTAGCTCGCGATAAACGCGAAGCAGATCTTCGTTTTTATCGCTCAGCTTCGCGTGCTCGAATTTTTTCTCGGCTGAGAGCGCGAAAAAAACCGCGGCGCCACCGGCGAAAGGCTCGAAGTACGTCTCGATTCGCCCCGGAAACTCCTCTTCGACGAACGCCAGGATCGGGTCGAGTAATTGGCGCTTGCCGCCGGCCCATTTCAGGACGGGCTTTACGTCGACGCGGAGTTTCATGCGATTTTCGGGCTTACCACTACTTTCGGGCCGAGAAAATTATAAGCGACGCTCGTTTCATTGGGCGCCGATCTGCAGCCGCTTGATCATCTTCTGTAGCCCGAAGCGCGACAGGCCGAGCAGCTCTGCCGCCCGAGTTTGATTGCCAGCCGTGCGTGTGAGCGCAGCGCGCACGAGCTCGGTCTCGAGTGCGTCGACACGACCGCGCAGATTCAAGCCGTCCGGAACGACGGCCTCGGCATGTTCGCGCGCTACGATCTCCGGCGATAGCGTATCTGGTGTGATCGTGTCGTCCGCCAAGACGAGTGCGCGGCGCACCTCGTTTTCGAGTTGGCGGATGTTGCCAGGCCAGCGGTAGGCGGACAGTGCGTCCAACGCCGCCTTCGAGATCGTCACTTTCCGCTTCTCGGCATAGCGATTGACGAAGTGACGAACCAAAAGCGGGACATCGCTCGGTCGCTCGCGCAGCGAGGGCACCCGCAAACTCACGACGTTCAGCCGATAATACAGATCTTCGCGGAACTTTCCCGCAGCGACCAACGCCTCCATGTCGCGATGAGTCGCGCCGATCACGCGCACATCGACGAAACGCGCGCTCTCCGAGCCGACCGGGCGCACTTCGCCGTTTTGCAGCACGCGCAAGAGCTTGGTCTGCATGCCGAGGCTCATCTCGGCGATCTCGTCCAAGAAAAAAGTGCCGTGATCGGCGACCTCGAACAGACCGGCACGCGGCCGAGTCGCGCCGGTGAACGCGCCGCGCACGTGACCGAACAAGGTCGCTTCGAGCAGACCTTCGGGGATAGCGCCGCAGTTTTCGCTGACGAACGGTGATTTCGCGCGCGGCCCGTTTTCGTGGATCGCGCGCGCGACGAGCTCTTTGCCGCTGCCGGATTCGCCCAAGATCAACACCGGCACGTCCGCGCTCGTCACGCGATCGACCAGCTTGAGCAGGCCGCGCACGGCCTCACTCTGCCCGATTATCGAGCCGTACGCGAAGCGCGTATCGCGCGCGTCACGCGTGCGCGCGAGCTCGCGCTCGGCCACGTCGAGCTCGGCTTCGCGATGCGCGAGCCGTGCGGCAAGCTTCGCTTCCGCGCGTTCGGCCCGGCGCGCGGCGCGGCGCAGCAAGAGCTGATTCTTCGCGTCCGAAATCGCGATCGCGGCGAGCGTGCCGAGCAAGCGCACCCAAGACAATTCGCGCGCACCGAACGCACCGCGCCGCACGCGATCGTCGAGGTACACGACGCCGAGCGCTTCGCCGCGCGCCATCAGCGGCACCGCGAGCACGCTGCGCAATTTGAGCGCGTGCACGCTGACGTGAAGCTCCGGCAAATCTCCGGCCGCATCCACCGCAACGACGGGCTCACCCTGCTCGAGCGCGCGCCGCGCGAGTGACTGGCTGAGCGCGAGCTGTTCGGGACCGAGGTCGATGCGCCGCAAATTGCGCGCCGCGCGCGGCTTCAACTTGTCGCCCGGCGCGCGCAGCAAAAGCAGACCACGCTCGACCCCAGTCCAGAGCACGAGCGCGTCGACGACTTGGCGCAAGAGCGGGCGCAAGCGATCGCGCTGGCTCAAGCCACGCACGAGCGCCTCCACATCCGCGATTTGCTCGGGTAAAATCCCGGAATCCACGCCGATTTCCGCCGCGCGCACCCAATCGAGCGCGCGCGCGGACGTCGTGAGCTCGGCTGGAATGCGACGCAAGAACTCGCGTGCCGCGTCGCCCGCGGCGGCCGCCAAACGACGCGCGGCCTCCGCGTCCGCGACGCGCGCGGCGAGCAACGCCCCGAAATGCAACGCCCGTCCGCGCGCAGTCAGGGACGCGCGCGCCGAACTCAGCGCATTCAATTCCGCGATCGGCAGATCCGCGCGGATGGCCTCGCGTGCATGGAGTTCGCGCGCTGCGCGCGCGCCCCACCACTCGAGACGCGCGTCGAGCGCGGCGTCTTCGCGACGCGCATTCGCGTCGAAGCGCACGATGTCGATCGCTCCGCCATGCAAAAGCAAGCGCGCAGCTGCGCGCAGGGTGTCGTCTTCGAGCTCGAGCAAGCCGAGCGCGCGTTCGGCTTGCTCGACTGCGTCGGCATCGCGCTCGGCAACATCCGAAAGCACCAAGTGAGCGTAGCCGCGACAGCGCGCGTCGCCCGAGGCGCGCGCGAGTGAGGCCGTTTCGAGCGCTGCGCTCCGCGCATCCAGCCAGGCGCCGGCACCAGCGTACACTTGCGCGACCGAGAGCAGCGCGCGCGCGGCGTCGCCCGTGCGACCCAATGCCTCGAACAAGAGCAAGCTGCGACGCGCAGCGGACAGCGCTTCGCCGAGCTCGCCCAAGTTGGTGGCGGCCGCGGACAAACCGGTCAAGTATGTCGCTTCTTCGCGCAGCGCACCGGAACGCCCCGCGAAATCTGCGGCGGAACGAAACGCGCGCAGCGCGGGCTCGGCGTCGCCGGCTGCGTGAGCGAGCATGCCGAGCACTGCTTCGGCGCGCGCGCGCTCTTCGTCTTCGGCCGCGTGCAGTCGGGCGCGCTTCGCGGTTTCGAGCGCGATTTTGTGCCGTCCGAGCGCCAGCTCGATCAGCGCGCTCGTCTCGAGGCTCACCGTGCCGCGCGCGAACGGTGCGAGCAATTTTTCGGCCTGGCCTGCTTCACCCGCATCGAGCGCGATGCGCGCGCGGATTGTCGTCGTTCGTTCGCGGTCGAGCTCGGACAGGCTCTCGCCGCCGAGCGCATCGAGCAGCGCGAGTGCACCTCTGCTGTCTCGCGCTCGACGACACAACTCCGCGCTCGCGACGCGCGCCTCGATTTCGGGGAACAACGTCAGCAAGGACAGTGCGCGACCGAGCTCGCCGCGCAGGCGAAATGCGCGCGCGAGCGCCAAGGCCAGCCCGAGCGGTTTGCCGTCGCGACGCACCAGAGTTTCACCGCGATCGAGCCATGAAGGGTCGGGCTCGACATTGCGCAGCGCGAGCGCGACATCGACGGCGCTCGCGCCTTCCGCGACGCGATCAGGAGCTCTGCCGTGTTCGAGCGCGGCGAGTGTGATGCTTTCGGGTTCGCTCTGCGCGCAGAGTTCGAGCAAGCGAGCGATCAGCGTGGCTTCATCGAGCTCACGCAGCGCCGGCCAACTTGCCGCGACAGGTCCGATCAGCGCGACCAAAAAACGAGTGCGCGCGTCGTCGCTGAGCTCGCGCAGCGACCCGGCCGCAGCTTCTTCGGCCGCGATGCCGCGCAATTTGAGGATGTCCTGCGCGAACGCAGAACTTTCTTCGAGCCAGCCGCGCGCGGCCCCAGTTACGCGGAGCTCGAAACTGCGACGGCGCGCGAGCTGAAAAATCTCGGCTTGGCGCGTGCATAGGTAGCTTCGCTCGACCGCCGCGCGACGCCGCGCGACCAGGTTCACGTCTGCGAGCGCGACGCCGAGTGATTGCGCTCGGCGCAGCACCCAGCTCGCCGAAGGGCGCACGCCCGGAGCTTCGGCGAGCAGCGCGCGCGCGATTTGCCCGAGCTCGCTCGTAGGTAGCGCGCGAGCTTCACGAGCCGCGTTGCCGGACGCGTTCGGCAGCAAGACCTCGAGCAGCGTCGCGCCGAGCGCCCACAGATCGCGCGCGCGCGCGTCGCTTTCGCCGCCGGAAAAAACTTCGGGCGCGAGATAGCGGCGCGTGCCGCCCGTGGGTTGCACTTGCTGCGCCGAGCCGCTCAGCCCAAAGTCGATCAAGCGCGCGCGCTCGT
Organism: Polyangiaceae bacterium; assembly: GCA_036268695.1. Lineage (GTDB taxonomy): Bacteria > Myxococcota_A > Polyangia > Polyangiales > Polyangiaceae > PMG-095. The sequence continues at coordinate 1,882 of DATATR010000181.1, read as the reverse complement.
CGCCGATCACGATGTTTGCCGGTTTCACGTCGCCGTGCGCGGCGCCAGCGGCATGCAGCGACGAAAGCGCGGCGCCCATGTCGCGCGCGACGATCGCGGCGAGCAACTCTCGGCGCGCGGGCGAAAGCGCCGGCTCGGCCAAAAGCCGGTCGAGGCTCGTGCCGGGCGCGGACGAAAGCAGCAGATACGGCGCGCCCGTTTCGAACCGCACGCCCAGCTCAGCGGCCAGCGCGGCTCCCGCCAAACCAACCCCGAGCAAGCGCGGAAACTCGGGAGCTGGCGCGAAGAGCAAACGCTCGGCTTCGTCGGCGAAGCGATGCGCTTCGGCCGGCCCTTTGCCGAGTTTGAGCACGCACTCTGCTCCATCTTCGCTTTCCCCGCGCCAAACCGAGCTCGTGGCTCCGCTCCCCGCTGGCTCGACCCAACGCACCGACCGTCCTCGGACTGTCAACTGTGTTGTCACTTGAATTCACCCCCGAACCGGGACAAATCAAGCATAAAATTGCGCCGAGGTCAACGTAGGTGGCGCATGTTACTGGATCTGGCAAGTCGCGCCGGCGTGGATCCAGTTCACGATTCGCTGCAAATCGTCGCGCGAAAACAACGAGTCATCGACGTCTTTCGGCATCGGATCGCCGAGCACGAACCATTCGCGAAGTGCGCTGAGCTCGGCGTCGCTCGGCGCGGCGCAAGCGCCGTCTTGAACGGGCGAGTGAAAAGTCGTGGGGCAGCTTTCACCGGCGACGAGCGCGTAGTTCCCTGGTTTGCGCAACAACTTGTAGACCAGGTAGCTCTTCTCCGGAAACCCCGGGTCGACGCGGTTCATCTCGACGCCGAAGCGCGGGCTCGTTTGCAGCCCCGGGTCGGTCGCGCTCTCGCCGGTCGCCGTTTCATGCGCGACGCGATTGATCGCCGTGTGCTCCAAACCCCAAGCGGTCAGCGACAAACCCATCGGCGGATAGGCGAGGATGTACTTCCCGGGATCCGAAGGCGGCGACGCGGGTGGATTTTGGTGGCAGTTCGAGTTGCTGCAGACGCTCAACGGGCCAGCCGGGGCTGCGGCGCTCGCGATGCTCGTGCAATCGTCGTTGATCGGTGTGGGCGGAGTCACTGGCGCGGCCGGGCCACCGCCAGTCGTGAAACTGAAGCGGAGTGGCACATCCCCCGCCTCGAGCGGCGCGCCGTCGAAAGCCCAAAATCCCTGGCTCGTGTTTTTGCCGGGCACGATCTCAGCGGTGTAGAGCGTGTTCGGCGAGAGCGGCGCGTCGTGCCTGAAAATCACGACGCGCTCGATCAAGTCGTAGCTGGCGACCAAGCCGACGGCGTTGGCTTTCGGATCGCCCGTGTAGAGCAAGAGGCCCGCGCCGAGCCCGCTCCCGGGCAGCAAAAAGCGATCGAAACGCAGCTCGATTTCGACATTGGTCGGCACGGCGCAGTCCGGCGTCGGGGTGTCGCAGTCGACGCCCGCGTCTACTGCGGTGTCGGTGCCCTGGCCGTCCGCGGGGTAACTCGCGACCAAATGCAAGGCCGGGCCGTGAGCCGGCTGCTCGTCGCGCGGACCTTCGTCGCACGCGGAGAGCCCCAGCGCCGCGCAAAACCCGAGCGCAAAGCGCCCGACTCGTTGACTCAGCTGTCCGTATAAATGTGGAGCTGGTCGCGGATCGATTGCTCGCTCACGCCCGTGCGGATCTGGTCCTTCAGACAGTCCGCGAGCGTGATCAGGAGGTCGTCGACCCCCTTCTCCTCGATGATTTTCGACAAAAGCTGACGGGCTTCGCGGCTGTCGTCTTCGCGCAAGAATTCCCGCACCTTCTCCACGGTGATCTCGCCCTGGAAATCGAAGTACAGGTTCTCGAACAGAAAACGAACAAGCTCCTTCACG
>DATATR010000180.1:0-17789 GCA_036268695.1 Polyangiaceae bacterium | reverse complement strand
TTCTTGCGTTATCACGTCGTGCAGGGCACGCGCTTCGATCCGTGGGGCATGTTCGGCATCGGTCTGCGCCAAACGAACATTCAAAACGGCGGTCGCTCGGACCAACATTTCTTCGGCGCCGAACTGTTGCGCCTGAGCTTTGGCGCCGATTGGTACGCCACCTCGAACATCGCGATCGGCCCCTACTTCCAACTCGCGATGGGAACCTACGGCCCCCTCTACATCGATCGCCTCCACACCGATCTCGGCACCGGTTTGCGTTTGGTCATCGATTTGCCCGGCAAGTAAAGCCGCAACGCGAGCTACCAGCTTCGCCGCGCGACGTCAGCGCTGAACAAAAAAAATGAGAGGCGTGGCGCTCGCTCGTCGCGATCTTCTGCGCTCCAAAAACACCCGCCCGCCAAGTTTGGGTCGGCGAGGCTTTCAGGAGCACCGGAGCGGAGCGTACTTGAGTACGTGAGCACCGGAGCGCACTGAAAACGAAGCCCAAACCCAAAATCGGCGGGCGCGCTTTCAGGTCACAACAACGCCCTACACGGCAATCGCAATGCCAAGAGCTTTCCGGACTTCGGAGTACTGCTCGCTGACGAAGTAGAGGAGCAGCTCCTTCATCTTATCACCAGCCGACAGATCGCCCGGCAGCTGCGCTTCGGCGCCGATCAGCTTCTTCGAGATCTCGAGATCCCCGCACACGATCATGCCGGCGCGGCACGCGGTGACCTCGACCGCTTGGTTCCAGCGTTTGATGTTGGCTTTCGCGCCCTCGTCGATGAAGCGTTTCACGACCAAGCGCAGGCCTTCGAGCTGCACGGGTTGCATGTATTTCGCGAGCTCTTGCGCGGTCGCGCGGATTTGTGCGGCCATGTCTTGCGGCATGGGTGTGTTCGGCGCGGCCAACATCACGCCCGCGAAGAGCATGATCGTGAGCTCGGCCTGCGTCGGGAAGAGCGTGCGGATGTAGTGCTCGCCGCGGTAATGCGACAAATGCTTGCCGCACATGAACGTGAGCTCTTGCGGCTGGAAGCCGGTGAGCACCGTTTGCCCCGCGACGGACGCCGGCGGCACTGAAGGTACCGCGGCGATCGCGCCGGGCACATCGTTGCGCACGTAGAGATCGGGCGCTTGCACGCCGAGCACTTGCGCGGCCCAGCCGAAGGTTTTGGCGAACGTCACGGTGGAAGTCGCTGGGTCTTGCCGGAATTGCTTCGGCAAGACCGGCGCTTTGCCCTGCGACTGGAGCTGCGCGATCTTCGCTTGCAGCGCGGCCGGCGCAATCATCTCGAAGATCTTCGAGATGTACAGGTTCTCGTCCGAATGAAAGACGTACTTCACCCACAGCTCGTTCGAGAGCCGGCCCTTCACCGGCAGCATGCCTTGCGGGCGATAGTCCTCGAAGAAGCGCTGCTCTTCGTCGTCAGTCTTCTTCATGAAGGCCATGGCCGCGGCCAAGCACCAAGCTTCGTCGTAAGACTGCTTCTGCAAGTACAAGCGATAGAGCGCGCGGTAGGCGTCGATCTTGAGCGGTTCGGCTTCGAGGATCAGGCGCTGCTCGACGATCGCGTCGTCCCAGCGTTCGCCCACTTCGTATAGTTCGGCCAAGATCTGGCGCACCACGAGCGCGTCCGGCTTGTTCGAGGCCGCCATCTTGAAGGCTTCGATCGCCGAGTCGGTTTGTTGCAAACGGTCGCGATAGATCAAGCCGAGCTGATGCCAGAGTGTGTGCTCGAGATCCGCGTTGCCCTTGCCCGCGATGCGATGGAGCATCTTCCTGTAAGCGCGCTCGAGCTGCTTCCAGTTCTTCTGCTGGGTGAGCACCTTGTTGATGCGCTCGAAGGCTTCGAGGAAGCTCGGATTGAGGTCGAGAGATTCATTGAAGAGCTCGACCGCGCGGTCCAAATCCTCGATTTTATCGCGATAAATCTGGGCCTGCGTGAAGATGTAGCGCGCTTTGTTCTCCGGCTTGGTCTCGTGCTCGGCGATGGCTTGCAGCGTGTCGACCATCTTCTGCCAATCGGCCGCCGCTTGGTAGAGCTGCAAGAGCTTGTGCAAGAGCACGTGATCTTGCGGCTTCAGATCCTTGGCTTCTTCGAGCGCCTCGATCGCCTTCTGTGGGTTCTTTTCGCGATCGCTCCAGATGTCGCCGATCTCGTTCAAGATCTTGTAGCGCTCTTCGCCGTCGAACACGCTGTCGAGGATCTGGCGCTTGTAGGCCGCGACTTGCTTCCAATCGTTGCCCTTGGAGTAGATGTCGACGAGCGCTTCGAGCGTGGGGCGATGTTCGCTATTGAGCGCCAGCGCCTTCTCGAAATTGTTGATCGCTTGCTTGGCTTGGCCTTGCTCGCGCTTGATGCAACCGAGCCGATAGTAGACGTCCGTGCGTTGCTCGGTGTCCGCCTCGTCCAGCGAGGTCAGCACCTTTTGGTAATTGGTGAGCGCGCTCGGCCAATCTTGCAATTGGAACGCGACGTCCGCGATGCCGCGAATCGTTTCTTGGTCGGTGAGATCGAGCTGGTTGGCAGTCTGGTAGGCCTTGAGCGCTTTGTCGTTGTTGCCGAGCGCGGCGTGGACCTTGCCGAGCAGTTTGTAGAGCGTGTGCTGCTCGCCGCGCTCCTTGTTCTTGCTCTTCCTGACGAGCATTTCGGCGAGCGGTTCGGCGTCCGCGAACCGCTCGACGCGGATGTATTCTTGGAGCAACGGCAACGCGGCTTCTTCGCAGTCCGAGTCGCTTTGAATCGCGAGCTCGTAGGCTTGAACCGCGAGCTCGTGCTCGCCGAGCATCTCGTCGCGCAGCCGGCCGAGCTCGACCAAGAGCTTGGCGCGAGCGCGCGGCGTCGGCGTGTTGAGCTGTTCTTGCTCGAGGTAACGCGCGGCGCGATCCCAATCCGATTCGTCGATCGCGATCGTGCGCAGGGCCGCGAGTGACGGCAAATGCGCCGGATCGAGATCGAGCGCCATCTCGAAGCGCTCTTGCGCTTGCCCGCGGTCGCCGAGCTTGTCTTCGAGAGCTTTACCGATGCGGTAATACATCTCGACGCGCTGATTGCCGTCGCTCGTCAGGTCCGCGACGCGAGTCATCGATTCGATGGCTTGCGCGGCGTCGCCCTGCTTTTCGTAGAGTTTGCTCAGGGCTTCGAGCGCGGGCACGTTCGCGTCGTCGAGGTCGACGATGTTGCGGTAGGCATCGATCGAGCGATCGACGTCGCCCACTTCTTCCGACTGCACCGCGGCGATCAGCCCGTACAGCTCGACCTTGGTCGCGCTGGTCGCGGCTTCGCTGATGTGGCGCTCGTAGGTGTTGATCAAATCCAGCCACTGCTTGAGCCGCCGATAGCAACGCTCGAGCGCGACGTACGCGCGTTCTTCGCCGGGCGAGATTTCGAGCGCTTGCTCGAGCCTCTGGGCCGCGACGTCGAATTTGAGGAAATGTTCCTCTTGAATCTGCGCGAGCTTGAGCAGCACTTCCACGCGCTCGCGCTCGGTCTCGACCACGTCGAGCTGGCGCTCGAGCACGCCGATCAAATCGCCCCAGTTTTGCAGGGTTTGGTAAGCGCGTTCGAGGCCGCGCAGTGCTTGCACGTTGCCGCCGTCGAGCTCGAGCACCTCGCGGTACACTTTGCTCGCGCGGTCGAAGTCGCCGAGCGTCGTTTCGTAGAGGCTGGCCAAGCGCAGCTTGGTCGCGACGATTTGCTCGGAATCAGTGAGCGCTTGCACCTTGGCATTGAGAATCGCCGCCAGATCTTGGCTCTCGTTGCGATCCTCGTGAATGCGCTCGAGCGCGGACAGCGCCGGCAAGTAAAGCGAGTCGATTTCGAGCGCGCGCTTGTAGAACGCGATGCCCTGATCGGACTGGCCCATGTTCTTGAACAAGAGCTCGCCGAGATCGACCAAGATGGCTTTGCGATCGTCGTTCGCGACGGCCACGTCGAGCGCGCGAGTCAAGGTCTCACCGACCTTTTGCCATTGCGCGCCCTTCCGATGAATCGCCGCGATCTGCCGCAAGACCTGGACGTTGTTCGGGTCGAGCGCGATCACTTGCTGGTAGTAGGGCTGCGCGTACTCGAAGTGCCCGAGATCTTCGCCGTACCACTTGCCGAGCCGCAAGCTGAGCCGGATCTTCTGCTTCGGATCGGTTTGCTCGGGCAGCCACGCGTTCGCGGTGTTGATCAGCTCGCCCCAGCGACCGGTGGCTTGCGCCATGCGCTCGAGGTAACGCGCGGTCTCGTCGTCGCTGAAGTCTTCGGCGAAGGCGTTGACGAGCGCGTCGAAGGCTTGGTTCTTGTCGTCGAGCCGCTCTTCGAACACGCGCGCGATGCGCCGTAGGAGCTCGTTCTTCTCTTGCACGGACTCGCGCGTTTCGAGCCGATTCAGATACAGCTCGACCAAGGTCTCCCAGCGGCCGGCCGCGGTGTGCAAACGCTCGAGCGCTTCGAACGCTTCTTGGTGCGCCGGATCGATGGCGAGGATCTTTTCGAACGCGGGCGTCGCCTGGTCGTAGTCGTTGACCTCTTTCTTCCAGAGCTCGGTGACTTCGAGCAGCTCGCGGACGCGCTCTTCCGGCTCTTGCAGCGCTTCGGCGCGCTGCATCTTCACACCGATGACTTCGACCCAGCGCTCCTCGCTGCGATAGATCGCTTCGAGCTCCGCCATCGCTTCGAAGTCGGTCGGATCGACCTCGAGCAAATGACGCCAAGCTTCGGCCGCGTCGAACGGCTGAGCCAAGATCGAGCCGTAGGTCTTACCGAGCTCGCGGTAGATGCCTTTCAGCTCTTCGGCCTCGAGGAGCGCCGCCGCGCGGTCGATCGTCGCGTGCAAGGCGCTGACGAGTTCATTGGGGTCTTGCCGTGTGCGCCAAACGTGCGCGATGGCACGGAGCGCCGCGACGTTCGAGAAATCGATGTCGAGCACGCGCTGCCAGGTTTCGAGCGCTTCGTCGTCGCGATTCAGTCGCTCGGCGAAGAGGCGCGCGCGCCGCGTGAGCACGTTGACGCGATCTTCGTCCGACTCCGCGATGTCGAAGTGGCGTTCGAGCACGTCCGTGAGCTCGGCCCATTTGCCTTGCTGCTCGTACAGACCCGCGAGCGCGCCGAGCGCTTCCGGATCTTCGCCGCGCAAGTCGAGCACGCGCTTCCAACCTTCGATCGCGCCCTCGACGTTGCCCAGGCGATCGGCCGCCAAATGCGCCATTTTCGCGCGAATTTCGGCTTCCTGCACGTCACCCGTCGCGTTGTCGAGCTCGCGTTGATACACGGTCTCGAGCTCGCGATAACTCTGATTCTGTTCGAAGATGCGCCCGAGCGCGGCAATCGCGTCTTCGTTGGTCGGCGCGAGCTTATCGAAGATCGCGCGATACGCCCGAATCGCGTCCTGGGTTTGACCGAGGCGCTCTTCGTAGACTTGACCAAGCCTCGTGTAGAGCTCGACCTTTTCGTGCTCGTCTTCGGCGGAAACCGCGCGTTGCTCGAGCACGCCGGCGAGCTCCGGCCATTGTTCGAGCGAGGTGTAAATGCGATCGAGGTTCGCGAGCGCATCGCGCTCTTCTGGCGCGACCGTCAGCACGTAACGGTACGTTTCTTCGGCTTTCGCGACGTCCGCGAGCTCTTCTTCGAACACGCGTGCCAGCCGCTTGCCGACGATGGCTTGCGTCGCCGGCTCGATGCCTTCGATGCCGAGCACGTCCGCGTAGGCGTTGGCGAGCGGCTCCCAACCGCCGTCGAGCATGCTGGCGAGCCGCTCGATCTCTTCGCTGGTGCGTTCGTCGAGCGGGCCTTCCTTGATCGCGCGCACGTGCACGTTGAACGCGAGCACCGGATCGAGCAGGCGCTCTTCCGCATCTTCGGCGATGCGGTGGTACATCGCCATGCGCTCTTCATGGCCGGTCGTGTGCGAGAGCTCCGCCTCGCGCACGCGAATCAGCTTTTCCCACTCGCTCGAGGATTGATACAATGGCTCGAGGATTTCCCCAATCTCGAGCTGCTTCGTGCCGCTCTCGAACAACGATTCGAGCGCCTTCAGCGTCGCTTCGTGTTCGGGCGCGGCGCTGATCACTTCGCGATAGGCGGCAATGGCCTTGTCCAGATCGCCGAGCCGACTTTGATAAACCTGACCGAGGCGGAACTTGAACTCGAGGATCTCGTCCGGGCTCTGGCCAATCTCGGATTCGCGCGCGAGCACCTCCGCGAGATCTTGCCAACGCTCCATCTGCGTAAATAGCCGGTCGAGCGCACGCACCGCGCTCTGATTTTCCGAGTCCGCGGCGAGCACACGGCGATAGCGCGTGACCGCGTTCTCGAGGTTTTCGAGCTGTACTTCGTAGACCTGCGCCGCGCGCAAGCCTAGTTCGACGAAGCGCTCCGGCTCGTTTTCGAGCTTGTCGAGCTCTGCGTCGTAGAGGGAAGCCACCGCGGGCCAGCGATCGATCATCATCGCCAGCCGCTCGAGCGAACCGAGTGATTCCTCGTTCTGGCTGTCGACGCCGATCGCGCGCGCGTAGGTGTCGAACGCGCGCGCGTGATCGCCGAGGCTCTCTTCGTAGAGCCGCGCGATGCGATGGAGCAGCTCGACCTTCGCGAACGCGTCATCGCTGAAGCGCACTTGCACTTCGAGCACGCTGATCAATTTCTGGTACTCGCCGATCGCGTCGTACACCGGCTCGAGCACGGAGGCGGCGGCGAGCGGCGCCTTGTCGCCGTTCTTGATGCCTTCGAGCGCGGAGAGCGTCGGCAGGTGATCCGACTGAATATTCAGGATTTCGCGGTACAGCTCGACCGAGCGGTCGATGTCGCCGAGGTGCTTCTCGTAGAGCTCCGCGATGCGATATTGGAAGCTCACGGCCTCCGTCGGATCCGCGGTGAGCTCGGCTTCGTGTTGCAGAATGCTGAGTAGCTCCTGCCAATTGCCCGCGGTTTGGTAGAGCACGTCCAGGCGGCTCAGCGCGGTCAAGTCGTCCGGATCGAGCTCGAGCACCTTTTGATAGGTGTCGATCGCACGACGTACGTCCGAGAGCTCGCGCTCGTACACCGCGCCCACTTGGTAGAAGATGAGCTTCTTCTCTTCGGTGTCGAGCACGAGGTCGGCCTTCTTGGAATAGACCGAGAGCAGCTCTTCCCAGCGCGAGAGGCCGAGGTAGAGCCGAACCAGCGCGTCGATGCTGCGCAGATCCTCACCGTCGATTTCGAGGATCTTCAGGTACACGCCGATGGCGTGTTCTTGGCGCTCGAGGACTTCTTCTTCGAGCGTCGCGGCTTGATAGAGCGCGGCTTTCTGCGCATCGACGTCTTCGAGGATCTGCGCCTTGCGTTGCAAGATCAGCGACATGTCGCCGTAGCGCTCGGCTTGCTGAAACAGCGTTTGCAGCGATTCGGCCGCGGCCAAGTTGGTCGGATCGATGCTCAGCACCTTGCGATAGAGCTCGATCGCGCGCTCGCCGTCACCGACCAGGTTCTCGTACACGCTCGCCGCGGACGAATAGAGTCGACTACCGAGCTCGGGATCTTCCTGCGCGGCCGCGAGTTGCTCGAACACACGCGCCAGGTCTTGGAAGCGACCGGTCACGCGCGCCAGGCGATCGAGCCCCTCTTGCGTCGCGTCATGCGCGGGATCGACCGCGAGCGCGCGCGCTAACGTGTCGAACGCCGAGTTCACATCGCCCGCCGCGTCCTCGTACAGCGACGCGATCTGATGCAAGAGCTCGACCTTGCGCGACGGTTCGTCGGCGCGGCTCACCTGCACTTCGTGCACGCCAATCAGTTTTTGGTAGTCGCCCTGATTGCGATAGAGCGGCTCCAAAATCTCGGCGATCGCAAGCGCCTGCTCCGGATCGTTCGACAAACGTTCGAGCGCGCCGAGCGCATTTTGATTCGTCGGATCGCGATCGAGCACTTGGCGATAGCCTTCGATCGCCGCGTCCGCTTGGCCCATTTGCCGTTCCCGGAGCGATGCCAAACGCAGCATCAAATCGCGCTGCGTTTCGTCCGTATCGGCGAGGCCGAGCTGCGTCTCTAGATTGTCGGCGAGCTCGGTCCACAAGCCGCGCCGCGTGAACAAACCATCGAGCGCATTCAGCGCGACGTGACTCGTCGGATCGAGCGCCAAGACTTCGCGATAGGCCGCGATCGCTTCGTCCGGTTTGCCGAGCTTCTCTTCGTAGACTTGCGCCATCTGCGCGTAGATGGCCTCGCTCTCGGCGCCTTCTTGCGCCAAGTCGATTCGCCGCCGGAACACGCCAATCAGCTGTTCCCAGTGCCCAGTGCTGCGATAGAGCGCGTCCATCGCGTGCAGCGCTTCGTCGTCGGCTGGATCGAGCGCGAGCACTTTCTCGTAGCTCGCGGCGGCCTGATCGACCTGACCGAGCCGCTCTTCGATCGCGGCGAGCCGCATCCAGTATTGGCGCGCGAGCCCGGGCTCGTTCAGCGAACCCGCGACCTCGTTGTAGATGCTGCGCAGCTTGTCCCACGCGCCCGCCTGCTCCGCGAGGTGCTCGAGCTCGAGCAAAGTTTCGCCTTGCGACGGATCTTCTTTGAGGGCTCGCGCTTGTGCGCTCAGCGCGCGATCGAGCGAGCCGAGTTGATTCGCGGCCGTCGCCGCGATCTTGCGCAAGAGCTGCACGCGCCGTTCGACTTGCGCGTCACTCACCGCCAGGATCTCGAGCGCGCCGATCAGCTTCTCCCAATCGCCGCGCGCCTCGTAAATCGATTCGAGGATCGCCGCGGCCTCACCGCTCAGCGATTTGCTCTTCAACATGCCCTCGAGCGCGAGCCGCGCGCCCTCGTGATCGGCGTTGATGAACAGAATCTCTCGGTAATTTTCGAGCGCGCCGACCTCGTCGTCGAGCTCTCCGAGCTGGGTCTCGGCCAGGCGGAACTTGAGATCGATCAGCGTGCTCTCTTCGCCTTCGAGCTCGATGCGTTTGCGCAGAACTTCCGCGTACGGCTCCCAGCTCTTGGTCTTTTGGTAGAGCGCGTCGAGCGCGGCGAGCGTCGCCGCGTCCGCGGGATCGTCGTCGAGCACGGCTTGATAGGTTTCGATCGCGGCCTTCGCGTCGCCGATTTGGTTTTCGTAGAGCTTCGCGATCTCGTAGAGGATGTGCTTGCGCTCGTCCGGCGCATCCGCGAGCTCCCGCTTCTTCGTGTAGACGTCGAGCAAATCGCGCCAGCGCTCGGTCTGGCGATACAAGCGCTCGAGCGCACCGAGCGCGATTTGGTTGTCGGGCTCGCTCTCGTAGACGGCGCGGTACTGGCTGAGCGCGTCGTCGACGCGCTTGGCTTCTTCGACGTACACGCGGCCGAGCCGCAAGCGCAGCGCATTGGCCGTCGCTACGTCGCTCTGACTGTCCGCGCTTCGAATCGCGCTGGTGTACGCCGAGATGACATCGTCCCAGCGCGCGGTGACTTGCGCCACGCGCTCGATATCCGCCTGGCTCTGCGCGTCCGATGGCGCGATCTTGAACGCGGCCAAATAACGCTCGAACGCCCTGGCTTTGTCGTTGATGCGGCCTTCGTAGAGACCTGCGACCTCGCGCAAGAGGCCGAGCGCATCTTCGGCGTGTTCGACGTGCAAGAGCTTGACTTCGATCGCCGTCGCTAAACCCTTAGGGTTATTGGCCGAGGTGTAAATCGGGATCAAGCGCTCGGCGGCAGCGAGGTTGTTCTCGTCGAAGCTGAGCACTTTCTCGTAGGCTTTCGCCGAGCGATCGGGCTTCCCCTTTTGGGTCATCCACAGCTCGGCGATTTTCATCAACATGCCGATGCGTTGCGGCGTGTCGGTCGCGCGCGCTTCGTTGCTTTCGAGCACGCGAATGAACTCGTCCCACTTGCCGCTGTCGGCGTAGAAGACTTCGAGATCGTCCCAGCGCCCGAGCGTGACGTAGCGCTTCTTCAACTGCTCTTGCGCGCGCCGATCATCCGGCGAGAGCGTGAGCAACATGCGATAGGCGTCGACCGCGCGCTCTTCGTCTTTCAGGCGATCGCCCGCGACTTGGCCGAGCTTGTTCAAGAGCTCGATCTTTGCGGCCGTGTCGTAGGTGAGGTCGGCCAGGCGCGCCAGCACGTCGGCGAGCTTCTCGTACTCGCGCGAGCGCTCGTAGAGTTGCGAGAGCGCGTTCAGCGCGTCCACGTCGTCTGGATCATTTTCGAGCACGACGGCCCAGAGATCGATGCAGACCTCGGGCTTCTTCACCTTCTCCGTCGCGAGCAACGCGATTTGCTTGAATTTCGCGGCGCGCTCGCCGCCGGGCGGGAGCGCGTTCGCTTCGCGCATGCTGAGCTGGATCAGCTTCTCCCAATCACGGCGTTTTTCGTACATCTCGCGCAGGTACGCGATCGCCGGCCCGTTCGCGGCGTCGACCTCGAGCACCTTTTCGTACGCGCGCACGGCTTCCGCCTGATTGGCGAACTTGTTCACGTACAGGTCGGCGGCCTTCGAGTAGAGGTCCGCTCTCTCTTCTGGATCCGACACGGCATCACCGAGCGCGACGAGCGTCTTCACGTATTCGTTGAAGCGCTTCGCGGCTTCTTGTTGCGCGAGCTTCTCGCGCAACGAAGCGATCAGCGATTGATCCGCGGCTGGCGCACTCGACGGCACGGGCGCAGCGGGCGCGGGCGGCGCGGACACGGGTGCGGGTTCGGGATCCGGCGCAGCCGAGACCGGAGCCGGGGCTGGTGTCGCAACCGCCGCAGGTTTCGGCGTTGCTGCTGCGGGCGCAGGCGCGGGGTCGGGCGCGCGCGACGGCGTGGCTGCCGGCGCGAGCTTTTCGCCGATCTGTGCCTCGAACGCCAAGAGCGCAGGGTGCGCCGAGTCGATCCGGCTCAAGCGCTCGAAAAATTTGCGCGCGCGGATCAAGTCACCACGCTCGCGCCAGGCCATGAGCCCACCACTCGCGAGCAAATAGCTTGCCGCTTGTGAACTCTGCGCGCGATCCGAGATCTCGTCCGCGAGGCGAATCACGCGCTCCCAATCGTTGCCGCGCACGCCGAACGCATCTTTCAAGAACGTGAACGCGGGTTCGCGACTTGGCTCGAGACGCAGTGCCTCTTCCAAGAATTGGCTGCCCACTTCGAGGTTCTGGTGGCGGAGCGCCCAGCGCGCGCCAAAGCGGAACGACGCGTCTGCTTTCGCGCTCGGCGCTTCGATTCGCTTCAGCGCGTCTCGCTGTGTCTCGAGGATGGATTCGGTGCGCTGAGCTTCGACGAGCAAGCCTTCGTACAACGCGGCCGCGCTCGAGCTCGACGGATCTGCGGCGTAAGCTTGCGCCAAGATCCCTTCGAACTCGCTCGGCGCAAAGCGCCGCGCGATGCGCGCCGCGCGCAGGAAAATCGCCGAGCGCTCGACGGCGTTCGGCGCATCGTGTGCGGAGCGGAGCAGCGCGCCGATGCGCTCTTGCCACTCGTCCGCGCCGACCTGCGCGTCGAGCAAGCGCTCGCCCACGTCCCCGGGTTTGCCTTCCGCGTTCTGCAGGGCTTTCGCGTACGCTTCGGCTGCCCGCTCGTACTCGCCGGTATCGCACAGCACGTCCCCGAGCTCGCGATAGAGCGCGCTCTTCGTCTTCGCATCGGGCGCGCTCTTCAGCTGCAGCTCGAGCAGCTTCTGCACCATGTTGAGCTTGCCGAGCTCCCAGTAGATCGCGCGCGCTTCACTCAGCGCGTCGAACAACGACGGGTTCAGCTTGTAAGCGTCCTGGAAATGCTTGAGCGCGCGGACGCCCTGCAAAAACTGAACGTGAAGCACGCGCCCGAGACGAAGATGAATGTCCGCCTTCAGCGTCGCATCCTGAGCCGAGCCCAGGCCTTGCTCCAATGCTTCGACGATGCCGTGCCAGTCGTGAAGGCTCTCAAGCTGTTTCAGACGCTGCTCTAGATCCATGCTCCCTCGGGCAAGCTACTTGGCGCTGAGGCTCGCCCAGCAGGGATGCCGGTGCGAGCCTCGAATAGTTGACACTGCTCGGCGCGCGGTCGGCGCGCACTCTTTAACGGCAAAAGCGGCTCCGCGAGCCGCGGCGGAAAATAGTCTCGCGGGCAACGGGATCCCGATCGAGCTCACGATCCGAGCTTCTGAATCAAGGCGTTGCTCTCTTCGCACTCTTCCTTGAACTTCATCGCTTGCGCACCCTTGCACACACGCTTGTTGAATTGGTTCAAGAGGCGAAGAGCCTTTTCTTTTTGCGGCGGCTCTTGCGTGGCGTAGGTGCTGCCGAGCATGAAGGAGAATTCCGGATGCGCGTCGCCCGCGTACGGCTCCGCTTTCTCGATCGCGGCAACCTGACCGGCCTTGTCGCCCTTCGCGTTCGAGATGTTCGAGAGCAGGATGTACATGTTGTAAATCTTGCCGTTGTTCTTCTCGCCGGGTGGAATCAGCTTCAGGCCCTCGTTCAAGACCTGCTGCGCCTGATCGTAGAGCTTGAGCGTCAAGTACAGGTTCGCGAGATCCGGGTAGAAGTAACCTTTGCTCGGATCATGCTCGATCGCTTTCGAGTAGTTGTCCGCGGCAGACTGCTCGTCGTCCGTCCACAAGTAGGTCTCGCCGAGCTCGTTGTAGCAATCGGCGAGGTTCGGATCTTTCTCGATGCACTTCTTCAGCGGCTCTTGCGCCTGCTTGTACATGTCGAGGTTGCCGGCGCGAGCTTGCATGATCAGCGCGTGACCGCGAGCCGCCCAGTAATTGGCGAAATCCGGTGCGACCTGCACGGCGCGCGCGAGCGTCGAGGCCATCTTGTCCCAATCCTCTTTCTTCTCGTAAGCGTTCGCGAGCTTCCAGAGGATGCGGTGGTTGGTCTGGTCGAGGTCGATCGCTTGCTCGTACTTTTGGATCGCGCCCTCGACGTTCACTTTGACGGACTGGTCGCCTTCGTTCGCGAGGTTGATGGCCTCGATACGATCGCGACTGCAGCCAGTAACGACGCTCAAAAGGCCTGCGGCAAGAACGGCAACCGTAGAAGACTTCAGGAGTTTCATCGCAAGCTTTCCCTCTTTCCAATCAATACGCCGGGGGCATGGGTCGGCGAGACTCGGCACAAACTCAGACGCTCGTCAGGCTGAACGCTAGTGCAATGTTTTAAGCGAACGCGACGCGAAACGAAGCACTTTGGTTCAAAAACTCGACCTTTCTGCGCGCATCGCAGAGCAGGCGAAAGAGGCTTGGAGCATAGGCGGACGCGACCCATGGAGTAAAGCGCTTCGCACCTGAATTTCGCTTGCTTTCGCCAGCGCTTAGCGCGCTCTCGCGAGCAGGTGCGAGTGGCACAACACCCGACATTCCTTGCACGTGCGCTAGCTCGTCGTCCGCGAACGCGCGGCGTGACGCTGACGATTCATCGGGCGTGAAACGCGAAAACGCGCGGCAGTCGAAACCACCGCGCGCCTTCTCGTTGCCGCTCGAGCTCGTAAAGCGATCAGCCCGGCGAGAGCATGATCGGATACACGACCGTGACGATGCCGCCTTCGGGCTGCGGGAAGCTCAGGCCGTAGAAGGCCGAAATCACGCAACTCACGACGCCGCTGTCCGGAAGATCCGACCCACCGTTCGATGCGTTCGAGACCGCGCCGTCGCGACCGATCACGAAGCGCGCCGAAACGCGACCTTCGAGGTTCGGATTGCGGCTCAAACCCTGCTCGTAACACATGCGGAAACGGCCGTAGTTCTGGCGCACGATGCGCTGAATGACTTCCGGCGGCAGACGACCGCTGACCGTTGTTGCGCCCATGCGCACCTTCGGAGCTGTCGTCTGATGGGAGCCACCCAAACGACCGTGACCGGCACCGAACCCCTGACCGGTGCCGGTACCGGCTCCGTGACCAAGAGTCCCGATGTTGCCGAGACCGATGCCTTCGCCGCGACCACCACCGCCTTCACCGATGCCAGAGAGACCGAGACCGCCTGCGCCGAACGCATCGCCGATTTCGTCGCCCCACATGTTACCGCGTGCGCTCACGTCGTCCGTGCCGAGCGATGTATCGCGACCCCAGGGCGCTGTCGGAGCATTCGGATCGCCGGCCGCGCCCGTGTTGAGCAGGCCGATCATGCCGAATTCCATGGCCTCACGCAGCGCCGCTTGGCGTGCGATGTGCGGATCCGGATTGTCCTTCGGACCTTGCACCGCATAGCGCTTGTTGACGGCTTTGGTCGTGGGATTGCCCATCGAGCCTTCTTCGCCCTTCGCGCGAGTGCCGGTGCCGCCTTCCTTGTTGTCCGAGTTGTCTTGGACGACTTCGGCTTCCTTCTCTTCTTGTTCGCGCTCGGCAGCGGACTTCAAATACTGCTGCATCAAGTAGAGCGCGTCTTTGTCGAGATCTTCGTCGTCCGTCAGACCGAGCGGCGGCACGAAGAAGGCCATCGCCGCGACCAGACCGCCGATCGCCGCGAGCGACAGGCCGAAGTACATCGCGACGTTCCAATCGAACGTGGTGCCGACGCCGTGCTGGATCGGCTTGCCGGCGTTCACGGCAGCAACCTGGAACACGAAGTCGCCGACTTCGACGCGCGCCTTGCCACCGCTCGGCAAATTGAGCTGATGGCCGCCGCTCACTTCGGCAGTCGGTTGAGCACGCGCCCGCGCCTCATCCATCGTCATGCGCGGCATGCCCGGGAGCTCGACACTACCGCGCGCGCCCGGCGGAATCACGACCGCGACGGAAGCGCGATCCCCGATCACGACCGGCAAGCGCGTAGTACCGAGCTTCTCGCTCGGAATGAAGAAATCACAGGCGAAGTTCTTGCCCTGCTCTTCGCCGACGTAGAAGTTGCGCGGCGGCGTCAGGTGCGAGACGTGAAGCACGTTCGCGCCCCAGAGCACCATCACTTCGACCGACTGCAAGTGCGGGATCTCGACTTCGTCCGCGCTCACGTCCGGACCGGACTTGATCATGGTGTAGGTGTACGTTCCGGGCGGCGCGTCTTCGGCGACGTGCAGCGCTTGCTGGCGCGCAGCGGCCGCAGCACCTGCCGCGAACGGATTAGCCGACCGAACCTCGAACGGATTCGACGCAGCAGCGAACGGGCTCGCCCCCGCAGCCGGCGCAAACGGATTGGCTGCTGGCGCCGGCGCGCCGTACGCTGCTTGCGGAGCCGCGACTGCTTCCGCGCCCGCTGCGTCCGCACTCTCGAGCACGATGTACGTTTGCCCGACCTGAATCTGGTCGCCCACGTGCAGCTTGCATTTATTGACGCGCGCCCCATTCACCATCGTCCCCGGCTCATTGCCGAGATCGATCAGTGTGATGTCTTCGGGACCTGCGACCTCGATCACCGCGTGCATGCGGGAAGCTTGGTCGTCATCGACGCGAAGATGGCTCTTCGGATCTTTGCCGACTTTGACGATGTCTTGCGTGACGGTTTCCCGGCGCTGGAGAGCATCACCCTGGTAGAGCGCAAACGTCAGTACAGCTTTTGCCATTGCCTTCTAAATTCCTGATTGCCGAGGGCTATCCCTCGAGAGCTCTCGCTTTCGAGAGCTCAGCGCGAGTCACACAAAACCATCACAGCCGGGGCGAGCGCCCCGTCACGAAGCACGAGCAAGATCTCAAATGTTCTCGACCGACTTGAGCATCTCCGGCACGAACGTGGTGCGCGGACGAATCAGCGTCGTGCGCGCGGCGCGCGGACGAACTTTGATCGTCGCGTCGTTCGGACCGAAGCCACCTGCGTTCAGGGGATCGTCGGAGAACTCGTAGCCGTAACCATCGGCTTTATCGCCGCCACCGGCCGACTTCGCCGCATCTTGGGCGAGCGCGGCTGGAGCGAGCGAAAACGCAGCAACGCCGATCGAAATCGCAACGACTTTGAAGCGCATGGATACCATTTCAGTCTCCTGGGAATAATCCCGTGATATTACAGCCTGATTGTACTTTCGGAATCTCTAATTCGTCAACGTGAAACGACGAAGCGGCGTCCTACTGCGACTGGACACCGCGTCTTCCCCCAAGTTCCAAGAAAAGCGACGGCCGCTCGAACATCTGTCGGAGCGGCCGCTTTGCCTCACTTTTTGTCGGGTTTCGAAGCCTCTGCGGGTTTTGATGTGTCCGCGGGCGGAGCCGCGCCACCCTTCGCATCTGCGGGCGGAGCCGCGCCGCCTGCCGGCGCCGCGCCGTTGCCGTTCGCGGCACCGCCGCCGTTGTCGGCCGGAGGAGGAGGAGGAGGCGGATTGTTCGCCGCGTCCTTGGCCGCTTGCTCGCCTTCCTCGATGAACTTCACCGTATCGGCGATGTCCTGGCTGCGATCCTTCGCGCGCTTCACGGCCGCCGCGAACGCCGAATCCGAGCCCGCCTTGTCGATGAAGGTTTTGTACTGTTCGGCGGCCTTCTTCAAGATCGGCACGGCGTTCCCGTGCTTGGCGCGGAACTCCTGCGTGAGAATCGCTTCGTTGTAGTAGGTCTCCGGGCGATCCGGCGCGATCTTCTTGGCTTCATCGAGGTGCTGCTGCGCCTCGTTGACGTTCTTGTCGAAATTCGAATCGTTGATCTCGCCGCGCAGCGCGAGCGCCAAGCCGAGCTCGGCCTCGTAATCCTTCGGGTGTAAGCGCAGCGCGTCGCGATATGCCTTCTCCGCTTCGTCGTAACCGCGGAAGGACAGGTTCACCGCGGCGTAGTTCATCTGCGCTTCGAAGAAGTTCGGGTCGAGCTTGCGTGCCGCACCAAAGCTCTTCACCGCGCCGTTGAAGTTCTTGAGCTGCACCTGGATCAGCCCGGTGGTGTTGGCGATGGGCGCGTAGTTCGGGTTTTTCTTCTGTGCCTGGGACGCCACGAGCGCGGCCAAATCGAGCTGCTGCGAGTCCACGCTCGCTTTCGACGCGCCCGAAACGTCCATCGCGCGCCGACCGCGTCGTCCGCTCTTGTCGAGCTGACCCGCCTTCGCCTTGGCTTGGTTCAGGTAGTAGACCGCGAGTTGGTTGAACGCCGGCATGTAACCGTCGTCGATAGCGAGCGCGCGTTGCAGATTGCGCTGCGCGCGTTCGAGATCGTTCTTACCGTCTGGATCCGCCTGGTCGTTGTTGCGCTCCATTTGGAGGGCCGCCAAGCTGACCAACGCTTCCACGTTCTGGAACTTCGCGTCGTGGATGATTTGATCGAGCTTCGAGATCGCGGCATCGATGTCGTTCGACTTTGCGTAGTCGTAAAGCGCGATCTGCGCGCGCGCGCGGTGGAACGACCCATCCGCCTTCACCACGTCTTCGAACTCGGAGCGCGCCTTCGCGTCATCGCCGCAGCGTTGATAGGCGAGGCCGGCGTTGTATTGCGCTTCCGGAAACGGGCGACCCGTATCCGACTTTTGAGCGCTCGCCGCCGCTTCGAATTGCTTGGCGATATCGGCGCAGGTCGCCGCGTCCCAATCCTGTTTTTTGTCGTGCCCGGCGAACGCATCGAGCGCGGTGTCGAAGTTTGCGGCGGCCGCCTTGCTGACTTGATGCCCCTTCGCGTCCGACTTGCCGCTTGCCTTGTCCGGGCTGAGTGCGCCTTTGCCACCGGCACCACCGCCGCCACCACAAGCGACGGCCAGAGTCGAAAAGCTTACGAGCATCAGCGTTTTGAAACGTGTCATCTCGGTCTCTCCTAAAAAATCCAAAAAGGTGATGCGGGCCGCACGCTGTCGTCAGCGCGCGGCCCAGCTCTTCACTTCTTGCCCTTCTTCGCGGGCTTCTTGTCTCCCGTGTCGCTGTCGGAAGAAGCGGTCTCGTCCTTCTTCTTCGGCGGCGGCGTGGGCTCGGCGCTCTGCGTCACCATCGGCTCGCCACCGATGCGCAGCGGGTTGCCCTGCTCGAGCAGCACGCTGTTCACCCGGTTCGGCGAACCGCGGAACTCGTCGAC
>DATATR010000179.1:0-3233 GCA_036268695.1 Polyangiaceae bacterium | reverse complement strand
CACGAGCAGATCTCCTTGAGCACATTCACACACAAGGAGAAGTAGTTGAACGCCACTGACTGCCGAACTGAGGCAACCGCGGAACACGGGCTCGATCGCGACGGGCCGCACGATCGGCTGGGTCGAAGAGGTCGGCAGATCGCGAGCTTCGGAACGGGGAGATCGACAAGTCACCGCACCGTGAACGGCGGCGGCGTCAGTAAAGTCCGATGCTGAAATGGAACGCGCCCAAGTCCTCCCAGAAACGCTGATTGTCTCGTTTTGGGAAAATTTGATCGAGCACGCGGTCGACGTTGAACCCGTAGTCGAACACGAGCGGCCCGATTGGCGTCGCGATGCGCAGCCCGGTGCCGACCGCGTAGCGAAGATCGAGTGGATTCACGTGCGTCGGATCCGTCCACAGATTGCCCGAGTCGACGAAGACCGCGGTCTCCACGCTGCTGCCGAGCGGAATGCGCAGCTCGGCACGCGGATTGAAAAAGATGTCGCCGCCGCGGATCACCACGTCGTTCAGGACCAAGCCAGAGGCTGGATTGAGCAAGCGCTTGGCGATATCTTCGGGCACGAGCGAATCCTGCAAGAAGCCGCGCAGTGAATCGACGCCGCCCATGAAGAACAAGCGATCCGGATAAGTCTGAGAACCTGCGATCAGATGCTGCACGACGCCCGCGCGAAAACTCACGGCCAGCGCCAGACCTTTTTCGTTCAAGCGCACGTAGCCGGCGACCCGCCCCGTGTAACGCAAGAAATCGCTCGGCACGGATTGAAACGGATCGATCAGCGGTTGGCCGTTTGTGACCGGTGCCTCGCCAGGGCAACCCGTATCTTGCGACGGGCTCGAATCGACCGGCGTCGCGTGCACGTGCTCGACGCTCGCCGATGCGAACGTGCCGCTCGTGGCGTCGAGCGGATTGTCGCGTCGATCCCAAGTTACGCCGAGGCGTTGCGCGAGCGCGATCGATACGCCTTGCGGCACGCGGAACAGCGCTTGCTGAGTCGGGTGCCCCTGTAAGTAGCACTTGAGCGCGTTCTTTTCGTTGTCCCCGAAAATCTGCGCGGAGTTGCGCTCGAGCGACGCGCCGACTTGCAGCGAGAGCCGCCGATCCGGGCGAAACGTCAAAGTGACGATGCCGGCGTCCTTGCTCAAGCCGTAGTCACGCGCGTTGTCGCGCACGTCCACGCCTTCGACGCTCAAGCGAAACAGCGGGCCGAGCCCGATATTCGGGAATTCCACGGTCGCGGTGTCGCGTCGCTCGAGTCGCTCGCCGACGTGGAGCTCGTTGTATTTTTGCTGCACGTCACTCTCGAGGATGAGTGCGGTCGGCAAATAACCGAGCTGCGAGCGGAGCGTGAGTTGGATGGCTTGGCCTGCGAGGTTCCTGTGGCCGTACTCGAAGGAGATGCGAAAGCCTTCGCCGGTGCTGAAGCCGGGGCGCACATCGAGGTACTGCGGCACGCGCTCTTCGAGCTCGACGATCACCACTTTTTCGCGCGCCGGTACGTACGGATCCTCGAAGCCGACGCTGACGCTCGAAAACACGCCGAGCGTGGCCAAGCGCTCTTCGGTCTTGCGCACCAAGCTGCGTTGATAGAGGCCGCCCGCTTCGAGCGCGATGCGACTTCGAATCAAGCTTTCGCTGGTGCGCTCCGCGCCGTGAATCACGATCCTCGATACGCGCACTTGTTCGCGCTCGCTGACGATGAAGCGAACGCGCGCGCGAGTGTGATCGAGCGACAAATCGAGCGCAGTTTCGACCTCGGCGAAGGCAAAGCCGCGCTCGGCGTATTCGTCCAGCACACGCCGGCGCGCCTTTTCGATTTCGACCTGCGAAACCGGCGCGCCGAGCTCGAGCTCGGCGATTTTTTCGAGCTCTTTCTCGACGATCGCGCGGTTCCCTTCGAAACCGAGATCGTAGAGCGTGGCGCGTGGGCCGAGCTTGATCGGCAAGTGGAGCACGATCGACGGTTCGCATTTAATGCCGCGCTTCGGATCCGGGATGCAAGAAAGCGTCGGATCGACCGGAGCTTCTTCGAGCGGTAAGCCGATCGTGTCGTAGCGACACTCGGTGTCGGGCCGGCGCGACGGACCGATCGGAATGCATTGTCCAGCCGGTGAACGCGGCGCGCACTGGCGGCGAATCACTTGCACCGGGCCGACCGTCGCCGAGAGGTAGCCCTCGGAACGATACAAATCTTGCACGTGCTTGATCGCGCGATCGTAAACGTCCGGCGCGTACACGGCCCAGGGACTCAGTTGCTCGGGCACTGGTCGCGCGCCCGTCGGCGACTTCGGGCCATCGAGCGAATCGACGATGGCTGGATCGACCACGTCGAAAATTCGCCCGCCGGGTAGCTCCGCGAGGAAACTATCGATCTCGCTGCCGACCTCTTGTGGTGAGCGCGAGCCGGTCAAACAGGGGTATTCGCGCGCGACCACGTGCACGAGCTGGCCCTCGTGCAGCTCGAACACCACGTCTTGAATCGGGTCGCTCGGCTTGCCGCGTTCGGAGTAGCCGATGTCGATGTCGAAGAAGCCCCGTTCGCGGTAAAACTTGACGAGTTTCTCCGACAGCGCGGTCGGCGAGAGATCGTTCGCGCTTTCGACGTCGAGCACATTTTCGAGCTGCGATGCGTCGAAGTGACGATTGCCTTCGAAGCGAAAGCGCACCCGCGCATAGGCATAGACGTCGACGTCGAGCACGGCACCCGACAAGCGATGCGAAACCTTGGCGCGATGGAAGCCGCGCGTCTTGAGCTCGGTTTCGAGCGCGCGATCGGCGTCCGCCAGCGCGTCTTCGTCGGCGCGATCGCCAGTACCGACGTTGTAGCTCGAGAGCGCGTCGGCGATGCCGTCGGCTTCGGGATCGGGCCAGACTCCGAAGTGGCGCGCCGCGATCAAACGCGGCGGCCCGGGCGTCACTTCGATCGTCAGCAAAATCGCGGACGGATCGTCGGTGTCGATGGCGTCGACCACGGCGCGCGCGCGGTCGTAGCCGCGGCGCTGATAAAGCGCCTGAATTTTGGCCTGCATCGCGCGGAGCTCCGCCGCAGTGACCGCCCCACCCTCACGCGCGTCAGCGGCACGACGCAGCTCTTCTTCGTCGATTGAGCCGCCTCCGGTCACCCGAATGTTCGCGATCAGACGGCGCGGCTCGACCGTGATGATCAGCCGCACGCCGGCTCCGTCGTTCTCGACCGAAGCGCGCAGATCGGCGTAGCGCCCGGTATCTCCG
>DATATR010000178.1:0-26408 GCA_036268695.1 Polyangiaceae bacterium | reverse complement strand
CCTCGATCCCGTGCAAATCATGGAGATGCGCGAGCTCGTACGCGGGCTGCGCGGCGCGCACACCGTCGTCGTCTCGAGTCACATTTTGACCGAGATCAGCGAGACCTGCGATCGCATTTTGGTGATCGACGACGGCAAGATCGCTTGGTCTGGCAGCGAAGCCGAGCTCAGCGCCACGCTCAAACAGGGCATGCGCGTCGGACTCACCTTGCGCGCCGCGGGCATGTCGTCGCTCGCCGCCGCGGAAAAAGCGCGCACTGCGGTGTCCAGCCTGGACGGCGTGCGCGAAGTCGAGATCCTGGAACCGGCCGAGGTAGGAGAGGGCATCGCTTCCCTGCGCCTCGCGGTCACGCGGGACATTCGCGACGAAGTGTGCAAAGCGCTGGTCGAAGCCCAATTCGGCATCCTCGAGCTGGCGCGCGAACGAGAGCTCGAAAGCATGTTCTTGCAGCTCCTCGGCGAAAGCCAAGATCACTCGAGCCGCAAGCGGCGCAAGAAAAAGCAAACCGAAGAAGCCGCGATCGACGGCGCGACCGCGACCGCAAACGACGGCGCGACCGACACGGAGCCGTCCTGATGCGCGCCTTGACCATCGCGCGACGCGAGCTTTACGCCTACCTGCGCTCGCCGCTCGGTTCGGCGATCATCGCCGCGGGGCTCTTGCTCGACGGCATCCTCTTTTATTGGCAGTCCGGGATCGAGCAAAAGCTGCTCTCGGCGCAGGTGCTGCAGCAATTCTTCTACAACTCCACGGCCGCGACGATGGGCGCCGCGGTGCTCCTTTCGATGCGGCTCTTGGCCGAAGAACGCCAGTCCGGAACGATCACGCTGCTCAACACCGCCCCAGTGCGCGATCGCGACATCGTGGCCGGCAAGTTCATTTCCGCGTTTGGCATGGTGACACTGATGAACCTGCTCACCTTTTACATGCCGCTGATGCTCTACATCCGCGGCAAAGTGAGCGTCGGTCACATTTTGGTCGGCTACTTGGGTTTGATTTTGCTCGGCGCGGCGGTGACGGCGCTGGGGCTGTTCGCGTCGTCACTCGCGCGCTCGCAAGTGGTCGCGGTGATCATCGCCGCGGCGATCTTGGCGCCACTGCTCACGCTCTGGATCGTCGCGCGAGCCGTCGATCCGCCACTGAACACGTTCCTTTCGGGGCTCGCGCTGCATCACGAAAACTTTCGCCCGTTCATGAGCGGTACGCTCGAATTCGATCGCGTCGTCTACTACGTCATGTTCACTTACTTCTTCTTGCTGGCCGCCACCAAGGTGCTGGAGGCGCGGCGATGGCGCTGAACCAATCTTCCGAGCCCAAGCCGGTCGTCACGAACTCGACGTTCACGGGCGCGGCGCCACCTTGGATTTTTCCGCTCTATGCCGCGGGCATGGCGTTCGTGTTCATCGGCGAGCGCGTGCTTTCTGGGCTCGAAAAAGGCGCGGGCGCCGTGACCGCGCTCGGTCTGCTCGCGATCGTTGCCGCGACTGCACTGCGGTTTTCGCCGCGTTTCAAGAGCGGCGGCGAACGCAAATCGATCGAGTCGCTGCTAGCGGTGCTGTCGCTTGCCGGGCTCGTTGCGCTCCTGATTTACTTCGCCACGACTGATGCCGGCGCGGACAAGCTCGGCTTGAGCAAGCTCGCGAGCCCGACCAAAGAGCACGTGCTCGGCACGTTGCGCGTGCTTTGGATCGCGCTCGTGGCGGTCAGCCTGGTGCCGATGTTGTTCGCCGAAACCGCGCTCTGGCCGATGCGCCGCGCGGAACGTCCGGAGAGCCGGCGCGTGCGCGCCGCCGCCAACGCCGGGTTGACCTTGGTGCTCGCCGCGATTTACGGCGCACTCTTCGTGTACGCCGCGGGCGGCTTGCCGTGGAAGGTCGACTATTCGTACTTCAAGACTTCGCGGCCGAGCGAAGCAACCCGCAAAATCGCCGCGAGTTTGTCCGAGCCGGTCAAGGCCGTCGCTTTTTTCCCGGACGTAAACGAGGTCAGAACCGAAGTTTCGAATTACCTGCACGATCTTGCGGCGGGAAATCCGAATCTGCAGGTGCAAATCGTGGATCGCTTGCTGGCGCCGAAGCTCGCCAAAGACCTGCATGCGACGCAGGACGGCGTGATCGTGCTCGCGCGCGGCACCGTGAACTACACGGTCAACCTCGGCACCGACATCGAGCAAGCGCGCCCGAAGTTGAAGACGCTCGACCGCGACGTCAAAGAGCAACTGCTCAGATTGGCCCGCGCGCGCTTGACCGCGTACCTCACGGTCGGGCATGGCGAGCTGAACGATACGCCGAAAGGGAAAGCCGAAGACAACGGGCACTCGGCTTCGATCGTGCGCACGCTGCTGCAAAAGCAAAACTTCACGCTCAAGGATCTCGGCCTCGCGCAGGGTTTGGGCAACGATGTGCCGGAAGACGCGGATGTGGTGTTGATCCTCGGCCCGGCCGATCCGTTCGGGCCCGAGGAAATTGCGGCATTGCAGCGCTACGCCGATCGCGGTGGGCATCTCTTGATCGCGCTCGATCCCGACGCGAACACCACTCAGATCACCACGCCGAGCGAATCCGCGCTCGCGGGTGGAGCGGAGCATGGCAGGCCAGCGAATAGCGCCGCGCTAGCTGATAGTGCCGCGGCAAAGGCCAAGCCCGGACTCGAAAAGGCGCCGGCGAAAGAAGAAAAGAAAGAGCCAGCCGAAGCCGCGGAAGCGCCCGTTCCGCCGGGAATCGAAGGACTGGCCGGGATCGCGCAGCTCACCTATTCGTCGACCGTGCTGGCCAACGATCGCGCGCACGTGCGGCTTTCGTTCAACGACGCGGATCGCGCGCGCATGGTTACGAATAGCTTTTCTTCGCACGCTTCGGTGTCGACGTTGAGCCGCAACGCGCCGGCGGCGGCGATCGTCGTGTTCGGCGCGGGCAGTTTGGATCGCGCGACAGGCGCGACGGCGAAGATCGATTTTGCCGTGCGCGCGCCGACCGGCACGTTCGCAGACAAAAACAAAAATTACACGCAAGACAAGGACAGCGAGAAGGCGGGCAGCTTCAACCTTGCAGCCGCGGTCACGAAGCCGATCGTCGGTGGCGCAAAGCCCACCCCCGCGCCGGACACGAGCGCCAAGAAACCCAAAGAAAAGAAGCCGGAAACCAAGGAAATGCGCGCAGTCGTCACGTCCGATGCGGATGCATTCAGCGATTTGGTGATGAGCAACGTGCGCGGCAATCAAGTGCTCTTGCTCGACGCGGTGCGCTGGTTGGTTGGTGAGGAGAGCTTCGCGGGCGCGGAGACGAGTGAAGAAGACGTTCACGTCGAGCAGACGAAGCAGCAAGATTTGAGCTGGTTTTACACCACGATTTTCGGCGTGCCGTGCCTCGTGCTCGCCGCGGGCGTCGTGGTCAGCCGTCGCTCGCGGCGTGTCGGAGGAGCCAAGCGATGAACGGCTTGAAGGGACAAATCGTGCACTTGGCGTTGCTCGGCGTCGCCGCCGTTGCGGCCTTCGGGGTTTGGTCGCGTGATGACAGCGCGCAGGTGACGCTCAAACCGAATGAAGTCGAAGTCTGGGGTGGCAGTCCCGATTCGGTCTCATTGCTCAGCTTCGACACGCCGACCCGCAAATTGCGGATCGAACCGAAGAAGGACGATTCCGGTCGCTATTACGTCGGCACGCTCGAAAAGGACGAGCCGACGAGCCCGCATCCGCCGGCGAGCGGCGCGGATGCCGGCGCGCCACCCCCTGCAACGAAGCACGAAACCGTGCGCTTCATCGGCGTGAAGGCGGCGGACGAGATGATGAAGAGCTTCGCGCCGCTCCGCGCTTTGCGCGAAATCGGAAAGATCGACGCTGCGCGAGCGGAAGAGTTCGGCTTCGACAAACCGGAAGGCACTTTGAAGCTGACGCTCGGCGGCAAGGAGCAATCGTTGGTGATCGGCGGCTTGACGCCCGGCGGTGGCGAGCGCTACGCGAAAGCCGGTTCCGGCGATGTGTACGCGCTCCCGGGCGAGGTCGTGCAAAATCTGCTCTTCGCCGAGTCGCGACTCACCGAGCGCGACTTGCAGGGTTTCAAGCCCGACGAAGTCACGCGTGTGAAGATCATCAAGGGGAGCAAATCGCGCGATCTCACGCGCGTGCCGAACAAGGTCGAAGGTTGGGCCGACGCGGCGACGCCGACCAAGCTCGACGAGACTGCGGGCAATTGGATGAGTAAGCTCGGTCGTTTGCATGTGCAGGACTGGGTCGAAAAGCCGGCCTCAGCGATCGGGCCAGACAATCTGATCGTGAGCGTGGCCTACTTCGCGGGCACGAAGCAGCTCGGCACGCTCGAGCTCTACAAGCTGCCGGGCGAAAAAGGCAACGACTACTTCGCGAAGTCGGCGTACGGTCGCTGGTACGCGAAAGTCGTGACGAGCAGCGCCGAGCAAGTCGAGCAAGACGCGGGCTCGATCGTCAAATAGCCGGCACCCGAGACCACATGAATGGATCGAGAAATTTTTGGTCCCCAAGCGTGAGGACCAAAAAACCCTCGAGCGAGGCCCAGTGCTTCGGAAAAGCCGAGCACTCCCATCGTCAAAAAGGTGCGCCCGCAAAGGCCGCACCGAAAGCCAAACCGAAAACGGCTGAGCCGAACACGCGCTACTTCGCGCCGGCGTCTTTATCCGGCTTGGGTCCCATCGGGCCGCGCGCGACGCCGCCTTCTTTCAGATCCACGCCGCCGTACGGCTCGATCATGGGCATCTTTTCGTAGATGCCGGTGTAGACCTTTTTCATTTCTTCCAGTTTGTCCGGTTCGGTTTCGGCGAGGTCGGTCTCTTCGCCCGGATCCTTGCTCAAATTGTAGAGCTGGAATTTGCGCTCTTTGATCACGATCAGCTTGTAGTCGCCGAGGATCACCGCGCGACGCGGCGGGTTGTGCGAATCTTCGGTCAGCTCGCAGATGATCGGTTCGCGATTGTCGGGCGTCGCGCCGAAGAGCTCAGGCACGAAGCTCTTTCCCATGAATTCTTTTTCCGGCGGCACGCCCATCAAATCCAAGATCGTGGGCGCCAGATCGATGTGTGAGCGTCGCTCGGTGATGCGCCGCGGCTTGATGCCCGGACCCGAGACCATCATTGGCACGCGCGTGAGTACGTCCCAGATCTCGAATGCGTGTTTGTAGAAGCCGTGCTCGCCGAACGCTTCGCCGTGATCGGCGCTGATGATCAATATCGTGTCTTTCCACCAGGGTTGCGCGCGCGCAAAATCGAGCAGCTTTCCCAGCCAAAGATCGGTGTAAAACACCTCCGAATCGTAGCGATCGCGGTTCTTGTTGCCAAAGTCGGGCGATTCGGGATGCTTGTTGTATTGGTCGTGCGGATCCATGTAGTGCGCCCAGGCGAAGAATTGCTTGCCGGTCGCCTGCGGCTTGCTCAAGAGTTTGATCCCGAGCTCGGTCATCGACTGGCTCGTGATGCCAGTGTCGGTTTGCGGATCGAAAGTGATGCCGGGCACGAACTGCCACGTGTCGAAGCCCTGATCCAAACCCACGCCGCGGAAGTACAAGTGTCCGTGCCAGCCGGTGGTGGCGATGCCATGCGCTTGCAGCACTTCGGCTAAGAATGTGTCGGATTTCGGGTAGCTCGCGAAGAAGTAGCCGCTGCGATAGAGCGTCGAGGGATAGCGGCTCGAAAGAAAACCGGCGACGCTCTTCGCCGTGTAGCTCGAGAGCGCGTACTCGTTCGTGTACACGACACTTTGTTCGGCGAGCTTCGTCAGGTTCGGCGCGATTGCGCGCGGGTATCCGGTCCAGGGCATATCCGCGCGGAGGCTATCGATCGTGAGTAAGAGCACGTTGCGTGGCGTGGTCGGCGCGGGCGGCGTCGGCTCTGCAGTTGGCATCGCCGGGGTGGCGGAAACCGCCAGCGACGCGGCTGCGCCGGAAAGGCTCGTCGTCGGTGCAGCGTTCGTAACCGCCGGGGCAGGGGCGGTGCTTTCGTTTTTGCAAGCGCCGCAGAGAGTGGCCGCGCAAAGCGCGGAAATGGCCGAGAAATAGCTGAATCTGCGATGCACCACGATCTCCGGGCGCCGGCTTCCGAGGCCGACGACTGCTCACACAGTAGAGACTCAGCGCGCGTTCGTCGAGTTTTGCGGTCGATGCTCGACTCTCTAGAAAAGCAGGGTGCGCGTTGCTGATTCGCAATGCGACTTTCAGTTTTGCAATGGCTAGCGGCCTCCCAGCACCTGTAACCCATTGAGAGCGATTGCGAGACGAAGCGGTACAAGACCTGCACTATGCGGGACTCGGCAGCAGCCCGAGGTGTCCCCCCCCCTCCGCCCGGGCTGCTGCCCTTTTTTTGTCCCGAGACCGCTGGATTCTTGCCCGCGCGCAGGGTCTCGGGCAATCCGATGCAGGCATGCGCAGCGTCGGTGTCTTGGTTCTGCTCGCGGTCGGGTGTCATCACGATCCGGTCGATGATGCGCCGAGTCTGAGTCACGTGGTCGAATCGACGCTGGCGAGCTCAGCTGTCTCGAGCGCGACGCCCGCGAAAACGATCGCGCCGCGTTTGCCGCGTGTGGACTTGGACGGCGCGGCGCACCTCGAGCCCGCAACGGACGCCCAACCGGGCCCACGGATCTACGCCAAGGCGCTGCGCGCCTGGATCTTCGCCGCGCCTTCTGCGAGTGCCGCGAAGCTCGGCTATCTGCGCGAGGGAGCATCTTCTGCGACGAGCGCAAAAGCCACGGGCTTCGATGGTTGTCCCGGCGGTTGGTTCAGCGTCGAGCCGGAAGGATTCCTCTGCGCGGGCCCCACAGCCACGACCAATGCGAACGATCCGGTCGTAGTCGCGACCTACGGCACTCTGCCGGACATCACGCGACGCCTTCCATATATCTACGGCACGGTGCGGCGGCCCGGTCCGATTTACGGGCGCGTGCCGAGCAGCGCGGAGCTCGCCGAAGCCGAGCCGGACTTGAACGAACGCATCGGTGCGTGGCTCGACGCGGACGGCGAGATCGGCGCGAAATACGCGCCGCAAGTCTGGCTCGGTGCAAGCCAGACCGGGCTCGACGCAGCACGAGCGTGGCAAACTCGCGCGAGCGACCCACTGCCGAAGTTCTTGAGCGCGAGCGGTGCGGCAAGTGGCCCCGCCGTGGTCGACCACATGAAGCCGAAAGTCGGCTATTCGCTGCTCCAGACCTTTCTCGCCGGCGGACGGCGCTACGGAGTGACGAGCGATCTCACGCTCGTCCCCATCGATCGCTTGCGGCCCATTCAGGGCTCGAGCTTTCATGGTGTCGAGATCGGCAAAGAGATCTCTTTGCCGTTCGCGTTCGTGCGCTCGCCGGACGCGAAATATTGGGAGTACGACAAACGTGCGAAGAAATTCCGCGATGCTGGGGCCGCCGACTACCGTGCTGCGCTTCATTTGACCGGCAAGCAGCAGTTTTTTCATGGGCATTTGCACTTCGAGGTCGAGGGCGGCAAATGGCTGAGCGATCAAGATGCTTCACGCATCGACCCAGCGCGGCGCATGCCGGCATGGGGCAAAAACGGCGAAAAATGGCTGGACGTGAACGTCACGAAGCAAACCCTCGTGGCATATGACGGCGAGAAGCCGGTCTATGCCACGCTGATCTCGAGCGGCGAGGCCGGTCTCGACGATCCCGCGCACTCGACCGCGACCAAGCGCGGCATCTTCCGCATTCACACGAAGCACATCTCGACCACGATGGCCTCCGACGAGGTCGGTGAGGAGTTCGAGCTGCGCGACGTGCCGTACGTACAATACTTCGAAGACGGCTACGCCTTGCACGGCGCATACTGGCACGATCGTTTCGGTGTGCCGAAGAGCCACGGCTGCATCAACTTGGCGCCCGAAGACGCGCGGCGCTTATTTTTCTTCACCGAACCAGAAGTGCCACCAGGCTGGCATGCGCGGCTCTTGCCGCTCAAAGGCACGGTCGTGTTCATTCACCCTTGAGGGTAATAGCGCGCTCAGATCGTCGTGCCGCCGGAGCCAGTAGTCCCAGCGCTGTCGCCGCCGGTGCCGCCGGTGCCGCCGGTTCCGGCGCTCCCGCCCGAGTCACTGCCCGCGGTGCCGCCGGTCGCGTTGCCAGCTGAGCCACCGCTGTTCGAGTTTCCGCCATTCGTCGCGCCTGCCTCGCCCGCGGCGCCCGCGCTGCCTTGCCCGGCGCTGCTTTGTCCAGCGCTGCCCGGCGCAGCTCCCGCAGCGCCACCCGCGCCCGCTGCTGCGCCCGCATCTTCCGAGCAAGTCGGTGCAGAGAGCGAAACCGAGATCGTCTGCGACGTTCGGCTGCCCGTGCTTTGCGGAAACGGCTGGAGCGAATCGCCGAGCAGCTCGGCCTTGATGAAATGCACTTGGCTCAAGCTCGGTGAATCAGCGCTCGGCGGCAAGACGAAAGCCGTAAGATCGAACTGAACCGTGCTGGTCGCTGCGCGCACGGAGGTGAGCGGCATGCCATCCGCGGTTTCGAGCAGCGAGACCTGTACGCTGCCGCACGTCGAGTTCGTGCCGCAATTGTACGGCGGTTTGAGCACGAGGTTCGTGACCGTGAGCTCGACGATCAACGAATCATCGCAGCCCAAGACCGACGCGGGCGGCGTGATGTCGATGCTCGCCGGGCCATCGAATTCAGGGATGCTCGTGTCTTCCGAGTTGCTGCAGCCCGCGAACAGCGCGCCCGTGAACAACGGGATCAACGCCCAGCGCAGGCGCGCGTTTTTCCGAATCTTCATCCATCGCCTCGAGGCAGCGCTTTGAGCTCGGCGTCGTCCAGTGCGACGCGTTCCGGATCGATTTTGAAACCCTTCACGCTTTGTTCGAGCTCCTCGGCCAGCCGTTGCAATCGTTCACCTTCGGCAACCGCATTTTCACTGGAACCGACCGCGGCTCCGGCGATGCGCTGCACCGCGTCCATATTGCGAGCAATTTCGTCAGATGCGATGGCCTGCTCTTGCACTGCGGAGGCCGTGTCGTCAATCACGCTGATCAATGTTTTGAGATCGGCGAGGGTCGTTTCGACCAATCCAGTGCCTTCTTCGACCTCGCGCGTGCCAAGTTGCATGCTGCGCACGGCTTCACCGGTCTGGTCACGAATTGCAGCAATCAGGTCTTCGATGTCGCGGGCACTCTGGCCGGTGCGCTTGGCGAGCGAGCTGACTTCGTCCGCCACGACGGCAAAGCCGCGCCCGTGCTCACCGGCGTGCGCGGCCTCGATCGCCGCATTCAGCGCGAGCATCGAGGTTTGCTCGCTGATTTGTCGGATTACCTCGACGATATTGCCAATGCGCTTGCCGCTCTCGCCGAGCGCCGCGATGCGCTGCGCCGCTTCTTCGACCGTCTTCCGGATCAACTGCAGTCGCTCGATCGCTCGCGTGACGGCTTCGCCGCTTTGCTTCGCGGTGCGCGTCGCTTCCGCGGCATTCTCCGCGACTTGTTGGATCGAAGACGACAATTCCGTCACGGCGGCCGTCGAGTTCGAAACCTTCGCGGCTTGTTCCTTTGCGCCATCGAGCAGCTTGCGACTCATGCCCGAGATTTCGCCGCTCGACGCGTTCACCTGAAACGCCGTGCGCTGCACGCCGGCGGCCAAGCTGTGGATCTTGGCGAACACACGGTTCAGGTTGCCCGCGAGCTCGCCGAGCTCGTCCTTGGTTTCGACCTCGAGTCGCTTGCTGAGATCGCCCTGGCCGCGCGACAGCGCCTCGGTCGCGCCGATGTAGCGCCGGAGCGGGCTCGTGATCTGAACCGCCAACAAAAATCCCATCACGAGCGCAAGCAGCAAACCAAAGCCGAACACCGCCGCGACCTGCCACAGCTCTTGATGCACCGCTTGGGTTTTCGATTCACGCGAGCGCACGAGGTAGAGCGAACCGAGCATGGAGGTGTCCGGATCGTTGCTGCCGGTGTAGCCAGTGACCGGCGCAGTCCAAAAGTCGACTAGGCCTTTGTCGCCGAAATCCAGGACGCGCACCGTGTCGTTGCCGTCGCGCACGGTTTCCGGGTGGCGCATTGCTTTGAGCAAGAGCGCGTTTTCCCCAGGCGGCAGCGCGGACGCCACCACCTCTTGCTCGTCCATCACGAGCGCGAAGTGATATTGATTGTCCGCGCTGGTGCCCGAGCGCGTCGCGACTTCCTCGAACCAGCGCGCGAGATCTTGACCGAGGAGCACCGCACCGACGAGCTTGTCGCCATTCTTTACGGGTGTTGCGGAGAGCCGGTACACGTGGCGATCGATCAAACCAAATTTTCCGTGCACGACCTTGCCTTCGCGCAAATCGGAGAACAGGCGCGATGAACGCCATTCGCCCTCGCTTGGCCGTCTCGCGGCGGGCACGCCGAAGATCGCGCCCTGCGTGTCGACGATGGCGAACAAGTCCGGCGCCGCGGTGCCCTGCAGCGCGTCGAGCGTGCGCCGTTCCGCGTCGTTGATCTTCGTGGCGTCACCCGCGGCGAGCGCGGCGCCCAGATCCGCATCACTGGCCAGCACCTTGACCACGGAGAGCTCGGCCGTGCCGCGCTCGTTGCCGAGCTCGAGCTCGCGGTTGAAATCGCGCTTCAAGTATTGGCCCGTGCCTTCGGCGGCGCGGATTTGATCCGAAGCCTTCCACGCACCAAGCGCGACGACCACCGCCGTGACGATGATGATCGTTCCCATGATTTTCCCGCGCAGACTGAGCTTGGGCCAGCGCATCTCGACTCCTCGGCGGACGGAATTGGCCGCCACCGAAGCCGACGTTAGCCAAAAGTGCGAGGCGCACGAAAGTGCAAAGCTCGAAGCGGCTCGCGCGCTCCAGCCCTACAGCCGCACTTTGCACAATTTCGCTTCGAAACTGCCTTTCAGGCTGGCTGCGGCGTGGTCGCCGTCGCCGGCAAACTCGAAATTCAGTAAACCACGCACGCGGCCGTCTTGCGCGGTCGCGACACTGTCGAGCTGAATTTCGCCGCCCGCAGGCAAGACGAAGCCGTGGTGCCCGAGCCGAACCAACGGCAACGCATACGGACGCTCGGGCCGTTCTTCGCTGCCGCCGTGTGCTTCGTGGCCGGCCCAAACGTAGCTGCCTGGTCCGAGCTCGACGTCGGCCGGAACGATCAGCGTGATCGTCGCGCTGGTGTCGCGATCGCCCGGCTCGACGAACGAATCGCACGATGCCTTGTAGCTCGCGAGTGTGATCTTGAGCTCGCGCCGCACGCCTGGGATCACGAGGTACTCGGCGTAGCTCGAGAGCGGACTGAATTCGACATGCTGTTCCGGGTTCGGCCCGACGATCGCATACAGCTCGGCGCCACGATGCGGCCGGCACGCGCTGAGCGCGAGCGCGAGGCCGAGCGCGCAAACCCGTGCGCGGTTCAGGCCGAGAGCACCGCTTGAGACCGCTCGAGCGAGAGCGGCCAAGCGCGATTGGCGAGCGACTTGCCCGTGCGCGCAATGGCTTCGCGCGCTTGCGTCGCGGTCGGTCGTTTTCTCGGGTCTTGCCTCAAACACGCGGCTAATACTTTTGCGAGGTCGAGATATTCGGGGATTTGCGCGAACTCCGCCAGCCGATCGGGCCAGCCGTCGTGCGCGACGTGCAAGGACAGGATGCTCGATTCGTCTTCCGCGTCGAACAAGAGCTGCGCCGTGAGCGCTTCGTACGCCATGCAAGCGAAGGCGTAAATATCCGCGGGCAGAGGCGAGGGGACATAATCCGCCGGAACGGTGCCGAGCACCTCGGGCGAGCAATAATCGAGCGTGCCGCAGCCTGGTCGCAACTTGCGCCCGCTCAAACCGAAATCCACCAGCACCGGCGTTTCGCCGTCGCGCAGGATCACGTTCGAGGGCTTCAAGTCGAGGTGCCCGACGCTCGCGCCGTGCATGGCTTCGACGCCGGCCAGAATCCCGTCGAGGTAGTGCAACACACGCTCGGTCGTGAGCGAGCGACTGCGGATCAACCGATCGAGACCGGTACCGCGGATCAGCTCCATCACCAGAATCGGCTTCGGCCGCGCGGCGAGATCGAACGTGACGAAGCGCGCGAGGTTCGTGTGCTGTGGCAGCGACAAGAGCGCGCCCGCTTCTTCGCGGAACAGCTGCAAGAATTCCTGCTCCGAGAGGCTGCGGGCGGTGGTTGGATCGTAAGCCGGGACTTTGAGCGCGAAGCCTTCGGCTTTGGCGTTTTTGCGCTCTTCGAGCCGGCGCGCCATGAACACCGAGCTCGCGCCACCGGAGCCGAGCGAGCGAACGACATAAAATGCCCCGATCGTCTTCTGAGGCAAAAGCCAATCGGGCAGCAACGTGCGCTGTTTTTGGAGGGGGATCGCCAGCACGTCGCTCTGGGCGGCGACCGGTAACGTCGCGATGCGCTCGAGCACGCGGCCGATCGCGGAAGCCACCGCCGCCGGTAGATCCGCGACGATTTCCTTGATCGCCATCGCGAGTTGCGTCGCGTTCGGTGGCACGCCGGAGCGCACGGTGCGCTCGACCAGCGCGGAGAGCGGCGGCACGTCTGCGACTACCGCGATCGCCATGGGATCTTCTTCGACCACGCGCCGCAAAGCGCCCGCAATCAAACGACGAAGCGCGTCGATCGCTTGTTCGAGCTCGCTGATCACGTCGTTGCCGCTGCCCGAGCTGTCGACGATTTCCATTTGCCCACGCGCTTGCGCGATGGTTTCGAGCGCGCGACCGAGCCGTTGCATCACGCGGCGCAAGGCTTCGCCGCGATACGAGCCGCCCGCGCCGAGCCCGCGGCTGAGCGCGGAAACCCGTTCCGCGATGCGCGTCACGTCTTCCAGCTGAAGCAGCTTGAGCCCTTCGAAGGCGTGCCCGTCCGCGCCGTCCGCGTGCTCCGCGTTCGGGTTGAGGAAGCTCACGTAGGCGCCGAGCACCGTGCGCACGTCGGGGTTGGTCGAAGCTTCCGCGATTTTCTCGAAGCTGTGCGTGTCCGAAAGGAAATGCGCCACGCTGAGCAAAAGATCGCTTGGCTCCGAGACGCCTTCTCGCACCGCCGAATCGAAGCTGCGCGCGAGCGTGGCGCAGGCGATGCGATGCACCAGCGCGTCCGGATTGCTCGCCAAGCGGCGCAGCATCACCTGAACGGTGCGCCGCACGCGGCCGCGCACCGAAGCGTCGTCTTCGCTGCGTGCGCCTTCGAGATCGACCAAATGCAGGAGCGCCTTCAAGCGCCGTTGCTCGCCGAGCGCCGCCGAATTCGACGACTCCGCGTGCTCCGCGCTGGACTCGGCATCCAAAACCCAATTCCCGAGCCGATCGTACAAGCGATCGATCTCGGGCACCGATGCATCGGCTTCGCCCGGACGACGACCGAGCACCATCAAATCGGACAAGCGCGGCGTTTCGAGCGCACCAAGATCGAGATCCGCGAGCGCACCGACGACGTAGGGCAAGACTTGCAGATCGTGCGGATCGTGCGAGGCGATGAAATCCATCGCGCGATGCGCGGCCGCGAGCGCGTTCGACGCGAGCTCGTGCGCGGCGCGCGCGCCTTTGCTTTCATACGCGAGCAACGCGCGGCGCACGGCTCCGACGAGCTCGGTCTCCTCGTCTTGCTCGCGATCGAGGATGCGAATCGTGCGTTCGGCGACGCCGCGCAGCACCGAGCCTTGGGCTTGCGCGCGCGAGGTGAGCGTCTTTCTGAGCAGCTGCGCGGCGTTTTCACCGAATGTCGTGCTCGCGAGATCGCTGAGCAGTGTCGCGACTGCTTCGGCCACGTCCGGCCTGCGCGTCGAAGCCAAGATATCGAGCAAGGTTTCGGCGGTGTCGGGCTCGGCTTCGATCGCGCGCGGCAAGCCGAGCACCATCGTGGCGATGATGCCTGGATCGGCTTCGGCGATCGGGCTCTCCATCAAACGCCGACAAGCGCGAAACGCGCCGTCCGGATCAGACGGCAAAGTGCCGACCAATGAAACCGCGGCGCGGCGCCACTCGGTCGGACTCAAGTTCGGGTCGAGCGCGATGTCGATCTCTTCGCGCAGGTTGCTGTCGACCGCGGAGAGCAGGCCGCGCGCCACGGCCGCGTGCCGCCACACGAGCGGTTCGCGATCGGCGAGCAGCGAGAGATAGATCGAGCGCACCGGTTCGGCGAGCAAGAGCTCCTTCGGGTGCGAGTCGCCTTGTTGCGCGCGGACCACGGCTTCGCGCGCGGCGTGTTCGACGAGCTTCGCCGCCAAACGCCGCGCCGGCAGCGTGCCGCTGCGCGCGCGATCGAGCCAGCGATCGCGCAGCTCGCGCCGTGTCACCAGCGTGAGCGCGAGTTGATCCGCATTCACGCTCGTCCCGATCGGCAGATCGAAGAGCAGGCTGATCCGCGCGCGAATCGTGGCGGCTTCGAGCGGGCGACCCGAGCTCAGCGCCATGCGCGCAGCGACGGCCGAAAACGTGCCCGCCGTGCCCTCGTACACGCGCGCGAACACACGCCGACCGAGCTCGCGCCGCGGCTTGCCTTGCGGCAGCGCGGCCGTGATTTCGTAGAGCGCCACCGCGGCCGGCGCGGGCGCGATCCAATCCAGATCGTCGACCAAGCCCGCTTCGAGCGCGATGCCCACCACGCGGCTGAGCACTTCGGGCGCAATGCCGTCGAGCGGCGGCGGTCCGGACACGCCGCTGCTCTGTCCGAGCGCGGTGATTGCTTGCCGAAAGTTCGCGCGGCGCTCGGTTTCGTCCGAAACGCGCACCAACGTGGCCAGAGCTTCGACTGGATTGGGGCGACCGCGCATGTTCGAGGGTGAATTAGTTTACCGGTGAATCCGCGCGGGCTTCGGGCTTTTCGCGACTCGAGACGCAAACGTGTGCGTGCTCGTCGCACGCGGTACGCGGTCGGTTTTCGTCGGCTTCGAGCTCGGAAGCGAACAGTCGTTCACGGCGGAAGCGTGGTCGCGCGTGCTCGCTCGCGTGTCTTTTCGACACGAGATTCGCGAAAAGCCGAGGCTTTCATGGTTGGCGCGCGATTTGTAAACGCCCGAGCCGCGAACACGCTCGGTACGATCGAGCTTTGGAGGAGATCGCACACAATGTACGCAAAGGCGGGCTGGTTGGTTGGTGGTTGCGCGTTGGCGCTGAGTCTCGTCGCGGGCTGCACGCTGCAAAAGAAAGACGACGCCGACGCGTTCCGCGAAGCAGTTCCACAAAGCGAATCCATTTCGCTCTCGGGACCCGATAGCTCGAGCGCGTCGAACTCGAACTCGAACTCGACTTCGACTTCGACTGCACCGCCGCCACGCGCCGAGCTCGGGATCGCGCCGCCGACACCAACGTATGCGAAATGGTACGGCTTCACGCGCGACATGCGCGACGGCGTGAACGCCGTCACGGCCGACGTCTTGGGCGGCGTGTGGCTGATCATTCAAAGCGAGCCGAGCGCGCTCGAAAAAGACGCGGCCACCTGGGGTCCGTACACGGACGAGCTCGCTCCGGCGACTTATCGCTTCCGCGCGACGCGCATCGCAACCGACGAATACGACTACGTGCTCGAGGGCCGTCCGAAGGCTTCGAATTCGGACACCGACTACATCCCGGTTTTGACCGGGCACGGTTACGGCGAGCCGAGCGCGCTTCACGGCCAAGGCAGCTTCACGATCAGCCTCGACAACGCCAAAGCGCTCGACCCGTACAAGCACCCGACCGACTCGGGTTCAGTCGCTGTCGACTATCAATTGCCGCAGGATTTCACGGAGCATCTCGGCGCGTTGCCGCGCAACATCAGCGCTACCGTCACTCCTCGGGGTGAAGCGTATTATCGCGTCGACTCCGTGGCGAACGAGGATCACACCGGTACGATTCAGGTCCAAGCCCACGTCGATATCGACTCGAGCATGATGACCTTGCTCGAAGACGTCACGGTCGGCAGCAAGTGGAACCAAACCGGCGCCGGCCGCGCGGACATCACGATCAGAGGTGGCGATTTGCCCGCCTCGATCCCGGAGGTCGACGCAGTCGAGTGCGGGGCTCGGATTTCAGCGAGAGCTACTACAACGATAGTGTCGGTTTTGCGCCGACCGCTGGCATCGCGAGCGCCTGCGTCTACGGTGGCATGTGTGATACGCTCTCGTGATGACGGCGGAGCGGGCACCCGGGCCAGCCAATGAACCCGTACTAGCGCACGCACCAGGAAGCCCCGAACGCGCGCGAGTCGACGTCGAACTCGAGCGCCAAGCGCGTGAGCGCGTGCGGTTGCCACTCGTGATCGGCGGCGAGCGCGTCTTCAGCAAAGCCGAGCGAACGTTCAGCGCGCCGCACCGGCACGCGCTCGAATTGGGGCAATTTTCGCTGGCCGAGCCCGAGCACATCGCGCGCGCGATCGACGCAGCGCTGGCTCGAAAAGCGGGCTGGGCGACACTCGAGCTAGCGGAACGCGCGGCCGTGTTTCGCCGCGCCGCGGATCTGCTCAGCGGCCCGTGGCGCGCGCGCCTGAACGCCGCGACCATGCTCAATCAAAGCAAGACCGTGCACCAAGCCGAGATCGACGCAGCTTGCGAGCTGATCGATTTTTTTCGTTTCAACGCGTTCTTCGCCGAACAGCTCGCCAATCAAGAACTGATCTCGACGGCAACCGAAAAAAATCGCTTCGAACTCCGTCCATTGGAGGGCTTCGTCTACGCGATTACGCCGTTCAACTTCACCTCGATCGCCGGCAATCTGCCGACGGCGCCCGCGCTACTCGGCAATACGGTGGTTTGGAAACCGTCGCCGCTCGCCGCGCTATCCGCGCATTGCGTGCTCGAGCTACTCGAAGCTGCCGGATTGCCGCCGGGCGTGATCAACTTGGTGCAGGGTGATGCGGCGAAGATTTCGGAGCAGCTGCTCGCACATCGCGATTTTTCTGGGTTGCACTTCACCGGCT
This sequence comes from Polyangiaceae bacterium, assembly GCA_036268695.1. Classification (GTDB taxonomy): domain Bacteria; phylum Myxococcota_A; class Polyangia; order Polyangiales; family Polyangiaceae; genus PMG-095. Next base: position 9,578 of record DATATR010000178.1, on the reverse strand, counting down.
CGAGCGCCGTATTCCGCGGCATTTGGCGAACGATCGGCGAAAACGTCGCGTGCTATCGCAGCTACCCGCGCGTCGTCGGCGAAACGGGTGGCAAGGATTTCATCGTCGCGCACCCGAGCGCGGACGTAAAAGCGCTCTCGGTCGCGATCGTACGCGGCGGCTTCGAGTATCAAGGTCAAAAGTGCTCGGCGGCATCGCGCGTGTTCTTGCCGAAAAGCCTCGCTGCCGCGGTCGAAGCCGAACTCCAGAGCATGGCCGCGGAAATCCGCGTCGGCGATCCGGCGGACAGCAGCAATTTCATGGGCGCCGTGATCGGTCGTGACGCATATACACGTATCTCCGGCTACCTGGATCGCGCGAAACTCGACTCGCACTGCCGGATCGGCTTCGGCGGCAGCTACGACGACTCGATCGGTTATTTCATCGAACCCACCTGGATCGAAGTTTCGGAGCTCGCGCATCCGCTCTTGAGCGACGAAATCTTCGGCCCGGTCGTATCGTGCTTCGTCTATGCCGACGATCGCTTCGAACAAATTCTGACCGCGATCGATCAGGGCACGCCGTACGCGCTCACCGGCGCGGTCTTCGCCCGAGATCGCGCAGCCGTCGAACTCGCGACGAAGCGGCTCGAAATGTCGGCCGGCAACTTCTACATCAACGACAAACCGACCGGCGCCGTGGTCGGCCAGCAACCATTCGGCGGCGCCCGACTCTCCGGCACCAACGACAAAGCCGGCTCGGCTTGGAACCTCATGCGCTGGGTATCGCCGCGCGTGATCAAAGAAAATCTCAGCCCGCCGCACGACTTCCGCTATCCTTTCATGAGCAAGTGATGCCGAAATCGCGCGACGGAATTTTGCTCGTCGCTCACGGCACAGTGAGCGATTTGGACGATTTGCCAGCCTTCGTTGCGCGGATTCGTCACGGCCGGCCTGCGCCGCCCGGGCTGGTGGAAGAACTGCATCGTCGCTACGAAGCGATTGGCGGCTCGCCGCTCTTGCGCATCACGGAGCAACAAGCGCGCGCGCTCGAAGCACAAAGTGGCTTGCCCGTGCTGCTCGGGATGCGCCTGTGGGAACCGAGCGTCGAGAGCGCGTTGCGCGAAGCCGCGCGGCGCGAGCTCTTACGGCTCGCGCTGGTGCCGCTCGCGCCGTTCAGCGTCGGAGTTTACGGCGCGGCGGCCCAGCGCTCGCTCGAGGCGTTGCGGACCGAGTTCGGCGCGAGCGCGCCGGAGCTCGTCGTGTGCGAAGCTTGGGGCAGCGAGCCCGCGTTCGTTGATGCTCAGGTCGCCGCGCTCTCGAAACATGCGGAGAAGGCTCCGGACAGCGCGGTCGTGCTCACCGCGCACAGCTTGCCGCGCGCCGCGATCCGCGCGGGCGATCGCTATCAAGCGGAAGTGGAAGCTTGCGCGCGGGCGGTGGGCGAGCGGCTCGGGCAGAGCTGCGAGCTTTGCTACCAAAGCCAAGGCGCCGATGGCGGTGAATGGCTCGGACCGGATCTGCGTCAGACCTTCGAACGGCTGGCGCAGTCAGGCGTTCGGCGCGTCATCGTTTCACCGATTGGGTTCTTGGCCGAGCACGTGGAAACGCTCTACGATTTGGATCGCGAGGCGCGTGCTTGGGCGGAGAGCCTCGGCCTCACGTTCGAGCGCGTGCCGGCGCTAAATGCCACTTCTGGCTTGATTGACGCGCTCGCGAACGTCGCGCGGCGAGCGCTCGCGCGGGCGTAGTCCCGTAGTAGGCGGCGCGCGGAGCTTCGGCTAGGCTTGCCTGTGTTGAGCTTCGTATGAAGTATTCGATTCCGCCGCTTCGGCTTCGCATTCTCGGGCTGGTCTTGGTGCTGGTGCTCGGCGTCGGGTGCCCGTGCGTTCGAGGCGCCGTGAACGCGAGCCCCGGCCTGCGCTGGTGGCTGTTCTCGAACTTCGGCGCGCAGCGCATGTGTCCGGAGATGCTGAAGAGTGGCGTGACGCTGAAGCTCGTGCCGAACGGCAACACGGTCGGGCGACTCTATCCCGAGCAATGTAACTATCAGGTCAACGATCAAGCGCAGACCGTGACACTGAGTTTTTCCGGCACCGGCTCGGCGTGGACGCCGATCGCCGGGCGCGTCGGCTTCTCGGTCGCGACCAGCGTCGAATACGGCATGGACTTCTACATGACCGACGACGCAATTTACGTCTGGGGTAAGCCGCAGAAAATCCCGTACGGACCGGACTTCAAGATCGGCGCGATCGAGAACAAACTGGTCAATTGGGCGGCGCAAGGGCCCGCCGGATACATGGCCTCGACGTTCGGCGCACAGATCGCGCAGAGCCAAATCGCGAGCGGCTTCACCGTGATTCACTCGGACACGAGTGACGAATTCGCGCTCGGGCAATTGCAGCCGCCGCAACATCCGCCCAAGCCCTTCAATTTGCCGAAAGGCGGGCGCTACCAGTTCATCAACGACACGACCGAAGTGCGTTCGGAGCAGATCGACATGCTCGGGCCGTTCGAAGTGACCGAGAGCGGCCAAGCCTTATTTTGCCGGTTTCGGCTGACTGGACCGAGCCTCGACGTGCTCGTGATTCGGCGCGGCGCGGGCGATTTGTGGCGCAGCGGCTTGCAACTCGGCGCGGCGCTCGGACCGCCGCCCGAAGCTCCGCTGATGCAATTTCCGCTCATGCCTGGCCCCGAGCAACACCAAAAGATCCCGCTCCCGCCCGGCCAATATTACGTCGTGCTCGACAACAGCTCGAAGGTCGGCACCGTGAATCCTCCGTGGAATCCGCTCGGCGTGGTCGGCGGCAACGTAGCCGTCGTCGCGCACGTGATCGAGCTCGGCAAAGCGGACGACGATTTCTGACTCGCGTTCGCTGCGCGGCTCAGCGGGCCTCGCCGTCCGCGCTCAGGCTGACGCGCCAATCGACGGGTAGATCCAAAAATCCCTCGAGGCACAAAAGGTCGTACAGCTCTTGGCACATCACCGCGCAGCTTTCGCTGAACATGTGCGGATCGGTAAAGAACTTGGTCGTCTCGTCGCGGAATGCTTCGTCTGCTTGGGTCAAGCGCTCGACCAGCTCGTCCCCGCAGAAGAACACCATCTGCTGCATGAACACGCGCTCCCACTCGGCGCGGAACGCCGGAAAGCGATCGACCAAAACTTTGTACGCGACGCTGTTCGGCTGCTGCGCGGTTTTGGCGACGCGCAACGTCACCTTGGCCATTTGCTCGAGCCGCGGCGGCAAATGCTTGTTCACGAAATCGGTCAGCACGCCGGTATAGACGGTCATCACGCGATTGAGCTCGGGTGAACGCCGCGACAAGAACCCAAGTTGCAAGTCGCGCTCCGTTTTTGCGAGCAGTTGCAGCGTGAGCTCGCGAATTTCGGGCGAGACGTAGGCGAAGCCTTCGAGCTCCGCGCGCAGTCGATTCTTGTAGCGCGTGAGCACGTAGTAAACGCCTTGTTCGGCGTGGTGGATGATCTTGTCTTTGTCGCCTTTGGTTTTTTCGTGCAGCTCGCTCTCGAAGAAAAGCTTGGCGATGCGCCGACCGATCGGCTTCAAAATGCGCGTCGCGTACTGCGACTCGGGCGAAAAGACGCGCGCGAGTAAACTCGTAAACGCGCGCAGCTGGTCCGCCTCGCGTTGTTCCGGCGTTTGCTGCTGCCCGAGTTCTTTGCTCGCGACCGCCTGCATCGCCTTCAACTGCGCCACGACTTGCGCGGTGATCGCGTCGAGCTCGGGGCTGGTTTCGAGCTCACTTTTGTAGTGCACGATGCGCGCTTGGACTTGCTCGTTCAACAAGCCGAGCGCCTGGAGTGCCAGGCTTTCCTTTTGGCCCTCCGACATCGGCGCAGGCGCCGGAAGCGGCGCGCGCTGCGGAGGCGGACGGCGCGGCGGTGGGCCGGGTGGTCGTGGCGGCGGGGGCGGCGACGCTGCGTCAGTCACGAGAGCCGACGATACCTCTTGCCCCACGTAGTGTATACCCTTCGATCGGGAGAAACTCTGTCATGAGAAGCCTCGCACTGGTGCTCACGTTTGCTTCGTTGGCTGGTTTGGTTGGGTGTGCGCGCGGGCCGAACCTGAGCGTCGATGGCCTGCCGCTGCGCAAGGTGGTCATCTATCGCAACGGGGTCGGTTATTTCGAACGCGCGGGCGAAGTCGACGCGGACGAAGTGCGGTTTCACATGCGCCAGCGCATGGTCGGTGATTTCTTGGCCACGCTCGCGATCGTCGAACGCGGTGGCAGCTCGGTGCACGCGGCTTCGTTCCCACTCGACGTCTCGGGCGACGATCCGACGGCTCCCGATCCGCAATTCATGCGCATGCTGGACGCGTGGGATCACCCGGATCAATTGCCGGACTCGCGCACGGTCGGTAAAAACAAGCTCCGGGACGTGACCTTGCGGCTCGACGGCAAAGAGCACGATCTCGCCGTCGGCTATGTCGCGGCGACGCCGGTGTGGCGGCCTTCGTATCGGATCGTGGTGCAAGACGGCGGCGCGGATTTGCAAGCTTGGGGCATCGTCGAAAATGTCTCGGGCGAAGACTGGAAAGACGTGGAGCTTGCGCTCGTGGCCGGCGCGCCGCTCGCGTTCGAATCCACGCTCGGCGAGCCGGTGACTCCAGCGCGGCCCGTCGTGACGGACTCGGGTGAAGTGATCGCGGCAGTGCCCGAAGGCGTCACTTCGCTGAACGAGCGCGAAGGCGGCGCGGTCAATCGCGTCGGTCCCGCGCCGGACGCGCCGCCACCGCCCGCGCCGCCGCCCGCGGAAGCCGTTGCCAACGAACCATCGCCCATGGCGAGCGCGCCTGCGTCGGGCAGCGGCTCCGGACGCGGCGCAATCCGCCCAAGCCCCAAAAAATCAAAAGCCGGCAAATTCGATCACGAAGAAAACATGCCGGCGGCAGGCGAGTCCTACGGCTACGGGATGTCCGACGACAAGGATGTCTCGGATGGGCGCCGCGTGGCGCTCGACGAGCTCGGCAAAAATGGGTTGAGCGCTCCGCGGCGGATCAGCGCGCTCGCTGCCGTCGCGGTCGATTCGGGCGCGACTCGCTACAGCATCCCCGTGCGGCTCACGATTCCGGACGCGAGCGCGACGATGGTCCTCTTGATCAATCAGCGCGTGCCGGGCGAAGCGGTGTTCTTGTTTTCGCCCGACGGAGGCGTGCCGGATTCGTCGTCGCATCCATTTCGCGTCGCGCGCTTCACCAACGCGACGGCGGGCTTGCTCGAGCGCGGGCCGATCGCGGTCTTCGAAAAAGGCGCATTTTTAGGGCAAGGCATGCTCGATCCGCTGCCGCCGAAGGCGACCGCGACGGTGCCCTTTGCGCTCGAGCGGAGTCTCGCGGTCGAGAGTGAGCGGCGCAATCTCGAGCTCGGCGCGCGCATCTTCAAGATCGAAGCGGGTGAGCTCGTGGTCGAGCGGGACAGCGTGACGCGCACGATCTATCGCATCAAAAATGGTGGCGACAGCAAAGCGAAGTTGCTCGTGCGCCATCCACGGCTCGGAGCGGCGCGTTTGTACAAGCCGCCGCCAGGCACCGAAGACAATCTCGGCGCGGGCAACGCGCTCGTGCCGATCGAGATCGATGCCGCGGGCAAGGCCGAGCTCACCGTCGAGGAACGTCAACCGACGGAAGAGAACACTGATTGGCTGTCACCGCTCGCGGATGAAGCCGTCAAAGCGTACATCGCGGATGCGCGCGCGGACAAAACCAGCGCGAGCGCGCTCACGAATGCCTGGTCCGAGCGCAACGCGCTGAAAGAGGTGGTCGATGCGCGCAACGAGCTCACGAAGACTCAGGCCGAGCTCGAAAAGTCCGCGCGCGAAACGCGGCTCAGCCTGGAAGCGATCGAGAAAAACAAGCAAGCGGGCGATCTGCGCGCCAAACTCACCGCGCGGCTCGGCGACGTGACGAGCAAGCTCGATCAGATCACGAAGAAGCTGGTCGAAGTGAACATGCGCGCTTCCGAGCTCGAAGTGCGCTTCCGCGACGGCATCCGCGAACTGCGAATCACGGCGCCGCTGCCGCCGAAAGACTGAGGATTTCTGGCCCGAAACGCGGCTCTTCGGAGTAACCGTGGTTGACAAGTCGAGACCCGTGCGCCACAAAACGGCCTCGCATGATCGAGCCCGCTGAAGTCGAACGCCTGCTGCGTGCACGCTTCGCGGACGCTCAGCTCGAGCTCGTCGATCTAACCGGCACGCAGGATCATTACCAAGCGCGCATCGTTTCGAGCGCGTTCGCCGGCAAATCGCTGATCGAGCAGCATCAACTCGTGTACGGCGCGCTCGGCCCGGCGATGAATGGGCCGATCCACGCGCTGGCGCTCAGAACCTACACGCCCGACGCTTGGGCAAAAGTCAGTGGAGAATGAAGATGGACGACGCACTGCGCGAACGGATCAAAAATACGATCGAGAGTCACAAAGTCGTGCTCTTCATGAAGGGCAACAAGAACTTCCCGCAGTGCGGCTTCTCGGCGCAGGTGCTGGGCTTGCTCAAGCAAAACGGCGCTGAGTTCAAAGACGTGAACATTTTGGCCGATGCGGAGCTTCGCGCGGGCCTCAAAGAATATTCGAACTGGCCAACGTTCCCGCAGCTCTATGTCGACGGAAAGCTGGTCGGTGGCTGCGACATCGTGATCAGTTTGAACGAGAGCGGCGAGCTGAAATCGGTGCTCGGCGTCGCTAGCTGAGCTTCAGCCCGAGTTCGCGAGCGAGAGCGCGCGCGCTGCGACGACGCTCGCGCGCGCTGCGCGGCCGGCGTCGCGAAACGGGAAGGTGAGTCGTGTCGCGCGATCGCTGCCCGTCGTGACGACGCCGAGCTCGCCGCCGAGCCAAGTCGCGGCAGTGCCGCGATCGACCTTCGCGGCTGCCGCGCGGATCACATCGAAGGCGTGAGCGCGGTTCGGCGGGCCCGAAATGGCGCCGAGCACGTTTGGCTTCAACGCGGGCGCGTCGCTGTAGGCGGCCATGAAGTAGACGAGTGACGCAATCGCGTCGCCCGGCGTGGCGCCCAAAAACCAAGAACCGATTTGATGCGAGTCACCGCTCGCGCAGCGCGCGAAGAGCGCGCCTTGGCTCGCGCCAAGCTCGCCCGCCAGCGCGTCGGCAAGCTGGAAATACTCGCGGCGTTGATCTTCGGTGAAGTAGGGCAGCACGTAAGGCCCCGAGAACACCAAGTCGATTCCGCTCAGGCGACTCTCGCCGAGCGGCGCAATTGGGCTCAGCGTCACCTCGGCATCGAAGCGTTGCTGGGCGACGAGCTGCGCTGCTTGTGGCCAGATCAGCGTGCCGGTTCGAGCGCCGGGTTTGCGCGCAATGAATTTGGCAAGCGCGGGAAGCTGGGCGAGATCAGAGCTCGCGCCGCTCTTCAGCAACGCCAGCTCGACGACCCAGCCTTCACTGTCCGCCGGCCCGATGTTTCCGCCTTGCAAGACTCGCGTTCGAGTGTGTGCGCAAGCGTTGCTCGCCAAGAAAAAACGCTCGTGATCGGAGTCGCTCGAATTCGCGGCAGCGATCCCTGCGCTCAAGCTCGGAGCCGCGCTGCCGATGGTGAAAGCTCCGCTGCGCGGCGCGAGAAAGTGATACGCGGTGACAATCGCGCCGGCAGTCGCAGCGACGATCGCGAGCGGCGCAAACGACGAGTACCAGCGCCGCCCGAGCGCGTCTTTGGCCGCTTCCGCGGCGTGCCCGGCTTGCACGGGCCGAACCTCGGGCACCACGGTGGCAAGCAGCTTCGCGATTTGTTGGATGCGGCGCTCGCGCAGGTCGTCCGGCAAGCTGTCCCACTGCAGCAGAGTGCCTCGAAGCTCGGCGCTCGTTTCGGCGCCCGCGCGGCGCAAGATCAAGAGCTCGCCATCTCGATGAAGCACGCCGTGCACGCCGATCCGGACGAGCTCGCGTTCGACCAAACCCTGAACCTCGGAGGCGAGCTCTGCCGCGTTTTGCTCGGCCGACACAACGGTCACGATAGCTCGAATGCGCGCCCGCGCACAGCGCGAGCACGGCGAAGCGCGTGCAAAATTGCCCGCATTTGTCTGCTAGTCTGAAGCCGATGTCCCGGCCGTTGATCCTGCTCAGCAACGACGATGGCTATCGCGCGCGCGGCATTCAAGCGATGCAGCGCGCGCTCGCGCAATTCGCCGAGGTGATCGTGTGCGCGCCGGAAATCGAGCAGAGCGCCACGAGTCACGCGCTGAGCGTGCATCGCGCGTTACGACTGTACGAGCCCGCGCCCGGCGTGTTTTCGATCGACGGCACACCGGCGGACTGCGTGTACGTCGCGCTCCACGGGCGCACGCGGATCTTGCCGCGCTGGCCCGATATCGTCATTTCCGGCGTGAATCACGGCGTGAACCTCGGCGACGACGTCTTTTATAGCGGCACCATCGCCGCGGCGCGCGAAGCGGCACTCAAGGGCATCCCCGCCATGGCAGTGTCCGCGCCGCACGACGCGGAGATGGACGACGCGGCGAACCTCGCGCGTCGCGTCGCCCAAGCGCTCCTGCTACATCAAATCACGAACCCGCTGCTACTCAACTTGAACGTTCCAAAAGGCTACAGCGGCGTGCGCTCGACCCGACTCGGGCGCCGGATTTACCACGACGAGGTGCATTTTCGGCTCGACCCGCGCGGTCGCGAATACATGTGGCTCGGCGGCGCTGGCGTCGATCACCCAGGTCTTTCCGGATCCGACGTCGAAGCATTCGAAGCCGGCTTTGCTTCGCTCACGCCACTCACGCTCGATCTGTGGGCGCGCGAAAGCGACGAGTTCGTCGCGCGCATTCTGAGCGACCTCGGCTAGCTCAGCGGGCCTTTTCGCCGCCAGCGCCCAACTTTCTGCGCACGCTTGCGGCTTCAGGACTAGCATGCGCTGCATGGCGGTCCGAAAGGGAAGCTTCGCTAAATCGAGCAAGCCGGCGCCCGCGCGTTCGCAACCGACACCGCGTGGCGTCGAGCCGAAGAAAGCGCCGGAGCTCGCGCCGAACAATCCGGCGCACCTGGACGCTACGCCGCACTTCGACGCGCTCGCCTACGTGCGCAACCTGATCCGGGACGTGCCGGATTTTCCGCAACGCGGCGTGCTCTTTCGCGACATCACGCCGCTGCTCGCCGATCCGCGTGGTTTTCACATCGTGCTCGACACGATCGCGCATCGCTTCGTCGGTGAGCGCGTCGACGCGGTCGTGGGCGTGGAGTCGCGCGGGTTTATTTTTGGTGGGGCGCTCGCGGCGCGGCTCAACACGAGCTTCGTGCCCGTGCGCCGGCCCGGTAAGCTGCCCCATCGCACGGACAAGGTCAGCTATTCACTCGAGTACGGCGAGAGCGAGCTCGAGATGCACCGGGACGCGCTGCGCGAAGGGGCGCACGTGCTGGTCGTCGACGATCTGCTGGCTACGGGCAGCACCGCGGCCGCCGCTGGCGAGCTCGTCGATCGCCAGGGCGCGTTCGTCACGGCCTACGCCTTCGTGATCGAGCTCGGCTCGCTCGGCGGCCGCGAACGGCTCGCGCCGACACCTTGCTTGTCGATCGTCCGTTACGACTGATCCCCCAAAAAAACACGCGGAATTCCGGCGTCGAGCGCAC
>DATATR010000177.1:0-10246 GCA_036268695.1 Polyangiaceae bacterium | reverse complement strand
CGCAATAGCCAGAGCACGAGCTTTCGCAGCTCGAGCCATTGCAGATGCACATCCTCAAATACATGTCGAGGAACTGGCCCGCGCTCATGTGATCGCCATGACAGCACATGATGCAGGGGCCGCGCGCGCCGCCGCACTCGGGCGGTGCACCGCCGTTCCCGCCGCCGCCGACAGGTCCGCTGCCGCTCGCGCCGCCGCCGCCGCCGCCGCCGCCGACAGGCGCACCGCCATTTCCAGCCGTCGCGCCAGCCGTACCGGCGCGACCGCCGCCGGATTGTTCGCTCGAGCCGGCGCTCGACGCACTCGTTCCAGCTTTGCCGGCGTCGCCGCCTTCGCTCGCCATCGTGCCCGAGACGCCGCCATTCGCCGTGCTGCCCGCGACGCCTTCGCCGGCTGTGCCTCCGTTGCCTGCAGTAGCGAGCGAAAGCGCGTCGATGCCAACGATGCTGCGACACGCGAGCGCCCCGAACGCCACGCCGAACCCGACCGTGAGCACGCGCCGGACGCGCAGCGCTCTCACAGCGCCCCGCTCACGCCGATGCCGGCGCTTCCCACTCCAACCCAAGGAGTGATTCGAGTCCGGCGCGCGACGCTATCCTCGCTCTTCGAGTGCGGCGCGGTTAGAAACAATACCGCGCTCGTCACGAGCGCCGCGCCACCAACCGCGAAGAATACGGTCGAAAAGTCCGCCGCTCGCCCGGCTTGCAAGCCCTTGTCGCGATCCGAGCTCGAAGTGCAGACGTGCCCGGGACAGGCTTTATCTGCTGCGTTCCAGTTCGAAATCGCGGATGCGCCGAAGATCGAGCCGATCACCACCAAGCCCGCGCCCGTGCCGCCCGCAAGCCAAGCCCACGTCGTTTGCGACGAATGCGAGCTCGCTGCCACTTTGGGGGGCTCGGGCGGCGGTGCGGCCGGCACAGGCGACGCGTTCAACGGTGCGGACGCCGCCGGCGCAGGCGCTTCGCTCACGTTTGGCTGCGCTTGCTCGGCGAGCTCCGGTATTTTCAGATCCACGGTTTGCCCTTCTTGATCGAAGCGCAGATCGGCGCTCCACGGCGCGCGATTGGCGGCGCTGGCCGAAAAATGATGCAGCCCCGGCTCGATTGCGATTGGCGTCGACCACTCCGCGCGTCCAATCGCAACACCGTCGCGCTCGACGCGCAAATCCGAAGGCGCGTCTGCCGGCACCACGACGCGCAGGCGAATCAAGCGCTTCTCGAGCGCCGCGATGTGCGCGAGCGCGGCGCGTTCGCGATCGCTGCGCTTGTCGAGCCGCGCTGCTGTCAGCGCGTCGTTGAACTCGGCCCATGCGCTCGCGGTCTTGCCCCACGCTTCATTGCACAGGCCGAGCGCGATCAACGTGCCGCCTGCCGGATCCAAACGCTGACTCTCGGCGAATTTCGGACAGGCTTCGGCATAGTTCTTCGCTGCCATCAAGCGCTTGGCGTCGTCGAACAAGGACTGTGCGGCCACTGGGTCTCGCTGCTCCTCTGCTGCACACGGCAGGGCAGAGAGCACGCTCGCGAGCGCCCCGAGCCATGGCAGAGCACGCAACGAGCCGACATTCAGAGCACGAACCAAATCATTCTCCGGGGTTTGCTCACACGATAGAGGAACATCCGCGCCGAGTCACGAGCGCTCCGCGCCGCCCCGAAAAGCCCGCGGTCGCGCTCGGAATCCGGCGCAAGCCCGCGCGCCTGCTTGCGCTCGCGGCCGAATAGAGCGAGTCGTCACTCGCCGTCATGCTCTCCCCGACCTCGTCAGATTCGCGCTCGCTCGGCAAAAACGATTACCGCACACTCGCCCTGGCCGCACTCGGCGGCGCGCTCGAATTCTACGACTTCGTCGTGTTCGTGTTCTTCACGAAGATATTGAGCTCCGTCTTCTTCCCGCCGCACTCGCCGGAGTTGCTGCGCCAGTTGCAGACGTACGGCATCTTTGCCACCGGCTATTTGGCGCGCCCGCTCGGCGGCATCGTGATCGCGCACTTCGGTGATCTGCTCGGACGAAAGCGCATGTTCACGCTCAGCGTGTTCATGATGGCCGTGCCCACCTTCGCAATGGGACTCTTGCCAACTTACGCTAGCGTTGGCGCACTCGCGCCAGCGTTGCTCTTGCTGCTGCGCTTGCTGCAAGGCGCGGCCGTCGGCGGCGAAGTACCGGGCGCTTGGGTCTTCGTCGCCGAACACACGCCCGAGCGCAACACGGGCTTCGCCGTCGGCACGCTGACCGCCGGGCTCACCGCTGGCATCTTGCTCGGCTCGCTGATCGCCACGAGCATCAACACCGCGTTCGACCCGGCTCAAGTCGCACGATTCGGCTGGCGCATTCCGTTTCTCGTCGGCGGTTGCTTCGGCATGTTGGCCGTCTATTTGCGGCGCTTCCTCGAAGAGACACCGGTGTTCAAGCAAATGCACGCCGCGCGCGCATTGAGCCAAGAGTTGCCGCTCAAGGCGATCGCACGGAGCCATCTTCGCGCCGTGCTGCTCTCAATGGCGCTGACTTGGGTCTTGTCCGCTGCAATCGTCGTGGTGATCCTGATGACGCCGACCTACTTGCAAACCGCGTTCAAAGTCGCGCCGCGCGTCTCGCTGCAAGCCAACAGCATCGCCATCCTCGGGCTCACGTGCGGTTGCGTGATCTTCGGCTGGCTCGCCGATCGCATCGGCAGCAAATGGGCGCTGTCCGGCGGATGCCTCGCGCTCGTCGCGTCGACCCTGTACTTCTACTATTCGCTGCCGCTCGCAGGCAGCGCGCTCTTCGTTGCGTACGGCGTGGTCGGCTTCTTCGTGGGTTGCATCGGCGTCGTGCCGTACATCTTGGTGCGAGCTTTTCCCGCCAAAATCCGCTTCTCGGGTTTGTCTTCGGCTTACAACGTTTCGTACGCAATTTTCGGCGGGCTCACGCCGGTCGTGCTCGCGGAATGGGTTCAAAGCGACCGCATGGTTTACGCGCATTACGTCGCGGCGCTCGCGGCATTGGGTTGCGCCTTGGCGTTCGTCCCAGTGAAACCCGCCGTAAGCGACGCTTAAACATTTCGCGAGTGGGCGACGCGCACACACGCGGGAGACGCACACGCGGTCGGCGCGTTCGAGCGATTGACGATTCGCTCCGCGCATGTTCCGTTTGTAGAATGGCTCTTCGCTCGTCATTGGTCTGGTTCGTCACGGTTTGCGCGCTCAGTCTGAGCTGCGGCGGTGGAAGCTCGAACCAAGGCAGCGGCGGCACTGCCGGCGCAAGCGCGAGCGGCGGCACGAGTTCGAACCAAGGCGGCACTCACTCCGGCGGCACGAGCCAAGCGGGCAGCGGCACTCAAACGGCTGGCAACGCCCAGACCGCGGGCACCAACCAAACCGGCGGCGCTGGCCAAGCCGGAGCGAATCAAACGGGCGGAAATCAAGCCGGTGGAAGTCAGGGTGGCGCCACGCAAGCCGGCACCGATCAAGGTGGCGCCGCACAAGCCGGCGCGAGTGAAGGCGGCACGACTGAAGGCGGCGCGGGCGGGCAAGCAGCGGAACCCGAGGTCTTCAATCCGTGGGCGCTGTGGCACATGCCGAACCCCGCTTCGGCGCAGCTACCGAATCCTTCGAGTTACGACACGACGACGGCCGGCGTCGTGCTCGACAACGTGACTCACTTGATGTGGCAAAAAGATGTCTCGGCGAGCACTTACAATTGGGCCGACGCGAAGAGCCATTGCGCGGCTCTCGAGCTCGCAGGCTTCAAAGATTGGCGCTTGCCGTCGCGCATCGAGCTCGTTTCGTTGATCGACTTCACGATCGCGAATCCTGGCCCGACGATCGACGCCGTGGCGTTTCCCAGCGCCTCCAATGCCACCTTTTGGACGGCGTCCGCGCGCTCACTCTACACGGACGAAGCTTGGTACATCCAATTCACGAACGGCTTCGCCTTCTACGACACGATGGACGTAGCTCACGCCGCGCGGTGCGTCCGATGAAACGCGCGCTCAGCGAGACGAAAGGTCGACCCATGAAGCTCCAAGCAACACTCGCGAAAATTTGGCTCCCCGCGCTGGCGCTCGTGGGCGGCGCGCTCGTGTTCGCGTCCGTCGGTCACGCCGATGCGCCGGCAGGCCGTTTCACGATCTCGAACGGCAGCGTCAGCGACAACCAAACCGGCTTGGTTTGGCAGCAATCCGACGACGGAAACACGTACGCCTTCGCCGCCGCTCAAACGCACTGCTCGAGCCTCGGCGCAGGCTGGCGTGCGCCCAGCATGAAAGAGCTGCAAACGATCGTCGACGAAACGCGCGTCTATCCCGCAATCGACAACAACGTGTTCCCGACCGTCTCATCCGTGACGACCAGCGGCAGTTGTTATCAAACCTCGACCGTACTCGCCGGCTCGAACATCAGCTGGATCGTCTGCTTCGACAGCGGCCGCCCAACTTACGACAACGAAAACGACACCTACCACGTGCTCTGCGTCCACTGATTGCTTCGCTCGGTTGGATGCCCCGCGCGCGTTCCGGCGCGAAACGGCTCGGCGTGCTCGCGCTCCGCGCTGCGCGCGCCGAGTTCCCCCTGACGCCGGCTTGCAGCCGGACGTGGGGGAACCACGCGCATCGCGCTCAAGCGCGGCTGACCGACAAATCCCGCTCCAGGCAAGCGACCACCGGCTCGAACTCGAGTCGCCCAGCCTCGCTCAGCCGCATTAGCGCACGGTGCGCCTCGATCATTGTGCGCTGCAATTCGGCCGCGCTCGGCGCCTCGGCTTCGACCTGCTCACTATTGCCGTCTTGCTCTGCACGCGCCGGCACGACTTCGAACGATTGATCGAAGCCCATGCTGCGCAGCACTCCATCGATGTCCTCGTTGCTCGAGATGATCACGCTATTGGCCGCGCCCGCGTCGCGCACCTCTTCGTTCGCGCGCGCCATCAGGCCCAAATTCGTGCTGTCGAGCGATTCGGCGGCGCTGAGATCGAAGACCAAACCAGAAACCGATCCATCGTGAATGATCGACTCCAAAAACCGCTGCAAGCCAGGCGCCAGGGTGTAATTCACGCTGCCAAAGTAACGCAGCACATGAACGCCGTTGTGAGCGGCGTGAGTGACATGTCCTAAGGTCATGATTTCTCCTCGCGTTGTAGGAACAAAAGCGCAACATCGTCACTGAGTGGCGTGTGTTCGAAGAGGCCGAGCGATGCGCTGATGTCGGTCAGCGATCGCGCCGAGCCGAGCAACGTGCCGAGTTGCTCGCGGCGCGCGCGGTGCGAAAGCTTCGGTGTGAGCTCGAGCACACCGTCCGACGCGAGCAGCAAGCGACCACCGGGCTCGAGATTCGCTTCGCCAGCGCCGAAAGCGGCACTGCCAGGCAAATTCAATGGTCGGCCCGGGCACTCGAGCTCCTCGCTCTTGGCATCGTTCGACAAATGCGGAAACGGAAACGCGCCCGCGTTGCCGTACACGATGTGCCCGGATTCGAGCTCGATCACGGCATAGAACAGGGTCACGTGCTTCGGGATCGCAAGCGCTTTCAAATCGGCGTCGAGCCCGCGCAAGAATTGCTGCGGATGCAAAATGGTTTCATCGCCGCGTAAGAGCAATGCTTGTCGATACTTTCCGACCAACGTCGTGAGGATCGCAGTCACGAACGCGGAGGCCGCCCCGTGCCCGGCGACATCGGCCAAATACAATCCGGCGTAGCGCTCGTTCAGCGCAAAGTAGTCCAGAAAATCTCCGCTCAAGAGCTGCGACGGAAACAGGCGCCGCTGAAACGCGAGCGCTCCGATGCGAAGCTCGTCACTCGGTAGCAATTGAAATTGCAGCTGGCGCGCGGCTCGTTCGTCCGTGCGTAGCTCGGCAAGTGCCGCGGATAATTTCTGATTCGCAGCCTCGAGGATCGCGCGATACTCGCGGTTCTGGCGTAAGAGCCGCGAGCGCTCCATGCCGCGCCGGACCGCGTGCTCGAGAATCTCGTTACTTGGTAGCGGTTTCGCCACGAAATCCCAGGCCCCACGGCGCAGCGCCTCGACCGCGTCGATCATCGTGCCGTGCCCGGACACGACGATCACCGGAGTTTCTGGATGCTCGCTGACCAAGCGCGTCAGCACCTCGAGCCCGTCCATCTCCGGCATCCGCAAATCGAGCAGCACGACTCCCGGATCGTGCTCTCGACACAGCGCGAGCCCCGCTTCGCCGCGCGCGGCTTCGAGCACCTTGAAGCCGGCGCGTTCGAGCACGCGCCGGAACGCTCCTCTTACGGCGTCGTCGTCGTCAACGAGCAGCAGCGGCGCGGCCTCGCTCATGAAAGATCGACCTCCGACGCATGAGTTTACCAGCGATGACGAACCCACGCCGCTCACAGTTTGGCTTCGCGAGTGTGTTCGTGCTCGACGGACGTGGGGCATTCCGACACGCACCAAAACGAGATCTCGAAAGAGAGCAACGAGTGCGGCGCAAATGGACGAACATCGACCTCGTCACCTGCGCGGGTGATGCTCGAGACGTCGAAACACGGTCAGCCAATGCTTGACAGACAAAGCGAGCCCGACCTCACTATCCCAACGTCGATTTCGACAACGTGCACCGTCGTGTCGTTGCTCTCGCTGAACTCGTGGAGGCGCTGGAGCTGCGCCTAGGCCTCGACGCGATCCGGCTCGCCCTGCGCTCGCTGCGACATGGTCAGAGTTCGACCAAGCACGCGGCGCCAATGAACGCGCGACAGAGAAGAAAAAACTCCGCAGGAAACGCGGTCCCGCAAAAACGGCGAAAAAGCAGTACAAGCGCGCCGCGACAATAGCCTTGTTCGCGCGCTCGTGGCCCCGCGGCGGCGGAGCCGACGCTTGGGGCCACCCGGCGAGCGGCCTCGCGAGCCGGGCCGCGCTTCGACGTGACACGCTAGGGCAACCCGAAAAGAAAACGGCCACTCGAGTTGCCTCGAGCGGCCGTTTCTCAGCTTAACTTCGACGCGAAGTTAAACTCCGTTGATGGCCTACTCGTCGCCGACCGCGACGAGCTCTGCCGGCGTGACGCGCGTGAATGTGGGCGGCGCGTAGGTCGGGCTCTTTTCGTCGAGCACGACTTGCAGGCGCTTGTACGCCGGCAAACCGGTGCCCGCCGGGATGAGCCGGCCCATGATGACGTTCTCTTTGATGCCGCGGAGATCGTCGGTCTTGCCGCAGATGGCGGCTTCGGTGAGCACCTTCGTCGTTTCTTGGAACGACGAAGCGCTGATGAAGGACTCGGTGGAGAGCGAGGCCTTGGTGATGCCGAGGAGCATCGGTTCGGCGACCGCGGGTTGACCACCGCGTTCCATCACGCGCGCGTTGTCGCGCTCGAAGACGTACTTCTCGACTTGCTCGTCGACCAAGAAGTTCGTGTCACCGACCTCCTTGATGCGAACGCGACGGAGCATCTGGCGCACGATGGCTTCGATGTGCTTGTCGTTGATACCGACGCCTTGCAGGCGGTAAACCTGCTGGATTTCGTTCACGAGCCAGGCCGCGAGTTCCTTCTCGCCCTTCACGCGCAAGATGTCGTGCGGGTTCGCGGGCCCGTCTTGCAACGGGTCGCCAGCGCGGACGTGATCGCCCGGTTGCACTTGGATGTGCTTGCCCTTCGGGATCAGGTACTCGCGTCCTTGATCCGGCAGGAGCCCGCCGTCCACGCCGAACGGCGTGATCACGACCTTGCGCTTGCCCTTCGTGTCCTTGCCGAACGAAACGATGCCGTCGATCTCGCTGATGATAGCGTGATCTTTGGGCTTGCGCGCTTCGAACAGCTCGGCAACGCGAGGCAAACCACCGGTGATGTCCTGCACCTTGGTGGTGTCGCGCGGGATCTTCGCGATGGCTTCGCCCGGCGTGATGCGCTCGCCTTCGAGCGCGACGATGTTCGCGCCGACCGGCAAGAGGTAACGCGCGTCGAGATCGGTGTTCGGAAGCTTCACCGGCTCGCCCGTCTCGGGATCGATGATCGCGATGCGCGGGCGGAGATCCGCAGCGCGCGACTCGACCACGATCTTGCGGGAAAGACCGGTCACTTCGTCGACCTTCTCGATCACGGTGACGCCTTCGACGAGATCGCCGAACTGCACCACACCGCCGACCTCGGTCAGAATCGGAGCCGCGAAGGGATCCCACTCGGCGACGATCTGACCTGCTTCGACGCGACCGCCGTCCTCGGTCTTGAGCACCGCGCCGTAGAGCAAGCGGTGATGTTCGCGCTCGCGCCCCGTGTCGTCCATCACGACGAGCTCGCCGTGGCGATTCATGAGCACGACGCTGCCGTCTTGCTTCTTGGTGAGCTGCGCGTTCTTGAGGTGCACGGTGCCTTCGGTGCGCGTCTCGAGCGAGCTTTGCTCGATCTTACCGCGCGCCGCCGCACCACCGATGTGGAAGGTGCGCATCGTCAGCTGCGTACCCGGTTCACCGATGGATTGTGCCGCGATGATGCCGACCGCTTCGCCGATGTTCACGCGGTAACCACGGGCCAAATCGCGGCCGTAGCAGAGCGAGCACACGCCGCGTCGGGTCTGGCACGTGAGCACGGAGCGGATGACCACCTCTTCGATGCCCGCGTCTTCGATCAAGCTGACGCGCGCTTCGTCGAGCTCCGTATTGCCTTGGACGATGATTTCCCCGGTGAGCGGGTCGACCACGTCCTCGAGCACGACCCGACCGAGGATACGGTCGCCGAGCGGTTGAATGACCTCGCCGGCTTCTTCCAGCTTGGTGACACGAATGCCGTCGAGTGTGCCGCAGTCGAATTCGGCGACCACGGCGTCCTGCGCCACGTCGACCAAGCGACGGGTGAGGTAGCCGGAGTTCGCCGTCTTGAGCGCGGTGTCGGCGAGGCCTTTGCGCGCGCCGTGCGTCGAGACGAAGTACTGCAGCACGGTGAGGCCTTCGCGGAAGTTCGCCGTGATCGGGGTCTCGATGATTTCGCCCGAGGGCTTGGCCATGAGACCGCGCATCGCGGCGAGCTGGCGCATCTGCTGTGGCGAACCGCGCGCGCCGGAGTCGGCCATGATGTAGATCGGGTTGAAGCTCGAGTCTTCGACCTGCTCTTGCGTCTCGGGGTCGGTCATGAGCTCACGACCGATACCGCCCATCATCTCTTCCGCGACGCGGTCAGCCACGCCTGCCCAGATGTCGATGATCTTGTTGTAGCGCTCGCCGTCCGTGATCAAGCCCTCTTGGTACTGATCGACGACCTTCTCGAGCTCGGCCTGCGCCGCGTCGACGAGTTCCTTCTTCTTCGCCGGGATGACCATGTCATCCATGCACACCGAGATGCCCGCGGTGGTGGCGAAGCTGAAGCCGAGCGTGCGCAGACGATCGGCAAGCAGCACCGTCTCCTTGTTGCGATGCTTGCGGTAGCAAATATCGATCAAAGAGCTGAGCGCCTTCTTGTTCAACACCTTGTTGACGTAGTCGAACGGCAGACCTTGCGGCAAAACCTCGCTGATCAGCACGCGACCCGCGGTCGTTTGCACGAGCTTCGTGTCCTTGTTGCCGTCGTCGTCGACGTCCGTCATGCGGACTTTGATCGCCGCGTGGAGATCGAGCACGCCGTTGTCGTACGCCATGCGCACTTCTTCGGGCGAGCTGTAGACACCACGCAAATAGCCAGCGAGTTGCTGCGATTTGTCGTCGAACTTCAGGCTGCCTTCGCGATGGCTGCCCTGCACGAAGCGGCGCATGCGCGTCGCGTAATAGAGCCCGAGCACGATGTCCTGCGTCGGGTTGATGATCGGGCGACCGCTCGCCGGCGAGAGGATGTTGTTCGTGCTCATCATGAGCACGCGCGCTTCCATCTGCGCCTCGACCGAGAGCGGCACGTGCACCGCCATCTGGTCGCCGTCGAAGTCGGCGTTGAACGCCGCGCACACGAGCGGGTGCAGCTGGATTGCCTTGCCTTCGATCAACACCGGCTCGAACGCCTGGATGCCCAAGCGATGCAGCGTCGGCGCGCGATTCAAGAGCACCGGGTGCTCGCTGATCACCTCATCCAAAATATCCCAAACTTCAGGACGCTCTTTTTCCACCATCTTCTTCGCAGATTTGATGGTGTTGACGTAGCCACGCTCTTCGAGCTTGTTGTAGATGAACGGCTTGAAGAGCTCGATCGCCATCTGCTTCGGCAGGCCGCACTGGTGCAGCTTGAGCGTGGGGCCGACGACGATGACCGAACGGCCGGAGTAGTCGACGCGCTTGCCAAGGAGGTTCTGGCGGAACCGCCCCTGCTTGCCCTTGAGCATGTCGCTCAGGCTCTTCAGCG
>DATATR010000176.1:0-11063 GCA_036268695.1 Polyangiaceae bacterium | reverse complement strand
CGGGATCATGGCCGACGGTTCGAGCCCCGCGCAAACGCCGGAGCTCGCGCGGCGCACGACGGACGCGGGGCTACTCGCGATCTTCGCTTACGCTTCGCCGCTGCGCGCCGATCGCGAGACGATTCGCGATCACGTCGGCAGCGAGCGCTTCGTCGAGATCCACGTCGCGACTTCGCTCGAGCTGCGCCGGAAGCGGGACAAGCGCGGCGTGTACGGCCCGGGCCACCAAAAGCCGAGCGAAGAAGCGCCGAAAGCGCCGGACCTCGTCGTTTCGCTGGACGAGCACGATCCGGAAGAGATCGCCGCGAGCATCATCGCCGCGCTGGTGAAGCGCGGGTTATTGCCTTCGCTTTACGCGCTCTGACGCACAGGAGCACCCCAAACAAAAATGCGGCCAACCGCGACGATGCGTCGCCAGTCGGCCGCACATTTTTTAGGCGAATCGAGCCGAAATCAGGTGCCGCCCGTGCCGCCACTGCCGGCTGCAGCGCCGCCGGTGCCAGCGCTGCCCGCCGAGCCCGCGCTGCCGCTGGCTCCGCCCGAGCCACCGCTGCCGCCCGAGCCACCGGCACCACCCGTGCCGCCGCTCGCGCCGACGAATTGGATGTCGTCGACGTAGAACGTCTCGACCGTCGGAGTCGAGCCCGCGGCGGGCGCGATCTTCCAGAAGAAGCCGTCGTCGAGGCCGTCCGCGTCGGTGTTGTACGCCGCGGCGCCGAGCGGAATCGTGTACATCGCCCAGTCGGCCGTGAGCGTGAAGTCTTGGCCCATCGCCGTGCCGCCCGCGAAGCCGACGACTTCGCCGCCCACGGCGCCCTTGGCGTAGAATGTGATCGAGGTCGCGCCATCGGCCAGGCAGAGCGGCGCGTGGCCGGTGCTGCCGAAACCTTGATAGCCGCGAATGTACGCGACGCCGGCCCACGTCGCCGGTGTGGTCGGCGTGTACGTGTATTTCGCGCACGAGCCGATCGCGCCGGGCGCGCGGTCGGTGCACATGCCGGCCGCGATTTGGCCGCCGCCGTTCATGCCCGGGTCGCCGCCCTCGTAACCGCTCGGCGTGAACGCGGTGGTGACCGCGAACGGAAGTGGAACGCGCGGCTGCACCGGCGTCGCAGTGGGGCTGCAGAACGGGGGTGGCGTGACGGTCCCCGTGCCGGCGGTGCCGGTGAACGTGCCCGCAGTCGATGTCGTGCCGGCGACCGAAGAGTCGCCCGCGACGCCACTTGCGCCGCCGCCGCCCGTCGCGAACGTGCCGGCCACGCTGGTCGTGTCGCTGCCGGCGGTGCTCGTAGTGCCGCCGATGGTCGTGCTGCTCGAGCCGCCGCTCGTGCCCGTGCTGCCGCCGAGGTGCGTGCCCGAGGGCGGCGGATCGTCGAAGCCACCGCAGGCAACGAGGGCGGCCGCAGACATCGTGAGAACCCCGACAGCCGAAAGCTTCAGGGCGCGAAGGGCAGCGCCAGAGCGCGCCTCGTAACGGGTAATTTTCATGATCGTCTCCTGGCCCGCCGTGTCCGTGGGTGTTCGGCTTGATCACCAAAAGCGATACTTTTATGTCACTGACGGAACCGAAAAACGCGGACACTAAGCCCGCTTCCGGCGCTCGCCCGCGGCGCAATTCGGTCACACGAAAAGCGGACTTTGAGAGCCACTCGAGTCTCCTGCGAGCTCGAGTTTGGGGCCGCGGCCCCAAACTCCAACGAAACTGGTCAGACCATCTGGTCAAACCAGTGATCGCGAATCCAGCATAATTTCTGCCAGATCCTTGCCGAATGCGAGTCAGACCCCCAGAGTATTGGGGAAGAGACTCGCTGTGGATTACTTGTGCAAAGTTTCCCAACCCTTTCCAGGGCGGCACGGTTCCGTAACAGCCGACCGATATCCAGAGGTCCCAGGTTCGCTCCCTCGGGAGTGAACAAGGAGAATCATGGAGATCGCAGTCATCTCGGATCTTCACTTGGGAACTGGCGACGCCGCAGACGGCTTCGGCCACGACGACGGTGAGTTCCTCAAGTTCCTCAGCTTCCTCGAAAAGAATTTCGAGAAGGTCGTGCTGCTCGGTGACATCTGGGAAACCTTGACCGGCAATTTGCCCGGCGATGCGGCGTCCGAGCTGCGCCGCGCGCGCGAGTCGCATCCCGAAATCGCGGCGCGCTTCGAGCGCAGCAATTATCTCTACGTGCACGGCAACCACGACATGGTCGCCGGCGCCGTGCAAGCCGCGCCGGACGAGTTGATCTTGCACAGCGGCGGCGCGCGCATCTTGTTCACGCACGGCCACCAAAACGACGATCTGGTGCAACGCCGTCGTTGGCTTTCAGAGCTCGGCGTGTGGCTCGGCGGTTGGATCCGCCGGCTCGGGCTCGGCGCGCTCTACCGCCTGTTCAACGAGCTCGACGAAAAGCGCGGCGGGCTCTCGCTCGACCACACGCGCTGCTCGTTTCAAAAGTGGGCCATGGGCGTCGCTGCGGAACGCGAAGTCGACATCATCGTCACCGGCCACACGCACCTCGCCGCCAACGCCACCCACGGCAGCCGCTTGTTCTTGAACAGCGGCTCCTGCAGCGAAGGCGAGCTCAGCTTCCTCAGCATGAACACCGCGCTCGGGCAATACGCGGTGCACACATCGTACTGAGCGCACGTTTCGAGTGCATTCACCCGCGCTCGAAATCGAACCAAATTCGAGCTGCGCGGTCGAAATCGAACCGCGCGCCGGGTTCTTTTATTTTGATGGTCACGCGAAGCGTCGCGTTGCGGCAGAGCCTTCGGCGTCGCGTTGCGGCGGCATCCGCCTTAGACCACGCGCTCGCCCGAGGTGCCCCTTCCCGTCCGCGTTTCCAAGTTGCAATTGCAACTGACGCTGAGGCCAAGAGCGAGCTCACCGCATCGCGGCCGCGGCTCCAGCGCCTCCGCACCGAGTGTCAGTTGCAATTGCAACTGAGTTTGCGAATCGTGGAAGGCCCACCGAGCGATGCAAACGACGCCCGGCCGACCGAGTCACGCCGGATCGACACCCAAGCTTTGCGCAGCGAGCTCGGGCGTTGGAATCGCGCTGCGCGCTTCGCTCGCGAGCAGCGCGTAGCCGACTAAGGCCCAAAACAGCTCTTTTCCGCGCTTCAGCAGCGAGAACGCAGCACCCATATTGAGCGGATCGGCGACGCCGAGCGCGGCGAAGCACGACACGTAACCCACGTCTTGCACGCCGATCCCCGCCGGCAAGACGAAGAGCACGTTCTTCAAGAACGAGAGCATCACTTCGACCGCGGCGATGGTGAAGAAGCCCAACTGCACCCCCAGCAGGCGCAAAATCAAAAAGCTCTCCAGTGATTCACAGAGCCAGCCGCACAAGAAGAACACGCCAGGCATGAGCGTGGTGCGCACGAACCCCGACGCGAAGTAGCGCGCGGTGAGGTCGTCTGTACGAGTGAAGGCGGCTTGGCGCTGGCCGAGCGCACGGCGCAAGCCGCGATGCGGCAACCCGCGCAGCAAACCGAGCACGCGATCCGCGATGCGACCCTTCGTGAACGCCCCAGAGACGCCGAAGGCCAGCAAAGCCAAAAACCCGCCGATCGCGAACGCGCCCCAAGCGAGCTCGGCGTGGCCGAGCAAGCTCGCTGCAAGCTGACGCAGAGTCGCAAAGCCGCAGGCTGAAAGCAGCGCGACGTAAACCGCCTGCGATGCCATCAAGAGGTACTTGCGAGCCACGATTCCGGCCACGGAATCACTTGCGCCGAGGCCGGCATGACGCCCGAGCAAGAGCGGCTTCAAGGCCTCGGCCCAAATCACCCCGAGGGGTAAAGTCTGTGCCAGGGCTTCAGTCGCGAGCCGCACGCGAAGCAGCGTGAGCGGAGCCGTTTTGCGCCCGAGCAGGCGGAATACGCCACTCCAGCCGATGCATTCCAGACACAGCGAGAGGAGCTGAGGCGTGGCAATCAGCGCGAAGCCAATCACGCCCACACGCGCAACGCTCCGACCGACGTGACTGAAGTCGACGCGGTGGAACGTGAAGTAGAGCAGCGAGAGCGCCAGAATCACGCTGCCGATTCGCGCAGCGAGCAGGCCGCGGCTTTCGATTTTCACCACGGAACGCCACGTTATCTGCTGATTGCGACAAGCTCGTGTCGGAGTTTGAACTTGCTCGCAACGCGCCGTTCAGTGTTCGTCCTCTAGGTGCGACTCGCGCGATTGCTGCTTCCCACCCTCGTTCAAGAAGCAGCGACTGAGGCCATCTTGCACACGATAGAGCTCGGGCATCTCCTTCGGGCAGCGATCGAAGACCTTGGGACAGCGCGTATGAAAGCGACAACCGCTCGGCGGGCGCGCGGGCGACGGCACATCCCCGAGCACGCGCACTTCCACCGAGCGCCGCGCTGGATCGAGCGAGGGAACCGCGGCCAGAAGGCCCTGTGTATACGGGTGCTGCGGAGCCGAAAACAGCTGTTCCGCGGGTGCATGTTCCACGATCTGCCCGAGGTACATCACGCACACGTCCTCGGCCAAATAGCGCACGACCGAGAGGTCGTGCGTGATGAACAAGTAACTCAAACCGAGCTCGGCTTGCAGCTCGGCCAGGAGGTTGATGATCTGCGCTTGAATCGAGACGTCGAGCGCCGACACCGCTTCGTCGCAAATCAAGAGCTTCGGGCCGACCGCGAGCGCGCGCGCGATGCCGATGCGCTGGCGCTGACCGCCGGAAAACTCGTGTGGGAAACGCCACAAATAATCGGGGTCGAGCTGAACTCGTTTGAGCATCGCCGCGACGCGCTCGGTGCGCTCGGCCTCGTTCGCGCCGATGTCGAACGAGTGCATGCCTTCCGCGACGATGTCGCGCACGCGCATGCGCGGATCGAGCGCGGTCATCGGATCTTGAAAGACCATCTGAATGTCTTGCCGCGCGCGGCGCAGCGCGACCGAATCGAGCGCGAGCAAATCCTGACCGTTGAACGAGACCGAGCCCGCGGTCGGCTCGATCAGCCGCAAAATCGAGCGCCCGACCGTGGTTTTGCCGCAGCCCGATTCGCCGACCAACGCTGTGGTTTTGCCGGCGGAAATCGTGAGATCCACGCCGTCCACTGCCCGCACGTGACCGACCGTGCGGCGCAGCACGCCTTTCTTGATCGGGAACCAAGTGCGGAGTCCTTCGACGCGCAAGAGCGGTTCGCCGTCCTTCGTGCGCGCGCTCATGGCTTTTGCTCCAACTCGACCGCGTGGCACTCGGCGCTGTGCGTCTCGGAAATCTTCGTCTCGCCCGGCACGATTTCCGGACAGGGCTCGAACGCGCGCGGGCAACGCGTGCAAAAGCGACAACCTTTGGGCCAATTCTCCGGCCTAGGCACCACCCCAGGAATTTCGGTAAGCGGCTCACCGCGTTTGGCGAGCGCCGGGATCGAACGGAGCAAACCTTGCGTGTACGGATGGCGAGGCGTACTCAAGACTTCGTCGCGCATGCCGCGCTCGACGATGCGGCCCGCGTACATCACTGCGATCCGATCCGCGAGCTCATTGACGACGCCAAGGTCGTGGGTGATGAGCAGAATCGACGAGCCGAAATCGCGCCGCAACTCGCGCAAAAGCTGCAAGATTTGCGCTTGAATCGTGACGTCGAGCGCGGTGGTCGGCTCGTCCGCGATCAAGAGCTTCGGGCGCGTGGCGAGCGCCATCGCGATCATCACGCGCTGTTTGAGTCCGCCCGAGAGCTGGTGGGGGAACGCTTCGAGACGCTCGCGCGCATCTGGAATGCCGACGCGCTTGAACAGCTCGAAACAACGCTCGCGCGCCGCGATTTTGCTGACGCGTTCGTGCAATCGAATCGCCTCCACCACTTGCGCGCCGACGCGCACGACCGGGTTGAGGCTGGTCATCGGCTCTTGGAAAATCATCGAGATTTGGTGGCCGCGCACGCCGCGCATTTCCGGCACACTGAGCGCGCGCAAATCCCGACCCTCGTATGCGATCACGCCATGCTCGATCCGGCCGGGCTTCGGCACCAAGCGCAGCACCGAAAACGCCGTCACCGATTTGCCCGAGCCCGATTCGCCGACCAAGGCCAAGACTTCGCCGGCAGCGATCGAAAATGAAATGTCGTCCACGACTGGCACGCGACCGTGCTCGGCGGGAAAGCTCGTGGTCAGCCCAGAAACCTCGAGCATTTCGCTCATTGGTTCTCCCGCGCGGTGCGTGGGTCGAGCACGTCCCGGATCGCGTCGCCCACCAAATTGATCGCGAGGATGAGCCCGAACAACGCGATCGACGCCGCAGCGAGGTTCCACCACACGACTGGATCGCGCGACAGTTCGTTCTTGGCTTGCGCGATCATCTGACCCCAGCTGCCCTCGACGCCGATGTTGAGCCAAGCGAGCACGGCCTCCGACAGCACTTGGCTGGAGAAAGTGAGCGCGAACGTGATCACGATCAAGTGCGTGAGGTTCGGCAAAATGTGGCGCCAAATGATGCGCAGCTCGGACACGCCGAGTGCGCGCGCGGCATAGACGTAGTCGAGCTCGCGCAGCTTCATGGTTTCGCCGCGCGACAAACGGCAGAAGCCGACCCAGCTCGTGACCGCGAGCGCGATGCAAACGCTGAGCGTACTTTTCGGCAGCGCGGTGATCAGCGCAATCAAGAGCAGAATGCTCGGCATCGACTGCAGCACGCTGAACACGAAAAATACGGCATCATCGACGTATTTGCCGAAAAAACCGGCGAGCACGCCCATCAAGAGCGCGAGCGGAATCGCGATCAAGGTCGTCAGCCCGCCGATCAAGAGCGCGATGCGCACGCCCTTCAAGGTGACGAAGAGTACGTCCCGGCCGAGGATGTCCGTGCCGAGCACGTGCTTGCCCGGAAAGCGTAGCGGGCTCTTGGCGTAGAATTCAGCGTCCGCGAACGGCGCCGAGTAACTCTTCTCTTTCTTGTCGCCGAACGCGCGGTCGAGCAGCGTTTTGGCTTCGTGGCGCGCGACGGCGTCGGTGCCCACTTGGCCGCCGCCGACCCACGCGATCGAATCAGACAAGCCGATCGCGAGGTAGACTGCGCAAACCCAAACAGCGATCCGTCTCCTGCGATATACCGAGCGAAACGCTTCACGCCACAGTTTGTTCCGCGAAATCGCGCGCCATAACGCGACGCCGCCGGTAACGAGCAAGACGACGATCAGATTCGAAGTGATGTACGAATTGAGGATTTCCGTCATGCCTCAATCCAAACGAACCCGCGGGTCGACGATGGTGTAGCTGATGTCGGTCAAGATCTGGCCGACCACGAAGAAGAGCGAGCCGATGTAGACCATGGTGCGGAGCGTCGCAAAATCGTTGGCGTTGATTGCGTCCACCGTGAGCGAGCCGAGCCCGGGCACGCCGAAAGATGCCTCGAGCAAGAGCGAGCCCATCAACAAAAATGGAATCTCGGTGACCACATTGGTGAGGATTGGGATCATCGCGTTCGGCAGCACGTGCCGAGTCATGATCCGAATTTCACCGGCGCCTTTGGCGCGCGCGGTGCGCACGTAGTCCTTGTAAATGTCCTCGATGAACACCGTGCGATAAAAGCGCACGCTGCCGCCGATGCCCGCGAACAGCCCGACCACGATCGGCAGCGCGAGAAAGCGCGCCCGCACCGCCCAAGACGGATCGAAGCCCGAAATCGGGAACCAGCGCAGCTCTTTGCCGATCAAATATTGGCCGCCGATGATGTAAAGCAGGCTCGAAATGCTCATCGCCAGCACAGAGAGCACGACAGCCGAGCGATCGATGTACGTCTCGCGAAAGAACGCGACGAACAGCGCGATGCCGATCCCGAACGTCAAGCCGAGCACGAACTCCGGCAAAGTGAGCGACAAACTCGGGCCCGCGCCGCGCTCGATGCGATCCATGATCACGCTGTCGTCCGCGTCGCTGCGGCCGAAGTCGAACGTGAGCATGCGCCGGTAGTGCTCGACCAGCATGTTGTCTTTCATGTGGCCGGGGCCAGGCCAAAGCGGCCGATCGTAGCCGTGATTTTTCTTCCATTGCGCGATCACGGCGGGCATCGCTTTGTCGCCGATCGCTTTGCGCGCGATGTCGTCCGGTTTCGTCACCAAAAAGAACAGCGCGAACAAGAAAAACAAAACCCCGAGCACGACGACCACGCTGTAAGCCGCGCGCCGCACGATGTACGCGAGCACTATTGACGCTCCCGCATGAAAGTCAGCACGCCCGGCGCGAGCACCAGCACGAGCAACGCGCCGAGCGCATACGCCGGCCAAACCACCGGCTTATTCCAGGCCGCGCGATCGCGCGCGCGGAGCGCCGGATCCAAGTCTTGGTACTTGAGCGTCGGCACCGACAAGCCCGCGGACTTCACGTTCTTCATCCACTCCTGCAAGAGCAAGTAATCTTCCGGGTGAAAGAGCTCGATCCACGGGCATTGGTCTTCGATGATCGCGCGCATCTTGCGGATCAGCTCGAGCCGCTCGGCGTCGTTTCCACGCGCCTTCATTTGCAAAAATAGACGATCGAATTCCGGATTGGAGAAATTCGCGGTGTTCGGGCCGTCGTTCTTGGTGCGCGCCATGTCGCTCGTGAGGAGGAACATGAAGTTCTCGGCGTCCGGATAATCCGCGACCCAGCCCCACATGAAGATTTGGTACGCGCCGTCGTGCACCTTCTCTTGGAACTTGTTGTAATTGGTGGCCGAGATTTCGACGTCAATGCCGAGCTGGCGCCACGCATTGACGAAGAACTGATAACGCAATCTCCCGTCCGGCGACGTGTCCGGCGTATCGAACGTCAAATGCAGCGGCTTTTGCGTCTTCGGATCGATGCCGCCGTCGAAGCCGGCCTGGCTGAGGAGCGACTTGGCTTTGGCGATGTCGACGTGCCGATACGGGTTTCGATAGTCCGCGTCGTAGCCGAAAATCCCCGGCGGCAGCACCGACTCGGCGGGCACACCGCGGCGATTCATGAATAGGCGCATGTACTCCTTCACGTCGATCGCAAGGCTCATCGCTTGGCGCAATTTCTTGCTGCGCTCCCCGCCTTTGCTGCCGACGACCGGATCGTCCATGTTGAAGCCGATGTAATAGGTCGCGGCGGTCACCGATTTGTCGAGTCGCATGCCGAGCGCTTGCATCTCGGGCGAGAGCCGCTCGTCTTTGACCATCTTGTCGAAGCTCTCGCGGATGATGCCGGAGGTGTCGTAGTAGCCTTCCAGGAATTTGGTGAACGCCGGAATGGCCTCTTTTTCTCGGCGAAAATCGACGCGATCGAGAAACGGCAAGGCCTTGCCCGCCGCGGCGAGTCGACCCGCGCGGGCATCTTCCGCTTCACCCTCGCTCGGATAGGTCGCGCCGGGTGCGCGCCATTCGGGGTGCTTCGCGCCGTACCAATTCGGGTTCCGTTCGAGCAGCATGCGACTCTGCTTGTCGTAGATCGAAAGCATGAACGGACCCGACGCGACCGGATGATCCGCGAGGTGCGGGTGGCCGTGGTTGCCGTCGTAATACTCGACCGCTTCCCACGGCACGGGCGTCGTGAACGGCATTGCAAACCAATAGAGGATCTGCGGATATGGATTTTTGAGACGCAACTCGAGATGCGTGGCGTCCACGACGCGCACGCCGTCGAGCGGCAACGCGCGCTGATAACGCTCGCGCGCGGGCAGCTTTTTGAAGCCGGGATCCGCTTTCAAAAGCCGAGTGAGTCGCGCCGAAAACTCGGCAAAACCGCTCAAATTCGAGAACGGATCGATCACCGGCGAATTCACCAGCGGGTCGGCGATGCGCATCACTTCGAACGCCACGTCGTCCGCGCTGATCTCGCGCGTACGCGTGCCATCGCCGTCGAGCGCAAAACACGGATCGTCCTGAAACTGCGCGCCCGCGCGCAACTCGAACGAGTAGACGACCGTGCCGTCCGCTTGCGGCTCGCCCTTTGGCACCGCAGTCGCGAGCCCCGGAATCAACGTGTACGGTCGCTTCAAGTAGTGATACTCGAGCAGCGTATCGTGCACTTGCCCGGTGATCTCGTGCGCCGCCGTATCGTACGCGACCGCCGGATCGAGTGACTTCGGTGCTTCACCAAACGAGGCATAGAGCACGTGCTTGCCGTCGTCCGTTTCGGGATACGGATTGTTGGTGCAAGCGAGCAGCACGAAAAGCGCGAGCGCCGCGGACAGCCAGGAAAAAACGCGAGCCTTCTCGGTCACCGCGCCAGAGTATGCAAGCTTTGCAGCGAGCGGCAAAGCCGTCGAAATCCCTCGTTTTGTTTGGGTTGGGCGTGGGCCAAGTGAAGTCGCGGGCAAGCGCACCGCGGCACGCGCTCGTCGATTTCGCGTTCAGAGATACGTCGCGGCTTCGAGCAGCGACACGCGCGCGGCAGGCCCCGCAGCGATGTTTTCATGCGCGACGATGACGCGCGTGAGATTCGGCAGCTCGGCGAGGCGCTCGAAGTCGGCGCGCAGCGCTGGCTTGTCTTTGATCAACGCCAGCTTCGCGAGGCGCGACACGCGCGGTCCGGGCGCTGAACCGAACACGGTCGTGAACAGGTAGCCGAGCAGATCCTTTTGCGATCCATGTTGAACATGCAATCGTTCAGCACGACGCTCACGCCGTCCGGCGAACGCCCGGCAAACTTCTGCGACTTTGGCGCGTGCGCCGCGCGGCGCGAAGACTTTGAGCCCGGGGTAGCGCTTTTTGTACGCGGGCGCGTCCAAGCGATGTCCACCGCTCGGCACGATCAAGTATGCCGGCGTGCCGAAGCGCTCGATTTCGGCCATCGAGTTCTCGTCGAGCGCGATACCATTGTGGATCAGGAGCTTGCCACCTGCGAGGCGCACGACCACCATCACGCGCTCGAGCGTCATGCCGGTAGCACGCCGCGCACCCAGAGCAGATTCTCCGCGAGCTTTTGCACGGGCTCGTGCGCGAGCACCTTCCACTCCGCGTTTGCTTTGGCCATGATGCGAGTAGAGCCGCGATTTTCGGCGCATTCAAGCGCGCTCCGCGTCGGATAATTGCGCAGAAATTGAGCAAATTCGCACGCGCCGCGCACTGGAACCGATTCCAGATCGTGATAAATTGAACTACCCAATGC
>DATATR010000175.1:0-4750 GCA_036268695.1 Polyangiaceae bacterium | reverse complement strand
CTCGCGACGAGCAGCGCCGAGATGCGCGGCGAACGTCCGCGCCAAGCGATCCACGCGAGCGGCGCGCTGAACGCGCAAAACAAGCTCAGATGGCCGAGTTTGTCGCGCAAGCCGGCGGCGCGCAGTTCACCGCCGAAGCCGGAAAGACCGGCGGTTTTTGCGTAGAACGGCAGCGGCAATGCCGTGCCGTAGTAAACGCGACAGCACGTGAGCCAGAGCGCGAGCAGCGCGCCGAGCACGAGCGCGTAGCGCGCGACGCGACGCGTGTCGCTCCGCCCTTCGACGATGAACGCGAGCGCGGGGATCAACGCAGCGTCCGGTCGACACGAATAGACGAGCAGCGTGAGCGCGGCCGACAGCGTCGGCTCGGTCGCTGAAAGTGCGAGCGCGATCAAGGCGAGGCACAAGGTCGTTTCCATGCCGGTGTGCACGGCGAGCAGCGTGAGCGGCGTGCCGAACGCGAGCAGCGCGAGCAAGCCCGCGTCGCGTCGATTCACGCCGGCGCGCGCCGCGAAGCGCAACGTGAGTGCGAGCAACGCCGCGAACGCGAACGCCGAGAGCACTTTGCTCGCGATCACGAAGTGCTCGGGAAATAGCGCGTCGAGCGGCAGCGCGAGCCAGCCGAACAATTGCGAGGTCAAGCCGTAGACCGGGCCGTCGCTCGGGTTCCAGGAAAATCCCGCGCCGTGCAGGGCGTTCAGCGCGAAGCGTTTGAAGAAGAAGCTATCGTCGAATGGCGTCGCGTCGAGATCGACGAAGAGTACGTAGAGCAAAGCGAGGACGAGCGCGATGCCGGAGAGCCACGCGGGCTTCGTCCGCTCTGCTTCGCGCTCGCGCACGGCTTGCCGCTCAACCGAAGGCTTCGGCTTCCAATAGCTCGCTGAGCGTGCGCACCGAGCGACCGCTGGCGTGCTCGAAGCGCACGCCGATTTGCGCGCCCGAGCCTTCGCTCGCCGGCAGCGCGCGCGCCCAAGCCACCGCACCCTGGAGCTTGAGCGGATCCCACAGGTGCGGCGTTTCGATCACGAGCTCGACGATGGTGCCGGCTTCGATCGTCTCGGTTGCTTCCAAGCGCGCGCCGCCGAGGCCGAGATCGATCACGTGCACATCGCGATTCCACAGCGCTTCACTCGCGCGCAGGGCACCCAGCAAATTCACCTCGTGCCGCGACATGGCGCGAAAGTGCGAGGGCGAAGCCGAATCAGAAGACGACATTGGATTCCGTTATAGCTGGAAATGGAGTGCCGCGTGAGCTTGTGGCGAGAAGGCGCTAACTAGTTGGGGTTCTTTGAAGGGCGAGGCTACGATAGCTTGCCCCTCTCGGTTGAGCGAAGCCCTGGCAAAGCCCGCGGGTTTCCTGAGTCTTGAGCTACCTCGGAGCAACGCTTTCATGAGCCAGGATACGCGAAAAGATCCCCGCGCAAAGGTGCTCACCATGACGGTCCGCTACAAGAGCGCGACCCTCGA
Organism: Polyangiaceae bacterium; assembly: GCA_036268695.1. GTDB lineage: Bacteria > Myxococcota_A > Polyangia > Polyangiales > Polyangiaceae > PMG-095. The sequence continues at coordinate 3,283 of DATATR010000175.1, read as the reverse complement.
CGAATTCATCGAGCATCACTCGCACGATGTGAGCCGCGGCGGAATGTTCATCAAGACGCCGTCGCCGTTTCCGCCAGGCACGCTGCTCAAGTTCGAGGTGAAGATCGCCGCGGACCAAAAAGTGATCCAAGGCGTTGGGCGCGTGGTTTGGAAGCGCGACAGCGAGGGTGGTGGCGATTCGCGGCCCGCAGGCATGGGCGTCAAGTTCATCAAGATCGACGACGCCTCGCGCAAAGTGATCGACACACTGGTCGATTCGCGCGGCGATGTCGGCAGCGCCTACGAAGCGGGCGGTGGCGACGGTGGCGTTGCGGCTCAACCCGCGCCGTCGCCTGCTGCGAAGGCGCCCGCGGCTGCTGCCGCAGCTTCCGCGCCACCCAGCTCCGAAGCGGCGAAAGGCCCTGCGCTGCGCAAAGCGACGATGATCGGCCTCGGCGCGATCAATCCCTCCAATCGCGCTGCCGCGATCTCGGCGACCGCGACGCCGATCGCGCCGCCAGCAGAAAAGCCGGCGAGCTCGTTCTTCCCGGAGACGAAGGCGGAGGCGGATATGCCGCCGCCCGAAGATCGCACGGTGATGAAGCAAGCCGCCGAGCTCTTGCAAGACGCGCTGCGCGAAACCGGCAGCTCGATGGACGAAGTCGCGGCATCGGCGCCGAAGCCCGCGGCCGGAACGCCGGCGAAGGCGGATTCGGTCGCGCCGCGCACGCAGCGCTCCGAGCCGCCGGCACAAGCGAAGCCTGCGTCGGTGAAACCCAAAGCATCGAATTCGGTGCGTCCGAGCGCCGGCGCAGCTTCAGCGCGGCCCGGTGCCGCAGCGGCGCGACCCGCGACCAGCGCGGCGAAATCCGAGCGACCCGTGCAACGTCGCTCCGCGGTATCGGAAGCGCCGCCGAGCCGACGCGTGTCCGTACCTGTTGAACCTCCGATGGAGAAAAGCGGCGGCCGCGTGGCGGTGATCGCACTGGCTATCGCTGCTGCTGCGGGCATCGTTTACTTCGTCAGCAAGAACAATTCGCAGCCTGCGCCGACTCCGGCCACCGCGAGCGCCGAGCCCGCGCCGCCCCCGCCGAGCGCGAGCGCTGAACCCGCGCCGGCGGATACCGCGTCCGCGGCTCCAAGCGAGAGCGCTGCGCCCGCGGAGTCGGCATCTGCGGCGGGATCCGCTTCCGCCGCGCCGGCCGTATCCGTGCCGCCGAAGGCTGTCGTCGCGCCTGCCGTGGTCGCGCCGAAGCCGCCGCCAGTCGTGACGGCCAAGCCCGTCGCGAAGCCCAAGCCCGCGACCGAGCCGAGCGAGCCGACCGCGGAGAAGCCCGCGCCGCCGAGCGCACCCACGGCGGAGAAGCCCGCCACCCCGGCGCCCGCGCCGACGCCGAAATCCGAGCCGCCCGCGCCGAAACCGAAGCCAGCCGAGCCGTCGGGTGACAATCCGTACTGAGTTTTCGCTCGTCGCATGAGCCCTTCCTCTCGGCCTCCGGCGCGCGAGGGTGATCCGCGGATCGGTACCGTGCTCGCCGACCGCTATCGCATCGATGCGCTCGTCGGCGAAGGTGGCATGGGCAAGGTCTATTCGGCCGAGCACGTGCTGATGCGCAAGCGGCTCGCGGTGAAAGTGCTGCATCGCGAGCTCACCACGGTTTCGGAGGTGGTCGCGCGCTTCGAACGCGAAGCCATGGCGGCGGCGAACATCGAGCACCCGAACGTGGCGGCTGCGACGGATTTCGGCAAATTGCCGGACGGAGCCGTCTTTTTGGTGCTCGAGTACGTCTCGGGCAAAAGCTTGCGCGACGAGATCGCGCAAGGCCCATTTCCGGTCGAGCGCTCGCTGCATGTCGCGCGGCAAATCGCCGCCGCGCTCGCCGCCGCGCATTTGCAGGGCATCGTGCATCGCGATCTCAAGCCCGAGAACGTGATGCTGGTCGAAAAAGGCGGCGACCCGAACTTCGTCAAAGTCCTCGATTTCGGCATCGCCAAAGTGCCAATCGGTGACATCCCCGGCGCCGCGAAATCCGGCAATCCGATCACCAAAGCGGGCATGGTCTTCGGCACGCCGGAGTACATGGCGCCCGAGCAAGCGCTCGGCCAAAACGTCGACGGTCGCGCCGATCTGTACGCGCTCGGCGTGATCTTGTTCGAGATGCTGAGCGGAGTGCGACCGTTCAGCAGTCAGAGCTCGGTCGGGATTTTGGGGCAGCAGTTGTCGAAGCCGCCGCCGACTTTTCTGGAGCGCTCGCCGGGATTGTTGATTCCCCCTTCGGTCGAGCAGATCGCGCACAAGCTGTTGCAGCGCGAAGCGAGCGAACGCTTTCAATCGGCGACCGAGCTCGTGCAAGCGATCGACATCTTGCTCGCGCCGCTGCCTGGTTATGGTGCGTATCGCTTCACGCTCGCGGACGGCTCGCCGCAGTCGGTGCGCGGCTCGAACCCGAGTCAGCCGCAAATCGAAATGCCACTGAGCTTCGATTTCGGGCAACCGCCGCTGCTCTCTCCATTGCCGCGATCGCAAAGCGCGTCCGAGCTCGGGCAAGCGCCGCCGTCGAGCGTCGCGCTGCAAACCGCGCAGCGCGCGTACGGCGAGGTCGAGCGCAGCTTCGAGCGCATGCGCAGCCAATTCCCCAAGCCGATCCGCGACGCCGTGCGCCTCGTGCCGACGCGCGCGCTCCTGATCGTCAGCGCCGCGCTGGCGCTGATGCTGACGATTCTAGGCATTTCGTTGTGCGTCGCGCTGGTGCACGCGCTGGGGCGCAAGCATGCGGCCGTGACCGCGCGCACCGTCGCGACTACTTCGGCCACGGCGAGCGCATCGGCCGCGCTCGCCGCGACGCCAGGCGCATCCGACTCCGAGTTGCAAGACGCGATCAAAGGCGGCGTGCCCGCGCTCGAAGCGCTCAGCGCGAAGTACCCGAACGATCCGCACCCGGTGCTCGAACTCGGCAACGCCGCGATTGCCGCTCGGGATTACGTCAAAGCCGTCGGTGATGTCGGCCGCGCGTTGAACATCGATCCGACGCTATCCGAAAGCAAACAAGTCGCGAGCATCTTGTTTCAGACTGCGCAAGTGAAGCCCGCTTCGGACGCGAGCTTCGCGCTCTTGTTCGGGCCGATGGGCTCGCACGGTCCGGACATCGCCTACGATTTGGCGGCGACCGAAGTCGTCAAACCGTGGGTGCGCGCGCGCGCCGATCAAGGCCTCAGATCGCCCGATTTCGCGCGCCTCGCGTCGAAAGAGTTGAGCGTCGCGGTCGCGCTGCGCTTTGCCGTCGGTTGCCCGCAACGCTACGCG
>DATATR010000174.1:0-3609 GCA_036268695.1 Polyangiaceae bacterium | reverse complement strand
GCCGGCGAGCTCGCGCAAAGCCGCAAAGTAGAGCACTTGAACCACGCCGCTAGCGTAGCGCGTTCCGGGAGTGATAAAAGTTCGGGTTCTCGGAGGTTTTGCCATGACGGAACAGAAGACTGGGCTCGGTCGGGATGTGTACATTGCGCTCGCGGCCGTGGGCTGGGCCGATGGCAAGCTCGATCAAGAGGAAGCGGATGCGATCGTGCGCACCGCGCTCGAAGAAGGGCTCGACATCGACGAGATCGCCGAGATCGAAGAAGCCACCAAGAATCCGGTCGACATCGGCGTGATCGATCGCAAAAACCTGTCCAAAGAAGATCGCTTGTTCGTCTACGCGGTCGCGTCTTGGATCACGCGGCTCGACGGCATCGTCACCGAAGGCGAGCAAGGTGCGCTCGCGAAGCTCGGGGACGCGCTGAAGATCCCGGAAAAGCCGCGCAACGTCGTGGACAGCATCGCGCAAGACGTCGCAAACCAAGGCGATGATCGCCCCGCGCGCTACGATCTGCTCGCGCTGCGTCGGATTATCGGCGAGCGGCTGAGCTCCTCCGCCAAGAAAGACGACTGAGGCTCGCCCGCGCACGCTTCCCACCGAGCCAAGCCGAGAACATGGTGCCGGTCGGTGAAGCCGGAGCAGCGTAGGATTGTCAGCGGAGTTTGCATCGCGGCGATAGTCCTGTTCGGCAACTCGATTCGTCGCGCGTCGCCGCGCAGCTCCTGGCTCAGGCCTCGGTCCGAAAGACGTGGACGAGTTCTTCACGACCGGGCTGTTCCTCGAGGTTGGGCTGCTCGTGCGCGATGTTCTGGCCGGCGCGGCCGAAGTCGCGCGCTGGCTCGCGCGCCACCGCGTGCTGCACGAGCGCGCCCCGGGCTCGTCGAGCACCCGAACGCCGGCGCCGCACTAGTTGCAAATGCAACTGAGCTCGCACGGGGAAATGTCAGTTGCAGATGCAGCTGAGCTCGCAACGGGAAATGTCAGTTGCAAATGCAACTGAGCTCGCGCGATGGGAGATGTCAGTTGCAGATGCAACTGAGAACCGGCGCCGGAGAGAGGCCGCGGTTGGGTTTGTGCAGACCTGTGCGTCGGCGACAGACCATGGCTCGATCAACGCGAGCGGTCATCGTGGATTGGCGGCGGCCCCCCGCGCGGCGGATGCCGCGCTTGCTGGGGGCCCGGTTCGCGCGGAGCGCAGTGTCTTCTGGGTCGTTGCGCAGAGGGCGTTTTGGGCGCGCGAGCACGAACCGCCGCGCCGCGACGCACTCGGACGGGGGGCACCCCAAAAATCAAGAGCGCGCGTTAAGCGAGCAGTTCGGTTTTGGCGACGGGATAGCCTTCGGGGCGGCGCACGGCGTAGGAGAGCGCGAGGATTTCAACGAGCACGATGCGGTAAACCGTGTGCACGTCGTCCACGTCGATTTCTTCGGCGTGCGCGTCGAGTGTCGCGTCGATGTGTTCGTGAATGTAGGAGAGCACGTGCGGCTGCTCCATCGCGATCACGTCGTCGCTGTCGAGCGCTTCGGCGGGATCGGCGCGGCGCAGCTCTTCGTCGAGCGTGAGCAGCTCGTCCGTCGCTTGCAGCTCTTCATCTTTCACTTCGTCGATGTACGTGCCGTGCGTGCGCTCGAACGCGAGCCAGACCGTGAGCGCCAGGAAATAGCCGAGCGCAAGCGCGGTTTCGTCGAGCGGTTTGCCGAGCGCATCCGCCACATGCGCGGCCAGCGCAGGCTGAGCGCGTTCGAAGCGTTCGAACGCTTCATCCAGCTGCGAGCGCGCTTCTTCGTCGTCTTCGGCCAGGTTGTCGCGCACGGATTCGAGCGCGTGCGATGGCAACGCGGCGTATGACGGAACGGGACGGATGGCCGAACGACGAACCCACACGATACCGAGAGGTCTAGCATGATGCGCCGCGCATGTGAAAAGGTCAGACGCGCGCTCGGAGAAATGGCAAAAGTGCGGACGAATGTCGGAGCCAGCGGGGCGCGATGAATTCGAGAGTGCGCACACAAAAAAGCGCCTTTGGCTCGCGCTCGGCGCCGTAGGCGCATGTGTGCTTGCGCTCAGCGGAAGCTTTCTGCTCAGCCAAAGTGAAACAGGCAAAATTGCGCATGGTGTGTACATCGGCGAGCTGAGCGTCGCGAATCTTTCGCGCGACGCCGCACGCGCGAAAGCGAATGCGTGGATCGAAGCGCGCGCAAACGCTTCCATCACGTGCACACTCGAGGGCGCAGCGCTCGAGTTCGTGCCGAAGAATGCCGGACTTCACGGCGACGACTCGGCTGTCGACCGCGCGCTCGCCGTGGGCCGACAAGGCTCGATTCTCGGTCGATTCGCGGGTTTCATCGCGCGTTGGTTTCGGCCTGTCGTCATACCGATCACGGCCAGTTTCGAAGCTTCCAAGCTCGAGCCGATGCTCGCGGCTTGGGAAAGAGAAAAAATAAAGGATCATCCTTTCGTCGGCGGCATTTCGGTGAGCGGTACGATCGTGACGCCGCTCTACGCACACGCGGGCTCCGTCATCGATCGCGAGCGCGCCCCCGCGCAATTGAAAGCGATCGCGCTCAGCGGTCGCGGCGCGGCAATCGCGACGCGCCTGGAGCGCCCGAACGAAGATCGCGCTGAAGTCGATCATTTGGTCACGCTCGCTGCGAGCATGCTCACGAGTGAGATCGAGCTCAGCGCGCCCGACGGCACGCAGCTCTCGCTCGGCGCGGTCGAGATCGCGCCGCTCTTGCAAGTCAAAGCTGAGACCGAACATGGCAAGCTCTCCTTGTTTTGCTCGCCGGAAGCGACGGAAAAATTACTCGCGCCGCGCCGCGCGCAGCTGGAGCGCGCGCCGCAAAATGCCAAATTCGTGATCGACGCCGAAGATCACGTGAACGTCGAGCCGGGCCGCGCCGGGCTCACGCTCGACGACCGCGACGTGGCCAACGCGATTTGTGCGGCCGCGCAGGATCCGACGAAAAAAGCCGCGCTGCCGCTGCGCCCAGGCGCCGAACCCGCGCTCTCCACGCAGCAAGCCGAAGCGCTCGGGATCAAAGGGTTGATGGGCACGTACACGACGCGGCACGCGTGCTGTCAGCCGCGCGTCGAGAACATTCACCACATTGCGGATTTGCTGGACGGCACCGTGGTCAAGCCGGGCGACACATTTTCGGTCAATCAAACCATTGGCCCGCGCACGGTGAAGAACGGTTTTCGTCCGGCGCCGAGCATCGAAGACGGCGACATGGTCGACACCGTGGGCGGCGGCGTGAGTCAGTTCGCGACCACGCTGTTCAACGCCTTGTTCTACGGCGGCTACGATATCATCGAGCGCCAACCGCACACCTATTGGTTCACGCGCTATCCGATGGGTTACGACGCAACGCTTTCGTTCCCGCATCCCGATATCATCTTCAAGAACGACACGGATGCGGGCGCGCTGATCAAAACTTCGTACACGGACAAATCGATCACCGTTAAAATCTACGGGGACAACGGCGGACGTAAAGTGCGCGCGGAGGTTTCGCCGCGCGAGAACATCGTGCAGCCGCCGCTCGAGTACATCCCGAATCGCCACCTCGATGCGGACGAGGAAAAAGCGCGCGAAAGCGGCGAAATCGGCT
>DATATR010000173.1:0-6530 GCA_036268695.1 Polyangiaceae bacterium | reverse complement strand
CCAAATAAATTTTTGCCCAAAAGATAAGCTGGGAGCCCATTGTTCGGCTCGGCGGCGCGCCACTCGGCGATGCGCGGCGCGGCCACGTCGAAGGATTGGCCGAGCACTGGATCGCCGATCAATAAGTCGACGATCGCGCGGCGCTCGAGCTCGTTTTTGGGCGAGCGCTTGACGTCGAGCGTGCGCAGGCGATCTTCGTCGGCGGTGATGGCGGCGACGGCGTCGTAGTCGCGCCGCGCTTGGTCGACGTGGCCCGCGCGCAGCTCGACGTCACCCTCGGCTTCGAGCGCGCCCGCTTGCTCGAGCTTCGCGAGTTCCGGGGACGACGCGAGTGCGGCGTAGGCTTTCAGCGCCGCGGCTTCGTTGCCGTCTTTGACGTCGCACGCAACGAGCTCGAATTTGGCTGAATCGTGGTGCGGATCGAGCTTCAGTAGCGCGGCCAGATCCGCGCGCGCGTCGGCTGTATCGCCGCTGTTGAGCTTTTGTAGGGCGATGCCATTCAATTGGTCGACGATGCGCGGGCAGTGCCGGCCGAACAGCGCTGGGCGATCGAAACGCACGCGCGCTTCGTTCAAGAGCGCGGGCGCGACGCGAACTTTGGCCAGATCCGCGCGCCAGGCGGCTTCGAGCTCGGCGAAGCTTTTGCCGCTCACTTTCTCGATCGCTTCACCGCCGTACCAATGGCGGAGCGCGGCGGCGCCGTAGTGAAGCTTGAACCACGAAACGAACGCGCCGGCGACCGTGTACGCCGTCGACGAGTTTTGCCCGAGAAAACCCAGGCGAAACACGGAATCGAGCGACGGCAAGAGCGACAAATCGAGCAGCGTTTTGGCCCATTCGTCGAGCGTGAAATCGTCGTTGTCGTTCGGCGATGCGGCGACCGCGACGCCTTCGATGCGGCCCGGATCCGGGATCAAACCGCCGAGCGGCCCGGCCACGCGGAACGGTCCTACCCCGAAGCTACCCGCGACCACGTGCGCGAGCTCGTGCCCAATGACTGGATGCGGATACGGCGCGTACTGCACGTAGATCTCACGCCGCCACGGCTTCGCGATGTACGTGCCGGAAGCGCCCATCAAACGGCCTTTTTCGGCTTCGTTCGCGAATAGAAACGCGGTCACGCGCGGCGGGCCCGCGATTTCGAAATAGGCTTCGTCGGCGCGGAGCTCGGCGTCGCAATCTTTGGCGAAGAGCAGCGCGTCGCGCCGTAAAATGCTGGACGAGTACGCGACGTCACAGCGCGCGCCGGAAACGTGTTGCCCGAGCGCACGTTCAATCGAGGCGCGCGTGCTGAAGTGCCCGAGCGCCGGGCCTTCGGCGATGAACGTCGCGCTGCCGAGCAACGCGGCGAGCGCCGTAGCGCTCAGCCAAGGTCGACGAAAGCCCTGAAAAGCCAGGTGTTCGTCGAAGTGCGACGCGAACGCGCCGATGCCGAGCAGGCTGAGCAGCGTGCCCGCGCGATACGTCGCGAGCGTCCAAAACGGGTCGATCACCGTGTCGTAGAGCGGGCCCGCGAAGTAGCCGAAGAAGGGATCGAACGCGAACACCATCGGGCTCGTGTAAAACCGACCCAAGCTCACGAGGATGCCGGCGAGCGGCGCGAAGAGCGCCCCCAAAATACAAAACGTGTGGCGCCGCCAACCGGCGCCCACGCGCGGCGCGAAGAGCGCGATCGCGGCGCCCCAAACGCCGGCCAAAAGCGCACCCGGAAATGGCCCGAGCAAGTAGAGCTCGATGCCCCAAGCCGCGCCGCAAAACCCGACGCGCAGCCCGTGCAAGAGCACCACGAGAAGCCCGAGCGCCGAGAGCGCACAGCCGACGACGAGCCCACGCCCGAACGCATCGAGCGGCGCAATGCGGCGTCCGGCGAGCTCGAACGCGACGCAAATTGCGCTCGCCGTGGGCAGCACCAAGCCCGCGCCGAGCGAGGCTTCGTAACCCGGGCCGCCGAATTGCGGGATGAAACCGAAGCCGGCGAACAGCGCGGCCACGACGATGGCCGTGACGCGCACGCTGCGCGAGCGCCAGAGTGCGTTCAGCGAGCGCGGATCGTGCTGCGTGTCGAGCGTGGTGTCGAGCATTGCGCGAGCACGAGTCGGAGCTGAGCGGCGTCAGGGATGCGCGGCGCCGCCGGACTGCGGCACGTCGCGATCGGCGTCCGACGGTTCCGGCGCACGCAAGACCAAGCTCAGCACTTCGTCCACGCGCGACACGTAGTGGACGCGCAGATCGTTTTTTACTTCGGCGGGCACTTCGTCCAAATCTCGCTCGTTGCGCGCCGGCAGCACGACTTCGCGGATGCCGGCGCGATGTGCGGCCAGCACCTGATCTTTGACGCCCCCGATCGGCAAGATGTTGCCGCGCAGCGTGATTTCGCCGGCCATCGCGATGTCCGAGCGCACCGGAGCATCCAAGAGCAGCGAGGTGACCGCGGCGAAGATCGGCACGCCGGCGTTCGCGCCGTCGCGCGTCGAGCCACCGCGCGGGATATGTAAGTGCAGATCGATTTTGCGCAGCCACTCGGGATCGAGCTTCAGGCGATCCGCTTTCGAGCGCACGTACGAGACTGCCGTCGCGGCTGATTCCTTCATCACGTCGCGCAAGCTGCCGGTGATGCGGATCTCGCCTTTGCCGGGCATGCGCGTGGCTTCGATGATCAACAGATCCCCGCCGCTGCTCGAGACCGAGAGCCCGACGGCGATGCCCGGCGCGAGCTTCAACTCCGGAATTTCCGGCAGATTGCGCTCTGGCCCGAGGATTTCGCGCACGTGCGCGGGCGTGACTTTGATCGGCGCGAACGGGCGCGCTTCGGCGAGCCGCACGGTCACGTCCCGGCAGACCGCGGCGATCTCGCGCTCGAGGCCGCGCACGCCGGCTTCGCGCGTGTAATGGTCGATGATCGCCTCGATGCCTTCGCGCTCGAATTGGATCTGGTCGACCGAGAGACCGTGCTCTTTGACTTGCTTGGGCACCAAGAATTGCTCGGCGATGCTGCGCTTTTCTGCGCGCGTGTAGCCGGGCACTTCGATGATCTCCATGCGATCTTTGAGCGGCTCGGGGATGTTGCCGCGGTAGTTCGCTGTGGCGATGAACATCACGTCCGAGAGGTCGAACGGCAAATCGATGTAGTGATCGACGAAGGTGTCGTTTTGGGCCGGGTCGAGCACTTCGAGAAGTGCGGAGGCGGGATCGCCGCGCATGTCGACGCCCATCTTGTCGACTTCGTCCAAGATCAAGACCGGGTTCTTGCAGCCGACCTTCTTCAAGGCCTGCACGATCCGGCCCGGCAGCGCACCGACGTAAGTTCGGCGATGACCGCGGACCTCGGCTTCGTCCCGCACACCGCCGAGCGAGATGCGCCCGTAGCGGCGGCCCATCGCGCGCGCGATCGAGCGACCGAGCGAAGTTTTGCCGACACCCGGAGGGCCGACGAAGAGCAGGATCGGTCCCTTCTTGTCGCGACGCAGCTGGCGGATCGCCGAATACTCCACGATTCGCTTTTTGACTTGCTCGAGGCCGTAGTGATCCTCGTCCAAGCAGCGGCGCACTTCCTTTACGTCCACGCGATCCGGCGTGGTTCGGCCCCACGGCAGGTCCGCGAGCCATTCGACGTAAGTGCGCGTGACCTGATATTCGGCCGATTGCGGTTGCATGCCGCTCAAGCGACCGAGCTGCTTGCGCGCGGCTTTTTCGGCTTCGAGCGGCAGATCCGCGCGCGCGATGCGTTCGCGCAGCTGCTCCACTTCGTCGTCGTCCGCGGCTTCGCCGAGCTCTTCACGAATGTTGCGCATCTGCTGGCGCAGCACGTAATCGCGCTGTGAACGGCTCATCTCGGTGTGGACCAAGGTCGAGATCTCGTCTTTGACCTTGAGCACCTCGAGTTGCCGCGTGACCATCCCCAAAACCAGCTCGACGCGCTTCATCACGTCGAAGGCTTCGAGCACGCGCTGGCGTACGTGAATGCTGGCTTGCTCTTCTGGAAAATTCGAGGCGATCAAATCCGCCAGCGCGCCGGGCTCGCGCACGTTGTCGAGGATGCTCGCCGTTTCTTTCGGAAGGTTCGGCATCAAGGCCAGGACTTCCCGCGTGTTCTCGCGCAGCTTTTGGCCGCGTAGTTCGAGTAGCGCCTGACCTTGCTCGCTCGGCTCGACGATGCGCTCGAGCTCGGCCGTCATGTAAGGCTCGAGGCCTTGCGGGCTAAGTAGCTTGAAGCGCCCGAGTCCGTTCAGCACCACGCTGTAGTTCGAAGGCCCGAGGCGAATCACTTTCACCACGCGAGCGAGCGTGCCGATCTCGTACAGGTCCGCGAACGTGGGCTCGACGGTTTCCGAGCTCTTTTGCGTGATCACGCCGACCATCGCGCTCTCTTGACCGAGTAGCTCCTCGACCAAGCGCACGCTGCGCGGGCGGCCGACGTTGATCGGCACGACCGACATTGGAAACAGCACCGAGTTGCGCAGCGGCAGGATCGCGAGCGTCTCCGGCCGACTCGGTTTGGGGGCGCCACGCATGTTTCCACAGTAATACGGATAGCGGGTACGTCCAGCAGGCAAGGCCATGCGCGCTTCCGGCGAGTCGTTTTCGGCGCGGCTTCGTGCGGATGTTGCGGTAAGTCGCGGGACTCGCGGGCCTGTGGTATCCCCGCGGAGGCATGGCGCGCCTCCTCCTCTTGCTCCGATCGAGCTGTGCGCTCTCGGCGCTAGCGCTCTCGGCCGCTTGCGCCGGCCCGGGCACGGGAAACCCAGAAGACGTGCTTTCGGCCTATTCGCACGCCGTTCAGCGCGGGCACTTGGCCGAGGCCTACGCCTTGCTCAGCGACGACGCGAAAAAGACCATCCCTTTCGAGCAGTTTAGACGCATGGTTCAGGAAAATCCTGAAGCGGCGCAAGAGCTCGCGCGAGCGCTCGACCGGCCGCGTTCCGGCCCTCCCCGCGTCACCGCAAAAGTGACTGGCGCTGACGGCGAGCCGCTGCTCTTGGTTTACGAATCGGGTGGCTGGCGCGTGGACGGCTCGGCGATTGATTTGTACAGCCAGGCCACGCCCGAAGCTGCCGCAAGCGCGTTCGTGCGCGCGGTCGACAACAAGCGTTACGACATTTTGCTCCGCTTCGTACCAGACAGCCAGCGAGAGGGTTTGGGTGAAGCCCAGCTGCGCGCAGCCTGGGAAGGCGAACAAAAGCAAGACATGGCCCGACTCACGGAAGCGCTCAAAGCCGCGCTGCCGACGGCGCGCTTCGAAGTCGCGGGCGAGCGCGCCACGTTGGCGTACGGCGCGGGCGGCACGATCGAGCTCGTGCGCGAACACGGAGCCTGGAAGGTCGAGGAATTGAAATGAGCGCGCGGATCGCCAAGGTCGAACGGCAAACCAAAGAGACGAAAATCAGCGTCGAAGTGAACCTCGACGGCACGGGCGTCTCCTCGATTCACACGCCGCTCCCGTTCCTGTCGCACATGCTCGACCAAATCGCGCGGCACGGCTCGATCGATTTGAGCGTCCACGCCGAAGGCGACGTCGACATCGACGGGCATCACACCACCGAAGATGTCGGCATCGTGCTCGGCAAAGCCGTGCTCGACGCGCTCGGCGACCGCAAGGGCATTCGTCGCTACGGCTCGGCCACGCTGCCAATGGATGAAGCCTTGGTTACGGCGGCGATCGACTTGTCTGGGCGGCCCTTTTTCGTCTGGCGCGTCCCCCTACCCAAAGCAAAAATCGGAACTTGGGACGTCGAACTCGCCGAAGTCTTCTTCGAGGCATTCGCGCGCACGGCGCAGGCCAATTTGCACGTGATGCTGCACGAAGGGCAGAACCTGCATCACATCGTCGAGATCTCGTTCAAGGCGTTCGCGAAGGCCTTGCGCATGGCGACCGAGATCGACCCGCGCGCGCCGGGCGTGCCCTCCACGAAAGGGACGCTCGTGTGACGGACGTGGTGGTCGTCGACGTCGGTCTCGGCAATTTGCACTCGGTTTCGAAGGCGCTCGAGCTCGCGGGCCGCGAACGCGCCGTGCGTTTCGTGCGTTCATCCGATCCGGACCAAGTGCGCCGCGCGGACGCGATCGTGGTCCCGGGGCAAAGCAGCTTCCATGGTTACATTGGCGCGCTCGGCAGCGCGCTATTCGAGGTGTTGCAGGAGAAGCTCCGTGCGGGCACACCGTACCTCGGGATCTGCCTCGGGCTGCAGGTGCTGTTCGAGTCGAGTGAAGAATCGCCGGGCGTGGCTGGGCTCGGCTGGTTCAAAGGGCCGGTCAAAAAATTGCTCGGTGCACCCGGCGTCAAAATCCCGCACATGGGCTGGAACGCGCTCGAGCTCCGCGCGGGCGGGCATCGTTTGCTGGACGCAGCCGGAGGCAACGGCGAGTACGTCTATTTCGTGCACTCGTATCACGCGGTCGCGGCCGAACCGGATCTGACCAAGGCCACGGTTTCTTACGGACCGAACATGGTGACCGCGGCCGTCGCGCGGGACCACGTGTTTGCGACGCAATTTCACCCCGAAAAGAGCCAAGCCGCCGGCATCCGCTTGCTC
>DATATR010000172.1:0-20645 GCA_036268695.1 Polyangiaceae bacterium | reverse complement strand
CGCGGTAGTTGCCGAACCCGACGTAACGCTCGGGCGTCAGCAGATCCCAACTGAAAAAGCTTTGTTTGACCAAGACGGCGAGCGGAAACAAGAAAAACACGAATAGGAAGAGCAGCGTCGGAAACAGCATGAAATACGGGTCGCGCGCGCGGCTCGGTTTCATGTCGGTTCCAGCGCCAGGCGGCGCGCTTCGGCCAGCAAGGCTTTGGCATCGCGCTGTTCGATCACCGCGCTTTCGAGGCGCGGCTGCACGATTTCACGCTGCAAACGAAATAGTTCCGTCGACCAGGGCCAAGGCTCGGCGACCGCGAGCTGTTCGAGCGCGACCGCGTCGTTCGGGTGTGCTGCGTAGTAACCGCGCTGCCTGAGCTCGTTCACGGCGCTTCGCGTGACCGGGATATAACCCGTGCGGGTGGACCATTCGATCGCCTGCGCGGGTTCGTGCATGAAGCGCAGAAAGCGCGCGGCCGCAGCTTTTTCCGCGCTCGGAGCGCCACGCAGGACGACCCAAAACGTGCCACCGGTCGGCACCGCGCGGCGCTTTCGAGCCGGCAACGGCGCGGCCACGACGCGAAACGGCGCGTGCGACTCGAGGTACTTGAGGAATGCCGTCGACGACCAGATCATCGCCGCGCGGCCAGCCAAAAAATCCTGATTGCACTGTTCCCAGGCGTTGTAATCGCGACCGGGCGGAGGCTTCATCAGGCCGCTCCGCACGAGCTCTTGCCAGAATGCGAGCGCCTCGACACCCGCGTCGTCGCCGAGCGAAACGCGGCCGTCAGTTTCCACCACCTGGCCGCCGGCTTGCCCGACCAAGGCAACCCAAAACCACCAATTAATCGGGCAACCGAAGCCGAAACGCGAGCTTGGCACGGTGAGCTTTTGGGCCACGGCGCGAAGCTCGGACCAAGTGCGCGGCGCTTCGAGCCGTTCACGCGCGAACAATTCGCCGTTCAAATACGCGATCGGTGTCGAGCGGTTGAACGGCAATGCCACGAGCTCGCGCAGACCGCCGCCGATCCAGGAGCGCTCCTGGCCGAGCTCGGGGATCAGATCGAGCTCGCGCAATTCCGGATACTGCGCGAGCGGCTCGAGCACGCCCGCTTCGGCCAAGTAGGGCACCACTTCGCCGACGACGTGGCTCAGCGCGGGTGCGCATTGGGCGGCAATCGCCGTGCGCAGTTTGGCCAAGCCCTCGAAGTAGTCACCTTGATAAACGGCTTCGACGTAATCCAGCGTTTGCGCCGCGTTGAAGCGTCGAATCAATGCCTCGAGCACTTCGCGGTTCGTGCCGCCGTAGCTGAACCAGAGCCGCACGCCGGTGCGCCCGCGCGGTACCGCTTCGACGCAAGCGTTCGCCAAACACCCGGCGGTGACGGCACTGGCTCGAAGAAAAGTGCGGCGCGGAATCATCGAATCGAGCGAGGCGAGCGAGGCGAGCGAGCGGGAGGAGCTCGCGCTCACCGTAGCCGTCGCGAGCGGAACCAGCTATAGCCCGAGCTTCCGAGCGCCGATACGCTCCTGTCCGATGCCCCGATCGCCGCTCAAGTCCGCCGTGATTCTTTGCTCGCGCGGGGCGTCGCACGAGCGTCACGCGGCGTTGCTCGGCGGTTTTGCGTTGCTGGTTGGCGCGGGTTGCGCAAAGCACGAAGCGGCGAAACCGCGAGCCCAAACGCCGGAAAGCACGTCCGTCGCTGCGCCTGCGTCGCCGTCGCCATCGCCGTCGCGGTCGCCGGTGATGTCTCCCGCTGCGTCGTCTTCGCCCGCAGCTGAAGTCAGCGCGGAGCTGAGCTGTCCGGCGGGCATGTCGCTCTTGCCGGGCGGTTCGTTTTGGATGGGTTCGGATCCGAGCGAGCATTTTTCCGACGACGAGAGCCCGCGTTTTCGCACCACGCTCGCGCCGTTCTGCATGGATCAGACCGAAGTCACGGTCACGGCTTACGCCGCGTGCGTCGCGAACGGCGCGTGCACGCCTGCCGTCGCGTCACATGGTCAATGCAACGCCGCGCATCACGACCGCCCGAACTACCCGATCAATTGCGTGACCTGGGCTCAAGCCGACGCGTTCTGCGCTAGCCGCAGCGCGCGCTTGCCGACTGAAACCGAGTGGGAGTTCGCGGCCCGCGGCGGCGCAGAATACCTCAAGTATCCGTGGGGCTCCGAGCCGCCGGACGGACGCACGTGTTGGAAGCACGCCGGCGGTTCGTGCGAAACCAAAGCTTATCCGCCCGGCGCTTTCGGCCTTTACGACATCAGCGGCAATGTCTGGGAATGGACCGACGATTGGTACGCGGCTTACCCTTGGCCGCCCGAGACCGGCTACGCGAAGGTGTATCGCGGTGGCAGCTGGAGCCGTCGCTTCGAAAAATGGATGCACACGCGGCTCCGCGATCGCGCTAAGCCGAGCGACCAAGGCGCGCACCTCGGATTCCGCTGCGCGCTCGTGCCCGAGCTGTCGCGCTGCGCTTACGGCAAACTCGACGACAAACGCTGTTTGCCCGGCGTGGACGAACAAGTCTGCAGCGCCGGCGAGAGCTGGAACGGCGTGCGCTGCGCCAAACCCGGCGCGCCGCGCTGCCCTGAAGGCCGCCGCGAAACGCCCGGCAAAGGCTGCTTACTCGAACAACCCGAAGCCTTCCGCGCGGTCGATCTCGAGGCCGAGCGCAAGCTGGTGCAACGCGCGCCCGCCCCCGAATTCGAAGCCGACTGCCGCGCGAACTTCGGCGAGCGCGTGCACGCTTTCCGTTATTTCGGAGGCACGCATCAGGCGCGAAACCTGGTAAGTCACGAGGCCGGATGCAAAAATCGCGACGTTGGCGTGGGCTGGAACTCCTGTTGTTGTCCTTGATTTTTGGGGTTGCCTGCAGCGGCCAAACCGTCGCAGCGAGCGCCCCACGAGCACCCGCGGCGACCGAGGCGTCGAGCGCCGTCGCGGCCAACAGCGCTGCCGCGCCAAGCGCCGCCGCACCAAGTGCTCGAACCAGCGCGGCAGAAGCGAGCGGCTCCAATGCTCCCAGCTCGGACGCGCCGCTCGCGCAATCCCAAGCAGACGCGCCGCCGGCCGCGAGCGAAGCATTGCCGCTGCCCAAAGGCACGCTCGTGCTTCAGGTCGGTGATTCGTTCGCGGCGGCGCTCGGCGTCGAGCTCGGCAAGCGATTGAAAGCCGCGGGCGTGCGCAGCGCGCTCGAATACAAAACCGCGAGCTACATTCCCAATTGGAGCTTCGGGCCGGAGATCCCGGAATATCTCGGCAAGTATTCGCCTGATTTGGTGCTGGTCACGCTCGGCGCGAACGAGATCGAAATTCCGAAGCCGGAGCAGCGCGTGGGCGCGATCAAGCACCTCGTGGCCGAGCTCGGCGGGCGACCGTGCGTGTGGGTGCTGCCACCGCTGTGGAAGCCGGACACGGGGTTGATTCAAGTGATCAAAGACAACGTCGCGCCGTGCCGCTATCTCGACAGCAGCGCGCTCGTGCCCGATTTGCCGCGCGGTCGCGACAAGATCCACCCGAGCGCGGAAGGCCGAGAAATCTGGGCCGAGGCCGTCTTCAAGTGGCTCCGCACGGAGCGCGCGGGCGACGAAAAGCACGCCTGGGCGCTCAAGCCCAGCACCGTGCCGAAGTAGCGAAGCTCAACCGCGCACCCGGCGCGCGGCGGATTCGCCGAAAAACAAGCCCAAACCGCCGCCGATGAAGAGCGCCACCACGAACGAGCCGAAGACACTGCCGAACAAATTCTTCGGCGCGGCATGACTCGGAAAAAATGCGGCGAATACGCTGGCAATGCCGAACCACGCGCTGAGCCGCGAGCGCACGTGCCGCGCCGCGCCTGCCGCTTCCAAAAAAATCGCGGCGATCATCGCGACAGCGAGCCCGAGCAGGCGCCAGAGCGCGGGCATCGCCACGCGCTCTTCGAACACGACTAAGTAAGCGTCGTAGGAAGCCAGCGCGAGCACCAATGCGCCGAGCGCGAGCACGGCATTGCGCAAGCCGCTGTCCGCGTTGAAGAACGGACTCACACCCGACGCAACCGTGATCAAAGGGACGCCGAATGCCAGCACTTGGCCCTCGAACGGCCGCAAATTGTCGAAGCGCGAGCCGCCGATCAAAAGCATCAGCGAGAGCAGCAAGAGCGGCAGGCGGGCGCGAGCGAGAGCTTCGGACATACTGGATTCGCGTCGGGCGCCGGGCATAGCATGAACCGGTTGGCCCGCGAATCAGCGCGTCGGTTTGGAGTTGCGTGCCGCGCGGGCGTGCGCAGCGGGCTCGCGCTCTGCGCGCTGGGCTGCGCCGCGCGAGCGCCCGCGGCCGAGCCGCCACGCGAGCGGCCGGGCATGGCGGCCGCGCGTCGCCGAAGCGTGATCAAGTTGCCGGCCACGGGCGCCGAGAGCTTGCGCTATGAAGTGCGGCTCGACGCTAGCTTGTCGACGATCGACGTCGAAGTTTGCCCGCGCGGGTTTCGCATCGCACGCCTCGAGTCGCCCAGCCCTGGCGCACAGGAGCTGCTCGGAGGCGACCCCATCATCACCCCGGAGGCTGAATTCCGTTGCTCGGAGGACGGCGTCGATTTGCCGTCGATTCGCGCGGACGAATGCCTGAGTTATCGCGTTCATTTGCCGGACCGCGCGCGCGATCCGAGCGCGCTTCGGCGCGTCGATCGCGATTTGCTGGCGTCGCCGGATTTGTGGCTCTGGGTGCCCACGCCGCGACCGGCAACGCTCGCGATGCGCGTGCACTTCACGCTGCCGAACGGCGTGGTCGCGGCGTTGCCGTGGCCGAAGTCGGGCGAAGATTTCGCGCTGCCGGAGACCGCGTTCACGTGGAAGGCGGGCGGCGCGTTCGCGCATGCGCCGCCGAAGATCTTGCCGCTCGAAGGCGGCGAGCTCGCGTGGACGGCGCTCGGGCAAGGCTTCGAGCACGAAGCCGAAGTCGAGGCGTGGCTCGGCGACGGCGCGCGCGCCGCGAGCTTACTTTTTGGCCGTTTTCCGTTAGCGCATGCGGTCGTGCTCGGCGTGCCGGGCGCGCGCGGGCGCGCCTCATTCGGCATGGCGCTGCGCGGCGGCGGACCCGCGGTCGTGATCTTGCTCGATCGTTTTGCGGACGCGGCGTCGCTCGCGAGCGACTGGACGAGCACGCACGAGTTCTTGCATTTGGGCGTGCCGCGCTTGCCGCCCGAGGATGCCTGGTTGTTCGAGGGCCTCGCGACTTACTACACCGAAGTCGTGCGCGCGCGTGCCGGCGCGATCTCGCCCGCGGCCGCGTATCAACATTTGCTCGATGGCTTCGAGCGCGGCCGAAAGCACGCCGGGGAGCGCACGCTGCGTGAAGCGAGCGCGGCGATGCGGCAAAATCACGATTTTTATCGGGTCTATTGGTCGGGCGCGGCGCTCGCGTTCTTGACCGATGTGGCGGCGCGCCGCGCGGGCGGGCCGACGCTCGACGCCGCGCTCCGCTCGTTCGCCGACTGCTGCGCCGCTTCCGAGGAAGATTGGGATGCCGAGCGGGTGCTCGCCAAACTCGACGCCGAACTCGGCGCGCCGCGCTTCGCGACCATCGCGCACGCGTCTCTCAATCGAGCGGCATTTCCCGAGCTCGGCGCGGCGCTGCGCGAGCTCGGCGTTGCGCCCGGCACGCGCGGTGAAGCGATTTTTCAGCCCGCACCTGACGCTGCGTTACGCGACGCGATCATGGCAGCGCCACTACAAGCCCATTCGGATCGCGAGCCACAAGAGCAGTGAGAGCGCGGCGAAGATCCCGAAGATCCAGGGCGGACCGCCGACGAAGTACGGATAGACCATGGTCAAAAGCCCGAACGCGATCTGCGGCGCGCGGCCTTGCTTCTTGCCGTACATGAAGAAGCCGAACCCGATCGTCGACACGAGGAAACCGGCTAAAATCGAGTTACCGTCCATTCGATGATCGGCGTCAGCTGAGGGCAGGGCGGGAGTGCTGCACGATTTCTTCCGCCGTCACTTCGCGCGCGAGGCTTTCGGATAGGTAGATGCCTTCCGAGATCAGCATCGTGTTCAGTGCGATTTGCGCGGTGGGGAGCAGCGGCACCTCGCCGAGCAGCGCGCCGATCCAATGCGCTTGCGAGCTCGCGTAGTATTTGCCGCTTTCGGCGACCGTGTCCCAGCGGACTTTGGCGCTGCCGAGATCGAGCCCCGCGTTCAGGTTCAGGTGCCCGTAGCTTTTGAAAAAGCCGAACGGGTGCAGCCGAATGCCCGCGCTCGAACCGAACACGTAAGAGGCTTCGAGCGAATCGACGTGCAGCGCCCAGGCTTCGATGATGTCGAGCGTGATGCCGGAAGACAGACGCGCGAAGCCCACGCCGAGCTCTTCCACGTCGTAATTCGAGTGCGCGCGGCGCGCTGGATCCATTTCCAGGTGTTGATAGGTCTTGCCGCTGACGCGCTCGACGTCCGGATTGCTCATCAAATAAAGGAGCTGCGCGATGTGATAGACGCCCATGTCGTAGAGTGCGCCGCCGGCCGCGTGCTGTTTCTGCACGAAGTTCGTGCTGCCGTAGCCATCGACGAACGGCCGACCGCGCCGGCGCGCGGACGACGAACGCGCGTGATAAATCTGACCGAGCTCGCCGAGATCGATCAGCTCCTTGGCGGCGCGCGTCTCGTTCGCGTACAGCGTCGAGAGTTGAATGTGCAGTTTTTTGCCGCTCTGCTCCGCGGCGTCCCACATCGCGCGCGCGTCCGCGTACGAGCCGGCCATCGGTTTCTCGCAATAGACGTGCTTGCCGGCTGCGAACGCCGCGAGCGTGACCGGACGATGCAAGTTGTTGTGCAAGCAGACGTCGATCGCGTCGATGTCGTCGCGCTGCAGTAACTCTTCGTAACGTTGATAGCAGTGCGGGATCTGGTATTCGGCCGCCGATTTGCGCGCTGCAGCTTCGTTGAGATCGGCGCACGCGACGAGCTCGGCCTCCGGAATCGCCGCGTACGCCGCGAAGTGCTTTTGCGCGATTTGCCCGCAGCCAATCACGCCGATTCGAATCCGCTGTGTCATCGTGTCAGTGCTCCTCGATCTGCTCGCAAGCTAGCAAAACAAACATGGTCTCAAAAGCCGTGGACCTGAGCGAAAGTCGCGCTACGGTCGCGAGCGATGAGGTTTGCCGGCTTAGTCGTGCTCGCGCTCGGAATGCTCTCCGCTTGGACGAACGCGAGCTGTTCGGCGCAAAACGCCTGCGGCGGAAGCAGCGGCTCCGGTGGCACTGCTGGCACGAGCGCAGGCTCGGGCGGCACGAACTGCACGGACAGTAGCGCCAGCGCGGGCACCGCAGGTGCCACGACCTGCAGCGCGCTGACTGGGCTCAACGCTTGCTTCAGCGCATTCTGCCAGGCGGACGGCGCAGGCACGCCGTTTTGCGGCTGCTTCAGTAAGGGTTTCGATCTCGGCGCACCCGAAACCGATCCCACCACGGGTGCGACGACCTGCCCGTGCACGCCGGTCGACCCCGCCGCATTCTGCGCGGCCTACGCTGGGGTCGACGGGGCAAGCGTCGACTGCTCCGCGGCCGACAGCGTGGTCGCGAGCATGTGCGTCGGCGTGCAGTAGCCAATAAGAGCTCGCGAATTCGCGGGCCGTGCTCCGCCGAGCTTGCTTTCGCGTTCGCGAACATCGCCCATGCTCGCTACGGCTTAGCTAGCCTTCGCTGGCCTTCGGCCGTGCGTTTCCGAGCTTAGCTAAGCTTCCAGCTGCCTGATCGCGTTCGAAGCGTGCTTTTCTGGCTAGCTGAGGTCGAAGCAGGCTCAGTTGACCGGCCGGCCCCAAGCTCCTACCGGTCCTTCGTGGACAGTTGCTCCTGGCCACCAGCCTCCCCGCTAACGTCGTAACTACTGGTGACCCCGACGAGAATCGAACTCGTGTTATCGGCGTGAGAGGCCGACGTCCTAACCGCTAGACGACGGGGCCAGTGCGGCTTTTGGGGGGAGGCACCCGAAAACCGCTATGAAACGTTGCTGGGGGACTAGGATTCGAACCTAGATAGCAAGAGTCAGAGTCTTGCGTCCTGCCGTTAGACGATCCCCCAAGGGGGAACAGTTGCTTGCCCCAGACGGGGCGGAGCTAACTATCCTCAAACGCCGGGACGCGCAAGACCTCCCATGGGAATTTCGCGACCGCGTGGCAGCCGGCCGAACGGCCGCGGCGGCTCGAGCTGGAAGCCTTACCGAGAGCGCGGCGAGGGGACGCGAGCATGCGTAAACCCAGGCAGAACCGGCCGATTAGATGAGCGGCGCTGGCGCTCGCCCGCGCGAGCACGGTATGGTTTGAAGATCATGCGCGGACCAATTCCACACGCTCGCGAGCCGCGGCTTGCAATCGTTGGGGGTCCGGCGGGCGGGGCGGCACTGAAAGGTCCATGGAACTCCGAGTCATAGGCTGTCACGGCGGCGAGACGCCGCGCCATCGCACGAGTGCCTTCGTCGTCGACGAACGGCTCGCCATCGACGCGGGATCGCTCACCAGCGGCATGGATCTCAAAGCGCAGTTTCGCTTGAATGCCTGCATCATCAGCCACGCGCACCTCGACCACATTCGAGATTTGGCGACCATCGCGGACAACCGCTGCCAAGCGGATTGCGAGCCGCTGGTCGTGGCGGCGACCAAGGAAACGCTCGCGGTGCTCAAGAAGCACTTCTTCAACAACCTGATCTGGCCGGATTTCTCGGTCATTCCCAGCAAAGCCAAGCCGACGATCGAGTTCGTCGAGCTGAAGCCGGAAAAGCGCGTTGAAATCGCTGGCTACGGCGTGCGCAGCGTGCTGGTGAACCACACCATCGACAGCGCGGGCTTCATCGTCGACGGCAAGGACGCGACGATTGCGTACAGCGGCGACACCGGGCCGACCGATCGCTTCTGGGAGCTCTTGAACCAAGAAAAAAATCTCAAGGCGCTGTTGATGGAGGTGAGCTTCCCGAACCGCGAGCAGAAGCTCGCGACGGTGAGCGGCCATCACACGCCGCGAACGCTACTCAAAGACTTGAAGAAGTACGCCAAACCCCAGGATCTGCCGACGCTTCTTTATCACATCAAGCCGGTGTTCCAGGGCGAGGTCGAGCAAGAAATCGCGCGGCTCAAGGGCGTGAATCTAACGGTGACGGCGCTCGGCGATCAGTTCGTGCTCTGAATTTTAGCCGCAGCTGTGCGGTCCGGTCCCGAAGCTGCCGCAGCCGCCGGTGCACATGAGGACGGTGGCTGCGCCATTCACGCAGCTCACCGCGAAGTCTGGATCGAAATCGGAGCCCACTTGAATGCAATAGCTGCCGTTTTGGCCTGCGTTGCAATACGACGAAGTCGGCCCGATCATCGTCTGATAGACGGAGGCGCAGGGCGTATCCGAGAAGAACATCGAATCGTCGCATTCGCCGAGCGGACAATCGCCGAAGCAGAGATCGACGGTGCCCGTTGGGTAGCCGGGCGTGCCTGCGGGCGGGCCGCCACCCGTGCCGGCATTGGCAGAACCCGCATTAGCAGAGCCCGCGCTCGCGCTCGAGCCGCTCGAGCCGCTCATGCCGCCGCCGCCAGTGCCCAGTATAAAGCCGGAACCCGCGCTGCCGCCGGAGCCAGCTGAACCCGCGGCAGACATGATCTCCGAACCGCCGCCGTCCGTCGTGCCACTGCACGCCGCGACACAGATCGCGCAAAAACCCAAACCACCAAGCAGCGCAAGCTTCATCGAAACTGATCCTCCCCAATTGACCCGGAACAGGCGATTGGCCCAAAGCCGGATGCCGTCAGCTACGGCTCGGCGAGCGTAAATCTTCCTTTGGCTCCCTTTCGGCGCGGAATCCTTTTAGTTTACATAATGCATCTTATGCGAACTAATGAACCGCCAAATAAAGGGGATATCCCGCGCTTTCAAGGCTTGTCCCTGCGCGTCGAATGATCGCAAACGCGCGCCGCTGCCGCTGATTCAGCCTGGCGGCGCGACGATAAGGCTCAGGAATGTGCCGCCGTTGGTCACGACGAACGCGCGTGAACCGTAGGCCGATGGCGTCATGCTGGCGCCGTCCGCGACGTGAATGCCGTCGATGAGTTCGCCGCCGAGTGGCGACACCAAGAACACGCCGAGCTTGCTCGCAGTCATCAGCAGCGCGCCGTTGATCGGCACCGGAGCCGAGACGCCGCCCGACGGCACCGCGCGACGCCAAAGCTCGTGACCATTTTCGGGATCGAGTCCCCAGAGCCCGCTGGTTCCGCTCGACGCGATGAGGATGGTGCGCTCAGGTTCGCGTGGTCCTTTGTCGCGCCGCTCGTGCGCGGCTTCGCGCCAGAGCGTGAGATCGTTCACGCCCGAGACGGCCGTGTTCGTCCAGACCTGGACGCCGGTTTCGGCATCCAGCGCAAAGACGCCACCCGCGTAGTTCGCGACGTAAACCACGGGCCCCGTCGGCAATTCGTTCGGTACCGGCGTCGTGTCGACGTCGAGTTGCTGCGGAACTTCACCCAAGGTTTGTTCGGCTTCCGCAGCCAAATCCACGGGCTGCCAGCGTTCGGCGCCGGTCGCGGCATCGTAGGCCATCACGTTGCCGTCGCTGAAGCCCGTGTAGACTTTGCCACGATATACGAGCGGCCCGGCGTAGCCCGCGACTTCCATGCCAGCTGCCGGCGAACGATGTTGATACCAGCGCAGCTTGCCGGTCGAAGGTTCGATCGCGAGCAACGTGTCGTTCGCGTTCATGGCGTAGAGCACGCCGTTCTCGAGCACGGGACGGCGCGCGACCTCGGCGTTCGACATGAAACGCCAGCGCAAGTGACCGTCCTTCGCCGACACCTTATATAAGGCGCCGTCGTTCGAACCAAAGTAAACGACGTCTTCGATTGGATCGTAGAGCGGCGCGCATTGCACGAAGCCGAGCGTCTCGAAGCGCCAGAGCTCGGCGCCGTCTTCGGCGCGGAGCGCGTAAAGTCCACGGTCGCTCGAGCCGACGAAGATTCGCTTGTTCGTCGGATCGATCTCCGGTTGACCGCGTTCGTACGGCTCGCCCGCGCGCCGCGACGGAGCCACGAGCGGGCGCGAATAGTTGAGCTGCATCGCGAAGCTCGGGCGCTTGAGCCAGAGCGGCATCTCCGGGTTTGCCGCGCCGCGCACGGCGTCGCAGCCGAGCGCGGCTCCCGCCAAACCGGCAGCGATCAGCGCCGCACGCGCGTAGCGCATCACGGCGCACTCGCGGGCGGAGCTGGAGCTGCCGGCGCTTTCTTCGACAGGTTGCGCAAGAGCTCCTGCAGCTTCTCCGAAGACATGCCCTTCCCGTCACTGCCGCTACCCATTTGGTCTTGCAGCTCTTGCAGTTGATCGGCAGTGAGCGCACTCGGATTGGCCGTGACCGCGGTCGGGTCGACTTGCTTCAACAAGTCCCGCACGGCTTGTTGCAAGTAGCCGGGCGCACCGAGCGTTTTCTTCGCATCCGGGTTCGCCTCCAGCTTCTTTTGCGCATCTTGCAGCAGCTGCTTGGCTTTTTCTGGGTTGTTCGCGGCGAATGCGATGCGCGCTTGGTGATAGGCGCCGAGCGCGCCGAAGCCGAGCGCGTCGATGTTCGCGAGCTCGCCGAAGGCTTTGTCCGCGCCGTCCGTGTCTTTCAAGCTTTCGAGGCACATGCCGATGCCCTCGAGCGCACGACCCTTCACGTCCGGATCTTGTCCCGCGAGCTTGCTGTCTTTCACCGCTTGATACGCCGTCTTCGCGTCCGCGTATTTGCCTTGGTCATACAGCACCGAGGCGAGTCCGAGTTTGGCCAAGGTCGAAGCGGCGTTCACGGTGTTCGCGTCCGCGAGCGCGCGATATTGCTGCTCGGCAGCCTTGAGTCGCGCCGCGTCGGTCGGGTAAGTCGGGCGCGTATCGACGATGCCCGTCTGCGGATCCGGCTTGTTGTCTTCTGCGCCGACGCGCGCGTCTTCTGCGCGAATCGCGGCCGTGAGCTTGGCCGAAGCCTGCTCTGCCGCGCGATTGGTGCGATAGCGATACACGGCGTAGCCAATCCAACCGACCAGACCGGCAATGATGAACCACTGCACGACGTTGAAATGCTTCTTCAGCCACTCTCCGGCGGCTTGCGTGCTGCGCGCCAGCGCATCGTCGACGATTTCACCAGCCTCGAGGCTGCGCGCTGGAGCGCGCCGGTCGTCGAGCTTCGTCTTGCGCTTGCTGGCCGCGGCCTCGCGCAAGCGGCGATTGCGATCCCGAATCGGCTCGGCCTCGACGTCGACCGCGCGCTTCTTCTTCTTTTTCTTCGGGACGGCAGGCTCGACGCGGTCGGCCGAATCAGCAGCTTCGGTTTCAGCGGCTTCGGTTTCCGGTTGCTCCGTCTCGGCGCCCGGCTTTTCCGGGTTCGAAGACGATTCAGTTTCGTCGTGCTGCTCGGCCACGGGCGCTTCTATACACCATTCCGGCGCGCGGCCCAGCGTAGCGCCGCCAGCATTGCGGTTTTTTGGTTGGGGCCACGAAAGCCCTGAGATTGCCGCGCGTTTCGCGTCACTCGCCGCCGGGGTTCGGCTGCCCGTCGCTCGCTTGCCAAGGCTTCGGCGCGGGCGGCGGCAGCTCGTTCGCGAGCGGCACGAGCGCGAGCAAGTCGAGCTGCACCGTGCTGTCCGCGAAGACCACGAAGCGAGCGCGTAAGCCCGGCCGCGCGCCCACGCTCTTGGGCAGCTCGCCATAAACGACGACCGGATCCGGCCCCGGTGGGATCTGCAAGCGCAGCGCGTGTGCCGCGTCCAGCGTCGGCAACGAAGCGCGGTGCTTCTCACCCCAGTCCGGCGCGCCCGCCGCGATCAACACTTCGCCTGGCGCGGGGCCGGCGGCGCGAGCGCGCACGAACGCGCGCACCCCTCGCCCATTGCCGCCCGGCGGAATCGTCAAGGTCACTGCCACGCCGAGCCCGGCTTGCTCGCGCATGCGCGCGAGCTCGCGACCGTCCGGACCGCCCACGTGTTCGAGGATTTTGGCTTTCGCCGCCGCTTCGAGCCCGTTCGGCAAGGGATCGGGCACACCCATGAAGCGCACCAAAGGCGGCGCGAGCGCGTCTTCGGTTTTGAGCGCGACCAGGGCATTTACCAGCGCCACGCGCGTGCCCTGCAAGCGTTCGTCGGCGAGCGCCTTCAAGAGCGGGCCCTGCGCGAGATCACCGCCGATTTTCGCGAGCGCGTCGGCCAAGTACGGACGCAAACGCACGTCGTCGAGGCTCTGCACGAGCGGCCACACGGCATCCTTCGAGCGAATCGTGGCTAGCGCCGCCGCGATTTCGCGTGAGCGCGCGAAGTCACGCGCCGCGGGCTCCATCCACCAAGCGATTAACGTCTTTTCGCCGCGTCCGTCGCCGGTCTCGGCGAGCGCCAGCGCTGCCAGCCGGCGCGTCTCGAGGTCCGGGGATTTTTCGAGCTCGAACGTGAGCGGTGCGCCCTCACCGAGCCGAGTCAGCGAAAGCGCGCAATAGCGGCGCACGACTTCGTCTTCGTCGCGGCCAAGTGCCAGCCGGAGCGCGGCCTTGGCTTCGGGGCGCTTCAATTCGAACAAGACCTCGGCCGCTTTGCGGCGGATGCCGAGATCCGCGTCGTCGAGCAACGCGGCGACTTCTTCGGCCGCGTCGCCGTCGCCGCTGATGCCGCGCAGAATCGCGGGCGGCCAACCCTTGCCCTCCGCGCGCAGCCCATTCTGCTCGTAACGCCCGTGGGATGCGCCGAGCTCTTTGAGTCGCGCGCGCAGCGTGGCAAATTCGTTCGGCTGCTCATTCGCGACGTCGCGCGTCTCGCCCGGGTCGGTCGCGAGATCGTAAAGTTTGCACGCGCCGAGCTTACGCGCGCAGATGAGCCGCAATGTGCCTTCTGCGAGCAGCGTTTGCTCGTCAGTTTCGGCGAGCGCGAGCCCCTTGCCCTCTGGCCTTTTTCCGGCCAAAAGCGGGCCCAGATCGCGTCCGCGTAGGCGCGGCGGTTTCGGGATGTCGAGCGCGCTGAGCAGCGTCGGCAAGAGGTCGATCGTCTGCACCGGCTCCGCAATGTGACGCGCCGTAAGCGCAGCAGGCGCCGAGATCAAGAGCGGAACGCGCACCTGCTCTTCATACACGCTCGTGCCGTGGTAGTGCCCGCCGTGATCGCCGAACTCTTCGCCGTGGTCGGCCGTGACGATCACGACTGCGTTCGGCCGCTTCGCGCGAAACGCATCCACCAATGCGCCCACGGTCTCGTCCGCGAAACGGATCTCCGAGTCGTAGCGATCGATGTCGCGATCGCCGAATGGAAACTCGGGATGGGCCTCGTACGGCTCGTGGGGCGCGAACAAATGCACCCAAGAAAAGAGCCGCTTATCGCTGGGTGCGCTCGCCAAGTACTTCTTCAACTGCTCGACGCGCTTCTCGCCTTCCGCGAATTCGACCCAGCGATACTCGAAGCCCAGAAAATTGTCGCGAAAAGTCGTGAACCGGTCCGGGTCGATGAAGAACACGGCCGGCGGATAAAAAGCCGCGGTGCGATAACCGTAGGTGCGAAAGAGCCCCGCCCAAGTGTCCGAATCTTGGGCGACGCCCTGCAGCAGCAGCGGTCGCATGTATTTGCCGGTCATCAGCGAAGTGACCGAGTACGATGTGTGCGGCGTCGGCGCGTAGGCGTGCTCGAACAGGACCGAGCTTCGCGCGAGCGCATCGATCCGCGGCGTGGTCGGCCGTGCGTAACCGTAAGCGCCGAGGTGATCGGCGCGCAGAGCGTCGATGCTGATCAACAAAAAATCGCGATTGCGCAGATCGAGCGCGTGACCCGAACTTTCACTCGTCTCCTCGGCACAGGCCGCGTGATCGCCGCGCTCGTTCGGCGAAAGCGCGTCGCAATCGACGACGTCTTCGGGCGCATTCGGCGCGATGCGCGCAGCCAAATTCACGGCACAACCCGCGACCGGCGCGCGCTCGCTGACGAGCAACCGGAAGTTATCGAAGCGTGACAGTTTGCGTGCCGACGGCACGATGAACAGTGAAAGCAGCGCTAGAGCGAGCAAGCTCCAGGCACCCTTCGGCAGGCCGAGCTTACCGCGCGGCCGGGCTTCGGCTGCGCCGAGCGCACGCTCCAACGCTTCGCCCGCGACCGGCGCCGAGATCAACACCAGCGACGCGAGCCCGAGGTGAAACGCCGGATACAAGCGCACCAGCACGAAATGATTGACGAGCTCCGCCGCGACGCCGAACGCCGCAATCAGCGCGAAGCACCAGCCCGGCCGCGCGCGCATGAGCCGCGCGATCGGGGCCACGACGAACCAGGCGAGCAGAGCGCACAGCGCAGCCACGAGGAGCGCGAAGCCGCCGCGAGTTTGCAGCGTCGCGAGGTGTCGCCCTCCCCCCACACCAAAACCGACCACCACGCCGAACAGCGCGCCGATGCCGGCCAAAAGTCCGCGCAGCGCGCGGACCTCGGCGTGCTCGACCAGAAACGTGAGGCCCGCGCCAAGCAAGGTCACTGCGCTTGCGGCGACCATCGCCGTGGGGGCGAGCCCGAGCAACCCGTTCTGCACCTCCCAGGCGCTGGTCAGCTCGCGCGCCGCGCTGCCGAGCGCGACGAACAGCTCGAGCCCGAGCACGCACCAGCCGGCGAGCAGCGCGCGCGAGATGCGTGGCAACGCGCCCGCCCCGGCGGCAGCAAACGATTCGGTCACCTCAACGGAACTCGATACTGCCGATTTCGTAGCGCCGAGTGCCGCCCGGCAAATTCACGACCAGTTCGTCGCCGACTGATTTCCCGATCAGCGCGCGCGCGAGCGGCGCCGAGATCGAGATCGTGCCATTTTTCAAATCAGCTTCGTCCGCGCCGACGATTTGGTAGGTGCTCTCTTCTTCCGTATCCAAATTGAGGACCAGCACCGTTGCGCCGAAGCGCACGCGATCGCCCGATAATTTCGCGGGATCGATGATCTCCGCGCGCGCGAGCTTGTCTTCGATGTCCTTGATCCGCGCTTCCACCAAACCCTGACGCTCCTTGGCCGCGTGGTATTCGGCGTTCTCTTTCAGATCGCCGTGCTCGCGCGCGATGCCGATCTCGCGCGAGATCTTGGGGCGTTCTTCTTTGAGCCGCGCGAGTTCATCGCGCAGCTTTTGTGCGCCGCCAGGGGTCATGGGGACCGGCTCGTTCATGATGGCCTCGGCGGCATCTTTACTTGTTATGTCGGCGGGCGCCAGCCTCAAGTCACTCGGGGGCGCGCCAAACCGGGCCAAATCGCCCGTGTCTCCGGCTTGCGCCCGACGCGAATCGCCGCTAGCAGGGCGCTTCGATATGCGGACCCATCGGCCTTTCTCGGCTGTGCTCGTCGCGAGCGCTCTGGCGACGAGCTCGTTGCTTCTCGCGTGCGACAAAGACACGCACACGAATACGGCGCTCGACTACTCCGAGAATGCCAAGCGCGACTACGACGCCGCGATGCAAGCCTTCGACGACAAGAACTGGGAAGGCGTGACTCAAATGATGAACGAGGTGCGCCGCAAGTACGGCTACAGCCGCTACGCGCGCCTCGCAGAGCTTCGGCTCGCCGACGCCAATTACCAACAAGACAAATTCGCCGAGGCGACCGCCGGCTACAAAGCGTTCATTCACGATTATCCGAACGATCCGGAAATTCCGTACGCGCGTTATCAAGTCACGCTCACGCAATACAACGCCGTCAGTCAGTCGTTTTTGTTGCCGCCGCTCGAAGAACGCGATCTGGCCTCGGTCAACGATGCGCATGCGAGCATTCGCGCGTTCCTGAGCGATTACCCGAACAGCGAGCACTACGCCGAGCTCTCTTACATGCAAGCCGTCGTGACGGGCCTATTGGCGCGACACGAGCTCTACGTGGCGCGCTTTTATTTGGACCGCAGCAACTTCAACGCTGCGATCGCGCGCGTTCAGTACGCGCTCAAGTCTTTCAAAGACTCCGGGCTCGAACCGGAGGGGCTCCTGCTCTTGGCCGAGGTCTACCTGAAGCAGAAGGAGCGCGGCAAAGCCCACGAAGTGCTGCAAACCGTGCTCAGCCAATACCCGGACAGCCCGTTCACCGTGCCCGCGCGAAAGTTCTTGGCGGAGCTCGCCGAGCTCGAAAAGTCGCCCGCTTCACTGAATTGAGTTCGGGCCCTTCTAGCGCCCAGGCCCGTCGGCTAGACTCGATTTTTCGATGCCCGATCCGTCCCAGCTCAGCACGGTCCCGCCCACGGTGCTCGTCGTCGACGATGAAAAGAACATTCGTCGCACGCTCGAGATGGTGCTGAGCGGCGAAGGTTATCGCGTACTCGAGGCCGAATCCGGCGAAAAAGCGCTGGAGACGTTGGGCAATCCGCACGAGCCGGTGGACGTCGCGATCTTCGATTTGAAATTGCCGGGCATGAGCGGGCTCGAAGCGTTGCAGAAACTGCGCGCGGACGACGCGACGCGCGACATGCCGGTGATCGTCGTCAGCGGGCACGCGACGGTGCACGACGCGGTTGCCGCAATCAAGCTCGGCGCGACCGATTTTTTCGAGAAGCCACTGAACCGCGAGCGCGTGCTCGTCAGCGTTCGGAACTCGATTCGTACCGCGCGGCTCAGCCGCACCGTCGAGCAGATGCGAGTCGAGCTCGAGGTGCGCTACGAGATGATCGGCACCAGCGCGCCGATCCAAAAACTGTTTCAAGACATCGACAAAGTCGCGCCGACCAAAGCCAGCGTGCTCATCACCGGCGAGAGCGGCACCGGCAAAGAGCTCGTGAGCCGCGCGATCCACCGCTTGAGCCCGCGCAAAGACGCGCCGTTCGTCAAAGTGAACTGCGCGGCGATCCCGCGTGAATTGATCGAGAGCGAGCTCTTCGGCCACGAAAAAGGCTCTTTTACCGGCGCGCAGCAGCGCAAACGCGGCTTCTTCGAGCAAGCCCACGGCGGCACGCTGTTCCTCGACGAAATCGGCGATATGGATCTGACCGCGCAGGCCAAGGTGCTACGCGCGCTGCAAAACGGCGAGATCGCCCGCGTCGGATCGGAGCACGTGATCAACGTGGACGTGCGCGTGCTGGCTGCAACCAACAAGGATCTCGCAAAAGCAGTCCAGGCTGGCATCTTCCGCGAAGATCTCTTCTTTCGTTTGGACGTGTTTCCGATTCGTGTGCCCGCGCTACGCGAGCGCAAGGTGGACATCGCATTACTCGCCGAAGCGTTCGTCACGGGCTTCTGCAAAGAGAACGGCCTGCGCTCGAAGAAGATCGATCCGAGCGTGTTCGAGACGCTGTCGCGCCGTAAATGGCCGGGCAACGTGCGCGAGTTGAAGAACGTGGTCGAGCGCGCGGCGATCTTGTCGAGCGACGTGATCACGGTCGCGGATTTGCCCGAAGACCCGCACGAGAGCCCGTTCGACGACGACACGGACGACAGCGGCGCGCACGACGCCACTCACGAATCCTCACGCCGTGGTGAAGCCGAGAGCACGCCGCTACCGCAAGCACCCTCGGATCGCATGACTTTGCGCGAATACCGCGAGACGACCGAGCGCGCGTACATCATCGACACGCTCAAGGCGCTCGACTGGAACATCTCCAAGGCGGCGATCGTGCTCGGCGTCGAACGCACGAATTTGCACAAAAAAGTGCGCGCCTACGGGATCAAGCGCGGCGAAGGCTGAGCGTGTTTCGCCGAGGCCGAGCCCAAGCCGGCGCAGTGCGTCTCGAGCACGGCGCACTCACGGCGCCCGCGCCCGCGCCGATTTCCTACTCCGGCCGCGCACCAGGCGTGCTCGCCTTCCATGGTTTTGGTGGGACCACGCGCGAAGTCGAATTGTGCACGGAGGTGGCGCACGAGCTCGGCCTCGCCGCGCGAGCTCGGCTGTTGCCTGGACACGGCAGTCACGCGCGCGACTTGGCTCGCACTCGCTTCGCGGATTGGTTCTCGGGGGCCGAGCAAGCGTATCGCG
The DNA here is from genome assembly GCA_036268695.1 of Polyangiaceae bacterium. Classification (GTDB taxonomy): domain Bacteria; phylum Myxococcota_A; class Polyangia; order Polyangiales; family Polyangiaceae; genus PMG-095. Next base: position 1,749 of record DATATR010000172.1, on the reverse strand, counting down.
AACTTGTCGCAAACGGTCCGCTGATCGCGACCGGCATTTCGATGGGGTCGCTGATGGCGGCAAAGCTCGCGATCGAGCACCCCGATCACGTGCGCGGACTCGTGATGCTGGCGAACGCGGCTTGGCTCAGGCCGACGCTGGCGATCCCGCTGCGCGCGTTCAGTGCCTTGCGTTTGCCCGATTTCTTGCTGGCCAAAGCCGGTTCGGACATCGCCGATGCCGAGGCGCGCGCGACGCAAATCTCGTATTCCGCCGACCCGGTGTACGCGGCAATCGATCTCGAGCGCGGCGGCCGCGAGCTGCGCGAGCAACTCTCGCGTGTCCGTTGCCCGACGTTGATCATTCACGGCGCGCTCGATCGCGTGTGCCCAGTGTCGAACGCGCAGCGCGTCGCGAATCTGCTCGGCACGAAGGACGTCAAAGTGGTGATTTTGCCGCGCTCGCATCACATCGTGACGCGCGACGTGGAGCGTGCAGACGTCGCGCGCGAGCTCCGGCTTTTCTTCGAGAAGATCGCGGCTCAGACGCCGGTCGAGCCGTAACCGCCGCTGCCGCGACTGGTTTCGTCGAGCGCGGTCACGAGCTCGAGCTCGGCTTGGATGATCGGACAAATCACGAGCTGCGCGATGCGCGACAGCGGCTCGACCAGGTACGGCGCTTGACCGAGATTGATCAACACGACTTGCACCATGCCGCGATAGTCGGAATCGATCGTGCCGGGTGTGTTCACGATGCTGAGCCCGTATTTGAGCGCGAGGCCCGAGCGCGGTCGCACTTGGCCCTCGTAGCCATCCGGAATCGCGAACGCGAGCCCCGTCGGGATCAGCGCGCGCGCGCCGGGCTCGATTTGCTTTGCCTCCGCGATCGCCGCGCACAGATCGAGTCCGGCTGACTTCGGCGTTTGATAAGCCGGCAGCGGCACGTCGATTGGGCCGATTTTCTGCACTTTCAGCGGGAGCTGGAGCGTCATGCGTGCGTGCTTGCCATGCTTAGCTTGCGGCTTCAATCAACTGGCGCACGCGAGCTGCCGCGAGGCGACCCCCAAAATAAAATCGAGCTTCACGCGACGCTGGCGCGCGAGCGAATGCGATGGCGTTCGAAGATTTCGTCGGCCATCTCGCTCAGCTTGCGGGCTTCGCGTTGGATGTCGGCGTTGTGCCGGTAGTGCAGCGAGGAAAAAACGTAGCTCGAGAAGGCTTGGTAGCTGCGCGCGACTTCGAGCTCGTTGCCGATTTCTTTGCAGATCGCGATCGAGCGCATGAAGTAGTCGACGGCGCGGACTTCGTGGCCTTCGCCCCAGGCGCCCGCGCCGGTGACTTCGCCGAGCGTGCGCAGGGCGACCGCGAGGTGCGGCTTCGAGCGCACTTGGCCGAACAGGTCGACCGCGCGTTTGATGCAATCTCGGGCTTTTTTCAGCTCGCGTTGCTCGAGGTAGGTTTTGGCGAGCGCGCGTTTGGCTTCGGCCAAGTGCAGCGTGTCGCCGAGCTCGTCGCAGAGTTCTTCGGCTTGCGTGAGGTACGTGACGGCTTCGTCGCCGTGGCCCATGCGTTGATGCGTTTCGCCGATGCTGGTGAGCACGGCCGCGATCCGGTTGTGCTCGCCGACGTCTTTGGCCAGGCCGTGCGCTTCGCTGAATAGGCGCAATGCTTTTTCGTGTTCGCTTTGATCGAGCGCGAGCTGGCCGAGATCGTTCAAGCTCTCGACGATGCCGAGCGGATCGTCGAGCTCGCGCCGGATTTTGAGCGCGGC
>DATATR010000171.1:0-6870 GCA_036268695.1 Polyangiaceae bacterium | reverse complement strand
GCAAATTGCCGTTGTGATCGACGTAATTGCCGTCGCAGAACAGGGCACCGCTCGGGGTCGTGCAATCGGCTTTGCACCCGCCGGTCAGCTGGGCTTCGCAGGAAGCGTAGCCGTCCGCCTGGCAATTGACCTGGCAATCTAGATCGCTCTGGGCGGTGCACGAACCTTGGCAGCTACCCTGGCACTTCGCCGTGCAGCTCGCGCTGGGCGGCGTACCGGTGCAGTTCGTATGACATTGCGCGGCGAAGTGCGCCTTGCACGAAGCCATACACTGGCTCGTCGTCCCGGACGCGGAAGAGGAGGATGAGCACTCTCCGCTACATTGCGCGTCCGCCTGCGCATTGCAGTCGGTTTCGCAGTCGAAGTTTCCGGGCTGCGCCATGCAATTCGCTTCGCAATCGCCCTGGCAACTGCCGGTGCAGTCCACGCTCGCGCTGCCGGTGCACATGTCGGTACAGCTTGCTTCGAGCTGCGCGGAACACGCGGCCTCGAAGTGAACCGGAGTGCAATTCACGGTGCAGCCGCCCATCACCTCAGCGCTGCACGTCGCATTCGCGTCGACATCGATGTTGTTGCAAGCAGCGATGCTGCCCGCGTGCGCCGCCTTCGTGGACAAGAACGGCATGGCGAACAGAGCGGCCGTGACCACACTCAAAGCAAAAGAATTTTTCATGGAGCCCTCGAGCTTGAGACTATAGCACTGCTCAGCAATGGCCGCGTCCCGCGCGGCCCGAGCAAGCGGTGCAAGTGGAGTGCCGGCACTCCTTCAGGCTGGTACGCGCGGGAAGTCTGATCCTTCCCCAAAAATCAACGCGGCTCGTCCGCGACAATCGGATCCTGGTGTTGTCCGGGAGACACAGCGTTGTCGCCGTAGAAAGTCGCGCGAGTTCTCGCCATTTCTCCGAGCACCGGCGCCGGTGCGAAGCGCGCGCCGAGCGTGCTTTGATAGGCCTCGAGCCGACGTACGATCTCGGCCGCGCCGACCAAGTCGATGTAGTGAAACGGGCCACCGCGAAAGGGTGGAAAGCCGAGTCCGAAAATGGCGCCGATGTCGCCGTCGCGCGCGCTCCGCAAAATGCCTTCGCCGAAGCAGTGCGCGGCTTCGTTCAGCATTTGCAGCGAACAGCGGGAGACGATCTCGTGCTCGGACAGCTCGTTCTTCGGCTCGACCGAGAGCAGCGCGTAGACGCTGCGGTCGACCTCTTTTTCGCCGTCTTTTTTGCTCGCGTAGTTGTAAAAGCCGCGCTGATTTTTTTTGCCGAGCCGTTGATCGGTGAGCAAGCGCTCGACTCCGGGCGGCTCGGCCATGCGCTCGCCGAATGCTTCGTGCAGCACGTGCCCGACCTTCGCGCCCACGTCGATGCCGACTTCGTCCAGAAGCGTGATTGGTCCGACCGGAAAACCCCATTTGACAAGCGCCGCGTCGATCCGCTCGATCGCCACGCCCTCGGCGAGTAAAAACGCGGCTTCGCTCAAATACGGACCCAAGATACGCGAGCTGTAAAAGCCCGCGCCGTCGCGCACGACGATCACGGTTTTGCCTTGGCGCTTGCCGAGCTCGACGCACGTCGCCGTGACCTGCGGCGCAGTGACGGCGCTGACGATCACCTCGAGCAGCGGCATTTTGTGCACCGGCGAAAAATAGTGCATGCCGATCACCTGCTCCGGCCGGCGCGCGCCCTCCGCAATGTTCGCGATCGGCAAAGACGAGGTATTCGACGCAAAAATGCAGCGCTTTCCCGCGTGCGCCTCGACCTCCGCGAGCACCCCGCGCTTGAGCTCCAGATCTTCGAACACCGCTTCGATCACGATGTCGACGCCGTCGAAGCCGCCGTAGTCGGTGGTCGCGGTCACGCGCGCCATTTGCAGATCGCGCTCGCCGGGCGAAAGCCTACGCGATTTGACGCGCTGATCGAAAATATCGCGCACGTATTTCAGTCCCTTGCCGAGCGCGGGTTCGTCGCGATCCTTCAGCCGCACGTCGGTTTTCGCGAGCGCGGCGGTGACGTACGCAATGCCTGCGCCCATCAAGCCGGCGCCCAGCACGGCCACGCGCTGCACCGGCCGAGCTTCGACACCGTCCATGTCATGACCGCGGTCCTTCTTGAGCTCGGTCGACGCAAAGAACACGTGCATCAACGCGCGCGCTTCTTCACTCACCACCAAATCCCCGAACGCTCGCGCTTCGGCTTCGAGCCCGGCTTGCACGCCATTCGCCAAACCGAGCTTCACGACATCCAGGATCCGCTCGGCTGCAGGATAGTTGCCGTGCGTTTTCTCGAGTGTCTGCTTTCTGGCTCGGTCGAAGACCAGCTTTCGTCCGAGCGGATTGTCGGCGAGCGCGAACTCGGTGAGCCGGTCTTTGTCGAACACGCGCCGAAGGAGCGAGCGCCGCTCGGGTATTTTTTTTACGCGTGCGAGCGCGAGCCGAATCGCGACTTCGCGCAAAATCGCGGGCGGCACGAGCTCGTCGACGAGGCCCAAGCGCTGGGCGCGTTTGCCATCGATTTGCTTACCGGTGAGCAAGAGGTCGAGCGCGGCTTGCACGCCGATCAAGCGCGGCAGGCGCTGCGTGCCGCCGAGCGCGGGCAGCACGCCGAGCTGAACTTCGGGCAAACCGAGCTTGGTTTTTTCATCGCTCGTCGCGACGCGCGCCGTGCAGGCCAGCGCCAGTTCGAGGCCGCCACCGAGGCACGCGCCGTGAATCGCAGCGACCACCGGCACGCGCGATTCGCTCAGCATCGAGAGCGCGCGTTGCCCCGTGCGCGAGAGCTCGCTGGCTTGCTCCGCGCGTTCGACCGCGTAGAGCAGCTTGATGTCGGCACCAGCGATGAAGCCGTCGGCTTTGCCCGAGGTGATCACGACGGCTTTGACCGCGTTGTCCTGTTCGAGCAGCGCGAACAGGCGCGAGAATTCGTCGGCAAAGTCGGCCCGCAACGTGTTCACCGGCTCGCCCGGTACATCGAAGCGCACGATCGCCACGCCGTCCGCGCGACGCTCGACGAACAGCGACGCTTCTTTCGCTTCCGCGCCGTTCACGCGACCTCCAGCACCATCGCAGCACCGAGGCCGCCCGCGGCGCAAGCGGTGCACAGCGCGAACTCGCCGCCGCGTCGCCGCAGCTCACGCAGCGTTTGCGAAATCTGGCGCGCGCCGGTGGCGGCGAATGGATGACCGAGCGCGATCGAACCGCCGGACACGTTGAGCTTGTCCCAGTCGATCTTGCCGAGGCGCTTGTCGCGGCCGAGTTTTTGTTGGGAAAAAGTGTCGCTCTCGAAGGCCTGAATGTTGCTGAGGACCTGCGCCGAGAAGGCCTCGTGCATGTCGACCAAGTCCATGTTTTTCAGCTTGAGCTCGGCGCGATCGAGCGCGAGCGGCGCGGCGTAAGCCGGACCCATCAAGAGTTGCTCCGCGGGATCGACCGCGGAAAATGCGTAGCTCCGAATGTAGCCGAGCACGTCGAAGCCGAGCGTCTTGGCTTTCTTCTCGCTCATCAACAACAGCGCGCTCGCGCCGTCCGTGAGCGGAGAGCTGTTGCCCGCGGTGACGGTGCCGTACTTGCGATCGAACACCGGTTTCAATTTCGCGTAAGCGTCGAGCTCGGAGTCTTTGCGCGGCAAATTGTCTTCGTCGATCGCTTCGTAGCGCGGCGGCACGAATACCGGCATCACTTCGTCGCGCAGCCGACCATCCGCCCAGGCTTGCGCGGCGAGGGTGTGGCTGCGGTGCGCGAATGCGTCTTGGTCCTCGCGCGAGATGCCATTTTCTTTGGCCATTTTCTCGGCGCTTTCACCCATGGTCAGGCCAGTCGACGGCTCTTTCAGCGCGGGCGGGATCGGCAGCAGATCGCTCGCACCGAGCCCGGCGAACGCGCGCAATTTATCGCCCAGCGATTTCGCTTTGCTCGCTCGCACCAAGGCCTCGCTGAGCTTCTTGCTCGCGGCCATCGGCAGATCGCTCGCGCTGTCTGCACCGCCGGCGATGCCGCAGTCGATCGCGCCGGCCATGATCGATTCGGCGACGTTGACCGTCGATTGGTAACTCGTGGCACAAGCGCGCGCCACGCTGTACGCCTCGATGCTGCGCGGCATGCCAGTTCCGAGCACGATCTCGCGCGCAATGTTCGGCACCGACAGCGACGGGATCACTTGGCCATAGACGACTTGATCGATCTCGTGCGGCTCGATCCCAGTTCGTTGGAGCAGCTCCGCGACCACGATCTTGCCCAGCTCGAGCGCGCTGAGATCGCGATACGCCGTGCCCTGCTTCGCGAATGGCGTGCGCAGGCCAGAAACGATCGCGACGCGCCGATCGCCGTTGTTTTTTGCCATCTAAGGCCTTGAGTAGGCCCCGTGACGCGACGTGTCAAGCAGCACGAGCGAGCTCAGAGCGTGACTCAATCACGCCCGTTGAGCGCGATGCGCTCTTCTTCGTCTGCTTCGTGGTTCGCGGGCGGCGCGACGGACTTCATCACACCGCTCACGCTGCTCTCCGGTTTGCCGCTGCCGAAGCGCACGCGCACGCTCACAGGTGTTCCGCCGAGATCATCACACAATGTGCCGGCGAGTGAGAAGAGCTCGTGCCGCAGTTCGTCGGTCGCGAACGCATCGGCGGCCAACACCAACTCGCCGTGACGCTTCTGCACCATCACACCGAGCAGCGATTTACAAATTGCCGTGCGCGCCGTCACCGACGCTTCATTCAGCAAGCCATTGCTGACCAAGAGCGCCGCGTGAATTTTCGCATCACTTGCGCCGATTTCATCGACGCGCCGCGCGATGCGCTGCGCGAAATCGCGACCCGACTCTTCGCCCGATTGCGCGACGACGACGGAGTTCGGCGCTAGTTTTTGATACTCACCGAGCCAAGGTGGCCACGCTGAGCCCGCCTCGAGAACGACGACCGAAAGCAGTGTTTCGTCCGTGTGTTGCATGTTTCCCTCCGCCCGGCTTGGGAGCCGTGCGCCTTCTGTCGCAAGTGACCTGGATCAGGAGTGTCTGGCGCGCAAACTCGAACTTTCGCGCGTCAAAACAGTTTCCCAACATAGAAGTAGAGAAGCCCCTTTTTTCCAATTTCGTCAATTGAAAATCAGCGCTGCCTTTTTGTTCTAGGTTTTGTCTGTCCGTCTCAGTCCGCTCAGTCCGCTCAGTCCGCTCAGTCCGCCGCTCTCGCGCAGCCTGTCGCCGCACGCCATATGCGCGCAATCCCGAGCGCGCAAGGCGAGAAGATGAGCTTTTTTTCGAGCTCAGCCCCTCGCATAGAACTAGACCTTTAATATTGAGCGATTGCGAGTTTCGCTCGGCGAGCCTCAGTAGCCGAAATCCGGTGCGCCCGCAGGTTTCGGCGCGGCCGGTCTCTCGGCAGCTGGTGGCTCCGGCTTCGCCGCCGCTGGCTTCAGCGCGCGCGCTCCAGCCCCAGCTCCAGCGCGAGCCGCTGCCGCATGCAGCGCAGGCGCGGTCGCGGCGGAATCCGTAGTGCTCGCTGTTGGCGCGGGAGTGGCTGCGGTGGGTGTGGCAGTTGTGATCGCGGTGGCGACAGCAGTCGCGCTCGGTGCAGCCTTTACGACAGCACTCGCACTCGCACTCGCAGGTGGAGCTGGTTGGACTGCGGACGCCGAATCCGCGCTGGTCGCTTTGTTGTGCAGTGAATAGGCAGCGAACGCACCGCCCGCGAGCACCAAAAACCCGACGCCAGCAACCGCGGCAACGATCGGACCGGCGCTCTGCTTTTTCACCGGCAGTACGTCGTGTTGCGACGTTGCCCAGCTACCCGAAGTTCCTTGGCCGGCCATTGGTTGGCCGGCAGCCGGTGCTGGGGCGTGAACTTCCGGCGCGGTGCGCATCGGTCCGCGCGGCTTCGGCAAATGTCCGGCCGCGCTCGGATCCGCAGCGGGCGGCACGGTCACGGCTTGACCCGATTGCACCCAGCCGTCGAGCGCGGCAATCACGTCCGCGGTCGATTGAAAACGATGCGCGAGATCGCGCGCCATCGCTTTCGAGATGATGCTCGCGAACGCGGGATCCAGATCGGGCACGATTGCCTGCGGCGGCGGCACATCAGCCAGCACGATCTTGAACATCAGCTGGTTGAACGTGCCCGCGTCGAACGGCACGCGCCCGGTCACCGCTTCGTACATGATCACACCGAGCGAATAGACATCACTCCGGGCGTCGGCTTCGGCGCTGCCGCTCGCTTGCTCCGGCGACATGTAATACGGCGTGCCCATGACTGCGCCCGTGCGCGTCATCTTCATGCCGTCACCGTTCAGCGGCTGGAATTTGGAGATGCCGAAATCGATGATCTTCACGTAGTCGCGATGGCCGGCTTTTTCACGCAAGATGAAGATGTTGTCCGGCTTCAAATCGCGGTGAATGATCCCGGCCGCGTGCGCAGCGCCGAGTCCGACCAAGACTTGTCGCATGACCGGCGCGAGCTCGTGCGGTGTCATTCGGCCGCGCTGCTTGATCCGGCTGGACAGCGGTTCGCCGTCCAAAAACTCCATGATGATGTAGCGATCGCCGTCCGGCAGGATGCCGAGATCGAGCACCTCCAAGATGTGATCGTTGCCGATCCGGCCGGCTGCTTGCGCTTCGCGCTCGAAGCGTTGCATCACTTCGGCGTTGCCGGTGAACGCGGCGTGGAGCACCTTGATCGCGACGCGGCGATTGATGCGCACGTTCTCGCCTTCGAACACGGCACCCATGCCGCCCTCGCCGATCGTGCGAACGATGCGGTACTTGTTGTCTACGAGCTGGCCGACTTCGAGCGACATCGCTGAACCTCCTCCCCCAAAGGAGAGAGTGACTCGGATTATACGCCGAAGCTTGGCCAGCGCCCGGCACTAAAATCGCGGAATGCTCGGCAATTGCC
>DATATR010000170.1:0-35850 GCA_036268695.1 Polyangiaceae bacterium | reverse complement strand
ATCGGAGCTTCGGGAAGCTCGGGATTGATTAGGTCACAATCGATTGGAGCTTCTGGAAGCTCGGGGCTGAATCGATGCCAATCGATCGCGGCTTCTGGAAGCTCGTGCCCGATTGCACACTAAATCGCGCGAGGCTTCTGGAAGCTCGTGCCCGGTTGCACACTAAATCGCGCGAGGCTTCTCGACGCTTTTTCGAACTGTCAAAGTCCACCGACTTGGTGACGGCGAGCAGCTGCGCCACGATCCGAATCGAGCGCGCGTTCCGATCGTCAGCGCTGGAACGGCAGTTGCTTAGTACGGGCTGCGCATGCTGCACCACAACAGGGAAACCTTCGATCGCGACGCTCGGGCGGGGCACGCGCGAAAGACCGTGTCGCGCGTGCTCGCGCTGAAGGCTGCGACGATCGCGCTTGCCGTAGTTTATGTGGCGAGCACGCTGCCGACGCCGCTTTACACGCTTTATGAGCACCGCTTCGGGTTCTCCCAGCTCGTCGTCACGGAAATTTACGCCGTGTACTTGCTCGGCAACTTGGGCGTGCTGTTGTTGCTCGGCCACCTCTCCGATCAGATTGGCCGCCGGCCGGTGACGATCGTGGCGCTCGGGGCGGCGATCGTGAGCACGTTGTTCTTCTTCGCGGCGCACTCGGCGCTCTGGCTGTTCTTAGCTCGCGGCACGAATGGATTCGCCGCGGGGCTCGGCGCGAGCACGCTCACCGCTTGGATCGCAGAGCTCGAGCCGCGGAGCGATCGCGCGCGCGCGGCGTTGATCGCGGTCGCCGGCAACCTCGCTGGCCTCGCCTTCGGCGCGCTACTCGGCGGCGTGCTTGCGCGCGCGCTGCCCTGGCCGCTGCGCACCTGCTACGGCGTTTACTTGGCGTTGCTCGGCGGGACGATCGCGCTCGTGTCCGCGCTACCCGAGACTGTCGAGCGGCGCGCCCGCTCCTGGCGCGAACTGTCACTGCGACCGCGCATCGGCGTACCGAGCGAGCTCCGCCGGCGCTTCATCGCGCCCGCGTCCATCGCCTTCGCGACGCTCGCGTTGAGCGGCTTCTACGCCGCGCTCGTGCCCGGCTTACTGACGCGACTCGGACAGACGAGCCCAGCAGTCGTAGGCGGCGTAGTCGCGGCGTACTTCGGCATTGGCACCTGCGTTGCCGCCGCGGTGCCCACGAAATCTTCCACTGCCCTTCGCGTCGCGATCGTCCTCATGATCGCCGCGGTCGTGCTGCTCGTCGCAGCCGATCTGATGCGCTCCTTCCTCGCGCTGCTCTTCGCGACGCTAGCGAGCGGTGGCGCGCTCGCGTTCGGCTTCCGCGGCAGCCTACAGACCGTGAATGAAATGGCGCCCAGCGACCGCCGAGCTGAACTCGTATCCGCATACTTGCTCGCCTGCTACACCGGCAACGCGCTGCCAGTCTTGGGTGTCGGCTGGCTCGGCAAAGCGCTCGGCAATCAGCCTGCGAACGCGATCTTCGCGGCCGTGCTGATCGGCCTCGGGCTCTTGGCTTTCGTGGCGGGACGCCAAGCGGAGCGATGATGAACGAAGCCGATCGAGCAAGCCCCCAATCCGCTACTCGCAAGCACATTGCCCCGCCCTTCGTCGCGCAGGCAATCGGAGTGCCCAAGTTTAGCGCAAAGCCACCTTCCGCGCTCGTCGTCCGCCAGCGCGCAACATCGAGATTCAGAGCACTGCGTGAAGCTCCGCTTTCATTGCGGACGAAGAGCGAGGTGCTAGATTTTTTACGTGGCGCGAGTGTTTTCAGCGTTCGGTTTTTGCCTCCTCGCTGCTGGAGTGAGCGCGAGCGCAACTGCCTGCGCGGAACGCGTCGTGGAGCCACCGCAAGCACCCGAGCGCGTGGTGATCGACACGCACGTCGCGCCGAAGCACGAGCGCCGTGAAATGCCGCGCCTGATCGCGCCGCCACCCGCGTACGGCAACAAGATCGTGATGGCGCACGCCGAAACGCGCAGCCAAACCAACTGATGCTTTTATTTTATTGATGGTCACGCGTCACGTCGCGTGTGCTCACAGCCTTCGGCGTCGCGTTTCGGCTGCCGAGACTCACGCAAGCTCACGCGATCTCGACGATGACCGGAATATGATCCGACGGTTTGTCGAGCTTGCGCGGCGTTTGGTCCATGCTCGCGCTCGTGCAGCGCTTGGCGAGTGACTCGGACAGGAACACGTAGTCGATGCGCAAGCCCTCGTTCTTGCGATAGCCGCCGCCGCGATAATCCCACCAGCTATATTCGCCGCCTTCTTTGTGGTGCAGCCGATATGCGTCCGAGAGCCCGAAGTCGCGAATGCGAGCAAGTGCTTCGTGTTCCTTCGGGTGAAAATGAGTTTTGCCGCGGAACAGCTCGGGGTCGAACAAATCGCGCTCGTCAGTCGCGATGTTGAAGTCGCCGCAGACGAGCACGTCCGTGTGCGGGTTCGAACGCGCGTCGAGCGTCTCGCGCAAGCGCCCGAGCCAAGCGAGCTTCTCCACGAACGAAGGCGAGGTCACCGATTTACCGTTCGGCACGTACACCGAATAGATCTGAATCCCGGCGATGCTGGCCGAAATCGCGCGCTTATCCGAATCGTCTCGTTCGCCGACCAAGCCGAGCTTCAGTTCCTTCATCGGCAACTGCGACAGGATCGCAACGCCATTGTAAGAGAGCTGCCCGCTCATCGCGACGCCGTAACCGAGGCGCACGAACTCGTCGGTCGGAAAGTCGTCATCGGTAACTTTCGTCTCTTGCATGCACAAGATATCGGGCTTCACCCGCTCGACCCAATCGAGCGCGTGGTCGAGCCGCGCGCGGATCGAGTTCACGTTCCAGGTGGCGATTTTCACGGCTCCGCGCCGTAATACCGCGCGCTCGCGCTCGCAAGCCTCGAAGAGTCGCCGCGGCCGGCCGCGCAGCCACGCGCGGGCCGCATCCGCCGCGCGGCGCCTAGCCGGAAGTTCTTGTCGCGCGCACGCGCTTCCAGTAGCGAAGGATCGGGCCGCTGATGATCTCCGTTTCGAGCCGCGTTTCCGTAGTGGTGATGCCTGCGGTATTAGCGGCGCTCACGCTGTCCGGGCTCGCGCACGCACAGACCGGGGACAGCGGTTCGATCCCGAGCGGCACCTCGGGCGCCGCGATTCGCCCCGCCGAACCGGCGAAAGACGTCGCGAAAAAGCCGGTGATCGTACTACCGGAAATCGTCCACTTCGAGCACGCCGATTATCCGCCCGAGGCCGAGAAACAAGGCCTGCAGGCAGACGTCAATTTGAAGCTCACGCTCGACCGCGACGGCAACGTGACCAAAGCCGAAGTCACGACCCCAGTCGGCAACGGCTTCGACGAAGCGGCGCAAGCCGCGGCGATGAAGTTCAAGTTCACGCCCGCGACTCGAGACGGCGTACCGGTTCCCGTCGTCATCCCGTATCGCTATTCGTTCACGCTGACGCCGAAGGAACCCGAAGCCGCGCCGCCCGCCGCGCCCACGACCGGCAATCTCGGTGGCACCGTTCGCCTCGCGGATTCGAACGCGCCACTCGCCGGCGCGCTCGTCACGATCACCCTGCCCGACGGCACGACCCAGCAATTCACGACCGACGAAGCCGGCAAATGGCAGGCTAAAGACGTCCCTGCCGGGCACTACAAAGTGCACATCGAAGCGCCCGGCTTCGTCTTCGTCGAAAACGCGGAAGACGTCGTGGCCGGCGAAGAAACGGACGCCACGTATCGCCTCGCGCCGGCGAGCACGGGCATCGAAATCACCGTGCAAGGCGAGCGGCCGCCGCGCGAAGTCACGCGCCGCACGATCGAGCGCCGCGAAATCGAGCGCATCCCGGGCACGAGCGGCGATGCGCTGCGTTCGCTGCAGAGCTTACCGGGTGTCGGTCGTCCGCCGGGGCTCGCCGGGCTCTTGATCGTGCGCGGCTCCGCGCCGCAAGACACGCAAGTCTACGTCGACGGCACGCTCGTGCCGTTGATTTATCACTTCGGCGGGTTATCGAGCGTGGTTCCGACCGAGCTGCTCGACAAGATCGATTTTTATCCGGGCAACTTCAGCTCGCGTTACGGCCGAGTCGACGGCGGCATCGTCGAGGTCGGCTTGCGCAGCCCGGACACCAATTGCACCGGCGACTACGGCGTGCCGATCGAAGGCAAAAAGGGCTGCTTTCACGGCATGGCCCAGATGGATTTGATCGACGGCCGTTTGATGCTGCAAGGCCCGCTGCCAGCCAAAGATTGGACCTTCGCCGTCGCGGGTCGGCGCAGCTGGATCGACGTCTGGCTCAAGCCGGTGCTCGAGGGCGCGGGCTCGAGCGTGACCGCGGCGCCCGTCTACTACGACTACCAAGCCATCATCGATCACAAGAATGCGAGCGGGCGCTTCAGCGCGCGCTTCTTCGGCTCGGACGACAAATTCAAAATCATCGTCACCGATCCGGCGGCGCAAGATCCGGCCTTCGGCGGCACGCTCAGCTTCGGCACGTCGTTTTATCGCGGCCAGGTTTTGTACGAGACGGATCTGTCGCACTCGGTGTCGAGCACTTCCATGGTCTCGTTCGGCCGGGACTCGGTCGGCTTCGCGGTCGGCAATTTCGAGTTCGATCTCGATACCTGGAACGTCTACGCGCGCCACGAATTCGGCTTCAAAGTCGCGCGCGGCGTCAAGCTCAACGCAGGCTTGGATTTCGTGATCGCGCCGTACGAAGTGACCGCGCGCTTCCCGCCGCCACCGCGGCCCGGCGAGCCCGACCCAGGTCCGTTCGCCAGCCGCCCGCCGCAACAAACGCACGAAGACGCGACCGTGTTTCGCCCCGCGTGGTACGGCGAAGGCGAGATTCAAGCCACCGATCGCCTGCGCCTCGTGCCGGGTTTGCGCATCGACTACTCGCGCGACACGGGCCACGCGGACGTCGCGCCGCGCGGCGTCGCGCGGTACGACCTGGTCAAGGGCACCGATCCCGATCACCCCGAAAACAAGCGCCTGCGCACGACGCTCAAAGCGGGCGCTGGGCTCTTCTATCAACCGCCGCAGTTTCAAGAAACCAACGCGGTCTTCGGCACGCCCGGGCTCTACTCCAACAAATCCGTCCACTACGACATCGGCGTCGAGCAAGAGTTCTCCGAGCACGTCGAGCTGAGCTTGGAGGGCTTTTACAAAGCGCTCACCAATCAAGTCGCGCGTTCGCCGAACGCGGCCGGGCAATTCACCTACGACAACCTCGGCTCCGGCTCGGTGATCGGGCTCGAAGCGCTCTTGAAATACAAGCCGGACAAGCGCTTTTTCGGCTGGATCGCTTACACGCTGTCGCGCAGCGTGCGACGCGACTGCCCGAGCTGCCCCGAATATTTGTTTCAATACGATCAGACCCACAACCTGATCATCCTCGGGAGTTATCGACTCGGGCGGGGCTGGGAATTCGGCGCGCGCTTCCGCATCGTGTCCGGCAACCTGGACACGCCGGTTCAAAGCGCACCCGCGCTGCCCGCGCTCTACGCCTCGGATGCCGGCGCGTACACCGCGCTCCAAGCCTCGCCCTACAGCACACGCCTGCCGCTCTTTCACCAGCTCGACATGCGCGTCGACAAGCGCTGGCAATTTCGCACCTGGCGCTTCTCGACTTACCTCGACATTCAAAACGTCTACAACAACGCCGCGGTCGAAGGCCTGAGCTACAACTACAACTTCAGCAAGCAATCGTATCAAACCGGCATTCCGATCATCCCGAGCATCGGCCTGCGAGGTGAATTCTGATGCGCTCCACGAACTGCGGATTTCTTGCGCGATTTGCCGCAAAATCGCGGCTTCTTGGGTTGGGGGTGCTCCTGTGCGGCTGCGGTCCGCGCTTCGATCCCCCAAATCAACTCACGACGCTCCGCATCCTCGGCGTGCAAAAAGATCTGCCCTACGCCAAGCCCGGCCAAACCGTGAACCTCAGCATCCTGTGGGAAGACGCTTCGCCGGCCGCGGGCCGCAACGTGCGCATCACCTGGTCAGGCCCGTGCTTCGATCCCGCGGGCGATCTCTACTACGGGTGTTTCAGCCAACCCGAGGTCTTCGCGAGCCTCTTCAGCGGCAGCTCGAGCGACACGACGTCCTTCGTGATGCCGACTGACTACGTGACCAACCCGACTGCGATGGCCGGCGACCAGAAGACCGCGCCGATCATTCGGCCGGCGACGGGCGAAAACAACACGGGCTACGGCATTGCGTTCGTGTTCTTCGCCGCCTGCGCGGGCACGCTCACTCCGATCAAGACGAGCGATCCGACCGCCCTTCCCGTCGGCTGCATGGACGACAGCGGCAAACTGCTCGATTCGGACGACTTCGTCGCCGGCTACACCGCGATTTACGCCTACGACCAATTCACCAACAACAATCCGGTCATTACCGGCTTCCAGTTCAACGGCCAGGAGTTACCCCCGACCTCGGTCTGCATCGGCGATGGTTGCACCAGCATCGCCGAATCACCGCCGCCCACGGCCGACTCGATCGACTGCGCGGGGATGCCGCCCGATCCGCGCTGCATCCCAACCTGCGCGAACGACGGCCAGAGCCCCTGCCACGGCTACCCAATCCAGCCCACCGTCGACCAAGCCAAAAGCCAGGAGCAAGACGACGTGTCCGTCGAGCAACTCGGTCATCCCGTCGGCGAACAGATGTGGATCGACTACTACACCGACGGCGGCGGCTTCAAATCCGGAACGCGCCTCTTGAACGACGCCACGAGCGGCTGGAACCCCGACTACGGCACGGATTTCTACGCTTCGAAGGACGCCAAGGTGTCGCGCGTCTGGGCGCTCGTCCATGACAACCGCGGCGGCGTGTCCTGGGCGGGCATCGAGCTCAAGACCGAGTGAGCGAAATGTCTTCGTCGCCCGCGGCGATACCTGCGCGGAGCCGAATCGCCAGAGTATGGTTTCAATCTTTACCGCGGCGAAAAGCCACGGCGAAGGCGTCGGCGAGTCGCACCTTCGCTTACTCTTTCGCGCGGAAGCACATGCGCCCGGCGTAGTTCGAATGTAGCCTTGCCGGTCATGCCGATCGCTTTTTCGAAGCTTCGCCAGAGCTGGCGTTCGCTGCTGCTCGTTGCTGCATTGCTTTCAGGCTTCGCCTTCAGCGCGTGCGGCAGCAATCCTGAAATTGCCACGAACGATCAGATCATCGCCTTCGACGCGGGCAACGACGCGAGAGCGACGACGGATAGCGGCGGACCTTCGCTCAACGTGGACGCGGGCATGCAGGGCGAAGCGGGCGCAACGAGCGTGCCCGAAGCAGGCCCCGCTTGCGGCGACGGCGTGGTCAATGAAGCGAGCGAAGAGTGCGACGACGGCAATGGCTTGCCCGGCGACGGCTGCTCGGGCGCCTGCACGATCGAGCCGAATTTCACCTGCCCGAAGCAGGGCGGCGCCTGCACTTCGACGATTCAGTGCGGCGACGGCATGCTCGAAGGCCCCGAAGTTTGCGACGACGGCAACACCGTCGACGGCGACGGCTGCTCCGCCGACTGCACGGTGAAGGATCCGGACTACGACTGCAGCGTCGTCGGCAAGCCGTGCGTCGACTTGGTCGTGTGCGGCGACGGCAAAGTCACCGGCGACGAGCAGTGCGACGACGCGCACGCGGCGGGCGGTTGCCTGGACGATTGCAGCGGCGTCGCGCCGGGCTGGGTCTGCCTCGAGCCCGGCAAAAAATGCCTACAAGTGAAGACACCCGTGTGCGGCGATGGCGCGCTCGATTTGGGTGAAGCGTGCGACGATCACAACACGACGCCGGGCGACGGCTGCGACGCCACGTGCCAGGTGGAAGCAGGCTGGGTCTGCCCGACCGCGGGCGCGGCTTGCTTGCACGAAGTGTGCGGCAACGGCGTGCGCACGCCCGACGAACAATGCGACGACGGCAATGGGACGGCCAGCGACGGCTGCACGAAGTGCAAGGTCGACGCGGGCTGGGTCTGTCCAGTGCCGGGCAAGGCGTGCATTCCGAAGTGCGGCGACGGTGTGCTGACGAGCTACGAGCAGTGCGAGGACGGAAACTCGGTCTCCGGTGATGGCTGCAGCTCCGCCTGCTTGATCGAGCCCGGCTACACGTGTCCGACCCTCGGCAAGGCCTGCAAAAAAGCCGTTTGCGGCAACGGCGCGAAGGAAGCCGACGAAGGCTGCGACGACAGCAACACGATCTACGGCGATGGCTGCAGTGGCGTGTGTCAGAACGAGCCCACGTTCAAGCCCGACGGCTCGGCCAACTACGCGTGCGGTGACGGCATCCGCACGACCGGCGAAGGTTGCGACGACGGCAACAACAACGACGGCGACGGCTGCGATTCGAAGTGCAACGTCGAGGCCGGCTTCACTTGCAGTGATGTGGTCTCGACCCCGCCGTACATCGATTTGGCCGACACGTACCACGACTTCAAGGGCGCGGACGAAGTGGGCGGCGACCCGGATTTCGAGCGCAATCCTTACAGTGCCGAGAGCGGGCTCGCGGGCGCGGTCTGCAGCAACGCGAATCAAACCACTTGCGGCACGCTCGACAGCGACGGCAAGCCGCAACTGCTCAAGCCGAATCCGGTCAACGTCACCAGCGTGGCGAGCTTTGCCGAGTGGTATCGCGACACGCCCGGCGTGAACAAGACGATCGCGTCGAGCATTCGTCTGACGCGACAGGGCACGACCGGCGTCGTCTATGCGTTCGACAGCTCGGCGTTCTTTCCGCTCGACGGGAACCCGAACGGCTTCGGCAACTACGAAAATAGCGGTCACGATTTCGGCTTCACCACCGAGATTCACTACTTCTTTCAATACGGCGGCGGCGAAGAGCTCACCTTCCGCGGTGACGACGACGTCTGGGCGTTCATCAACAATTACCTGGCCGTGGACATCGGCGGCATTCACGGCGCGCTCTGGGGGCGCGTGATTTTGGGTAATACGGACAGCAACTGCTCCGTGCAGGGCAGCAACAATCAAAACGGCACGACGCTCGCGGCCTGCACGCCCGATCAAATCGCCGCGGCGGACACGCGCTTCGGTTTGACCTCGGGCGGGCTCTATCAAATCGCGTTTTTCCACGCCGAACGCCACACCACGCAATCGAACTTCCACCTCACGCTCGAGAATTTCATGCCCGCGCACTCGCAGTGTGTGCCTGATTGCGGGGACGGCGTGGTCGTGCGCGGCGAGGTCTGCGATGACGGCCCAGGCAAAAACACCGGCGCATATGGCGCCTGCAACGCGACTTGCTCGGGCCGCGAGTTCTGCGGCGACGCGATCAAAAATGGCAGCGAGCAGTGCGACGACGGCGTGAACCTCGCGCCGTACGGCAGCACCACGGGTTGCGGCGCGGGCTGCATCATCCCGCCGCGCTGCGGAGACGCCGTGCAAGATCTGGCGTTCGGCGAGGAGTGCGATCTCGGCAGCGCGCAGAACACCGGCGCGTACGGCGGCTGCACCAACAAATGCCAACTTGCGCCGTTCTGCGGCGACGGCCACCTCGATTCACCGCAAGAGGCTTGTGATCAAGGCGCCGCGAACGGCGGCTACGGCAAAGTCTGCGGCTACGATTGCCAGCCGGCCCCGCGCTGCGGTGATGGCATCCGCAACGGGCCCGAGCAGTGCGATCTCGGGGACGGCAAGAACGTCGGTGGCTACGGCGGTTGCACCGCCAATTGCACGCTCGGACCACGCTGCGGCGATCAAGTCGTCGAGCCCGGCGAAGAATGCGACGACGGCGTGAACCAGGGTGGCTACGGCAAGTGCGCGCCCGGTTGCAAACTCGGACCGCACTGCGGCGATGGCGTCACCAACGGCAACGAACAGTGCGACGACGGCGTGAACGATGGCTCCTACGGCAAATGCGGCAAGGATTGCCAATTCGGTCCGCGCTGCGGCGACGGCATCCTGCAATCGCCGCCGGAGGATTGCGATGAAGGCGCCGAAAACGGCACCGGCGCGTGCTCGACGACCTGCCAAGAACAGATCACGCGCTGAGCGCTGCCAGCGCGCGGGCCGCGGCAATACTCAGCCGCCCGCGTTCGAGCCAACGCTCGAGCTCGGGTTCGTCGGCGAACACGCGCTGCACGCGTGCGAGCGCGCTCAGGTAGACGTATTCGCGGCCGAGGCCACCGCCGCGAAACGCGCGACACGCGGCCTCGACGCTGCTCTCGATGTCTTGCCCGCGCTCGATCAGCTCGCTCACGGTGCCGACGAACGAAGCCCCAGCGCGCACGCGCTCGGCCGCCAAGTGCCGACGCGCGAGCTCGCGCCGGCGCGAGCCTTCGAGCACGCGCGCTCGCCGCTCGAGCAAGAGTGCGCGCCCTTCTTCGTCGTCACTGCTCCGCGCCGCGCCGATTCGAAACAGCGCGAGCGGTTCGCGCTGCGCGAGCACGCGCGGACGCGCATGCCCTTCAATCTCGTGCAAGACGATGCGCCGCACTTCGCGCTCGCTGTGCCAAAGCCCCGGCCGCAGCCCGATGAAGCCCTCGCCGACCGAAGCTGCCGCGGCTTGATTTGGCCGGATTTCGAGGCGCACGGGCAAGCCCTCGCTGGCGCGTTCGAGCGCGGAGACGAGGCTCTTGGCATCGCCGCGATCGTCGCTGCGATGTAGTAACGCCTCGGCGCGATCGTCGGCGGCATCGAGCCAGCGCGTGGCCCAGCCGCTGGCGCGTGCGGCGTCCGCCGCGTCGAGCGCTGCGTAGCGCTGGGCGCAATGGGCGGCAAACTCGGTCGTATCGATGCACTCGGCGAGCTCGGCCTCGAGTTCGAGCTCACGCGCGCGCTCCGCGTAGAGCGTGCCGAGCGGACCCTCCGCTTCGAGCGAACGCGCGACGCCCGCGAGCGCGCGGCGCAACTCGCCAAAATTCGCACGCGCAGCGTATTCGAAGCGCGGCGCGCGCGGTTTTCCCGCGCCCCACGCCGCGATCAACGCTTCGCGTTCGGCCGCTGCGTTCCGCGGCTGAGCCCGATCGATCAGCCGGATTTCGGTTTCCGCGCGCGCGAGTAGCCGGGCCGCGTCACGGAAGAGCGGACTTTGGTCGAGCTCGATCACGCCGCGCGGAAGCGGGCTGATCGTCATGACTCACAGCTTGTTCGCGGCGATGTTCGCGAGCTCGCTGCGTTCGCCCTTGGAGAGCAAGATGTGACCGACGATCGGCTCGCCGCGCAGGCGATCGGCGGTGACCGAGAGGCCGTTCGTCGCGCTGTCGACGTAGGGATTGTCGATTTGATACGGATCACCCGTCAGGATGATTTTGGTGCCTTCGCCGCAGCGCGTGATCACGGTTTTGACTTCGTGCGGCGTGAGGTTCTGCGCTTCATCCACGATCACGTATTGATGCGGCAAGCTACGGCCGCGAATGTAAGTCAGCGGTTCGACCTGCAATTGGCCTTGGTCGAACAATTCCTCGAAGCCGCGCACGCCGCGACGCTTAGAGCCACCCGCAACCAACAGGAACTCCAAATTGTCGTAAATCGGCTGCATCCACGGGTTCAGCTTTTGATCGACGTCTCCCGGTAGAAAACCGATGTCGCGACCGAGCGGCATCACCGGGCGACTCACGAGCAAGCGCGCATACGCTCCATCGTCGACCACGCGGCGAAGCCCGGCAGCGAGCGCGAGCAGCGTCTTGCCGGTGCCCGCTTTGCCCACGACGGTCATCAGCTTCACGTTGTCGTCGAGCAAGAGGTCGAGCGCGAAGGCTTGCTCTTTGTTGCGCGGGCGAATGCCCATCAAACCATCGCGCGGAGTCTTCAACGCGCGCACTTCGCGCGGTTCGTGATGAAAACGGCCGAGCGCGGTGCGCGGCCTCGGGCTGTCGTCGCGCAAAACGACGCAGGCGTTGGCGTTGATCTTGTCGGCGTCCGGCGGCTTCAGCGAGCCGCACTCGAAGAACTTGTCGAGCTCGGCCGCGGCGACCGCGAGCTCGATGATGCCGGTCTCGACGCGATCGAGATCGACCGCCTGATTTTCGTAAGTTTGCGTGGTCAGGCCGAGCGCGTCCGCGCGGATGCGCAGGTTCACGTCCATCGTCACGAAGATGGTCGGCTTGTCCGGCGATTGATCGCGGAAGTCGAGCGCGGTCTGCAAAATTGCGTGATCGCCGGTGTTGGGGTTGAGCGCGATCGTGAGCTCCGGGCGGCGCCCGGGCACGTGCACGCGCAAGGTCCCGCCCTCCGGCAAGTCCACGCCTTTCGAGAGCGGACCCTTGGCGCGCTGCGCGTCGAGCAAGCGCGAAACGGTGCGCGCGTTGCGACCGCGCTCGTTCGCGTCGCGCTTGAACTGATCGATCTCCTCGATCACGTAGATCGGGAGAATCACGTCGTTGTCCTCGAACTTCAGGAAGGCGTGCGGGTCGTGGATCAGAACATTCGTGTCGAGGACGTAATTCTTTTTCATCGTGACCTTGGCGCGGCCCCGCGCCCGCGTGGGCGGATAACCTTGCCCACTGCGCAGCGCAACGAGAGAAACGATTGGCCTGGTTTCGCGCCCGCAAAGCGGGCCGACAACAGCGTCGGTGCCGATGTTCCCGCGGCTCCGGCAGCGGCTGCCCCCGCAGAAGACGTCGTAAGCCCACTGTCCGACGAACCGCACGCTACGAAGGCAGCGGAGAGCCCAACCACGACGCCGCCAACCAAGATCGCCCGCATTTTTCCGCCTTCTGAAAGCAGGCGCGACGGTGCGCTCGCCCCGAAGGTTTCGGCGCAGACTTCGCCCGCTGCGTCAAACGGGCTAAAGTCGCCCAGTGACCGGGCTGTCTCGCTCTTATTGGTTGTGCGTCGCTGCGCTCGCCTATGTGTGCATTGGCGCGGCGCATTTGGCCGGGAGCCCGTTGCCGTGGCTTGCGCTGCTCGCGTTGCCGGCGCTGCTCGCGGAAGCTTTTCGACGCACTGCCGTGCCGGCGGGCAAAGACGAAGTCTCGCAAGCTTCGCGGAGCGCGCTCCGTGCGGTGGCGTGGGGCAGCTTGCTGTGGGCCGCAGCGCGCACCGGCCCCGCCGGTCGACCCGCGCTCGATGCCGCGGCGAACCTCGGCGCCGGCACCGCGGCGGTCGCCGCGCTCGTCGCGATCGCGCGCATCTCGGGGCGCGGTGGCTTGCTCGCGCCGCCGAAGGCCACGCGCTCGCTCGATGCCGCAACTTTCGCCGGATTTCTCTGGGCAATCGCGACCGCGCTGCCGCTCGGTTTCGCGCTCTTTCCAGCCGAACGCGTGCGCCTCGATCCGCTCGCGATCGACTATGCGTCGACCAGCGCGGCGGTTGGCACGCTGCTCGTGTTCATCGCGGCGAGCTTTCGTCTGCGCGCGCTGCGCCGGCTCGAGCTCGGCGTCGGCGATCGCGCGGGCGGCGCGCTGGCGCTCGCGATCACCACGTTCTCCGTCGCGATTCCGGCGAGCTTGCTCGATGTCGCGCCCCCGGATCGGATTTTACCAGTCGCGGTTTGGGTCGCCGCGCTCGGCATGAGCTGGGCCATCACGACGCCCGAGCCGACCACCGTTTCGAGCGGTCTGCGCGGCATTCTGGCGATTTTGATTTTGGGTACACCGATCATCTTGGGGTCCGGCGCGGGAGTGCGCGCCGTGCCCGAGCACGCCGGCGCCATTTTGCTCGTCGCGACGACGCTGTGCATCTTCGTCGGCTTGATCGCGCGCGCGGTGGCGCGGCCGCTCGGACCCGAGCAATCGCGCTGGCTCGACGCGATCGAGGCCGCGAGTCGCGGCGCCTTGCAACCCGAGCCTGATTCCGCGCTTTCGGCGGCACTCGAAGCGCTCGGTAACACCGCGACCACGCCGAGCACGCGTCCGGCGATCTTCCGTAACAGCCCGCCCGAAATGCTCTCGGTCGACGTCGCCGGCTACTTGCACGTCGAAGCCGCGGAAGCGCCGGAGCGCTTGTACACGCTCGCGCTCGAAGAACCCGAACGCACGCTTCGCGCCGAAGCGCTGCAAGCGCTCGCCGTGCGCCGCCCCGAAGTGCGGCCGCTGATCGCTTGGTTCGACGATCGCCGCGCGTTCTCCGCCACGCTCGTGATCGACGACGATGGTCCGATCGGTTTCATCTTGTTGCCCCGCGGCACGCGCAGCACGGCGATGACGCTCGAAGAAGCGCGCGCGGTGCGCGTGCTCGCCGATCGCATCAGCGCCCTGCTCGCTGTCTCTTCGGCGCTCGCGCGCTCGCGCGAACGCGAGCTCAAAGCCGTCGCCCACGCCGACCAAGTCGACGACGAATGCAAACGCCTCGAGCACATCATCTTCGCCGCTTCTGGCCGGCACGTGGAGCTCGCCGATCGACTCGCGCGCGGCGTGCGCACCGCCGCGTACAGCCCCGCCGCGCGCCAAGCCCTGGAACGGCTCGCGCGACTCGGCCGGCAAGGCGCGCCGATTTCGCTGCTCGCGCCGCCGGGCGTAGACGCGATCGCGTGGGCCGCGCACGCGCACCTCGAAAGCGCGCGTTCGGGCGGTGCCTTCGTGATCGTCGATGGCACCAATTCGGCCGAGCACGCGCTCGAAATCTGGAACGACAAAGAGCGCTCGCCGCTCGTGCTCGCGGACGGCGGCACGCTCGCGATCCTCGATGTCGCGGTGCTGCCGCTCGAGGTGCAGGATTTGATCGCGCAATCGTTCTCGCGCCGCGCTTCGACGACGGCGCTGTCCGGCGTGCAGAAGCCGGGCCTGTTCGTCACGTTACGCGTGCCGCTCGCGCGCCTGCTCGAAGAAAATCAGCTGAGCAAAGATCTCGCGCGCTGGCTCGGCGAATCCGAAGTCGTGTTGCCGAGCCTCAGCGAGCGAGCGGAGGATCTGCAAGCGCTCGCGCTCGAAGTCTTGTCGCGCGCCGGGCTGTCGCAACGCGGCGAGCCGCTCGGCATCGAACCCGCCGCGATGCGCCTGCTCGCCGAGCACGATTGGCCCGGAAACGAGCTCGAATTTCGCTCGCGCCTGCTCTCCGCGGCGCGTCACGCCGAAGGCGCGCTGGTGCGCGCGGACGACTTGCGCGAGACCGGCTTCGCGCCGCCCGCGCCGGAGTCGAGCGAGCGCGACTTCGATTTGACCCCACCGTCGGCGCTGCTCGCGCGACGACCGAGGTCGAGGCGCGCGCCGCGCGGGCGTTAATCGCAGCCTGTCAAATCCACGAGCGTCACGATGTCCCCGTGGCTCGACGCAGCCAGCAGCGATTTGCCGTCCGCTGACCAACCGACGGAATGTACGCCGCTGTAGTGCGCCGGCAAGGTGCCGATCGCGGTCAGGGTCATTCCGGATCGTGAGAAGAGGTGCAGTGTGTCGTCGTGCTCGGCGGCGATCAGGCGCGTGCGATCGTGGCTCCACTCGATCACTTGCACGCCCGGTGTTTGGCCGACGAATTCGGCGGTTTTGTCGAGCGCGCTGAAGTCGTCGGGGGTCGACCAAACTTGGAGCGCGTTTCGGTAGCCCCAGGTGCCGCTCAAGATCGGCGTGCCGGCGCCCCAACGCGCGGCGCTTTCCCAATCGGTGTCGGTCACTCGCGCGAGCTCGGTGATTTGGCCGCGATCGGTGTCGACCGCGAGCAAGCGCAAGGTTTTGTCGATGCCGGCGCTGACCGCGTGCTTGCCGTCCGGAGCCCACGACACGTCGAACGCTTTGCCGACGTGGCCGGAGAAGATCGCGCGCTCGGTCAAAGACGGCGCAGCGGGATCCACGTCGAGTAAACGGATCGTGCCGTCTTCGGCTGCGGTCAGCGCGTGCGTGAAATCGGGGGACCATTGCGCGGCGTAGATTTGCCCGGTGCCCGCGGAATACGTCGCGAGCGACGTGATGCTCGGCGCGTTCGCGTCGATCGCGAACAAGCGCAAGTCGCTGCCGGCGCTGAGCGCGTACTTGCCGCTCTCTTCCCACTCGAGCACGAGGTTGCCGTCTTGCTCGTCGTACGTGGCGAGTTGCGTGAGCGCGCCGTTCGCGACGTCAATCGAAAGCAAGCGCGCTTCGTGCGCGACTCCGGTGAGCGCGATGTCCGCCGTCGGCGACCAGGCGGCGGAATAGCAGTACGGATTCGTGCCGTCGATGGTCGTCACTTCGCGCAGGCAGGCGGGCACCGCGGCCCAGAAATCTGCGGGCGCTTGGCCGTCGATCGTGGTGCCGCAGTTGTCGCATTTCGTGGGCGTCGAAGTGGGAACTCCGTGGTCGCTCGAGCCGCACGCGATGGTGAGCACGAGCGCCGCAAAGCTCGCGGCGAAGTCGAACAGCGGCTTCGGCACGGCGCGAAGCGTTGCACCCTTCGGATCGGCGCGCAAAGCCGCGCTGCTCCGTTTCAGTTTACGTGGACCCGCGAGCTCGAGACTCTGCGACGCAAAGGACTGGTGCATGTAACGGAGCAGCGAGGCAGCCCCCAAATTCAAATCGTCGCGCGCGTTCGGCGAGCAGTGTAGGCTTTGAGGCTCGTGGATAACGGCCCGATTACCGAACGCAGGCGACTCGGCAACCGCTTCGTGGTGGAGCGCGAGGTCGGGCGTGGCGGCTCGGGCATCGTATACCGCGCTTGGGATTTGGCGAGCGAGCAGACCGTCGCCCTGAAAGTGATCGCGGCGGACGCGGGCGTCGCGCCGGAAGAAGAGACGCGCTTCGAGCGCGAAGGTCAGGTGCTCGAGAAGCTCGATCACCCCGGCATCGTCAAGACGCTCGGCTTCGGCGTGCTGGAAGACAGCGGGCGGCCATTCGTGGCGATGGAGTGGCTCGAGGGCGAAGATTTGACCGCGCGACAACGGCGCGAACCACTCACGATTCCTCAATCGATGGAGCTGACGATCAAGGTGGCCGAAGCGCTCGACGCGGCGCACTTGGCCGGCGTGATTCATCGCGACATCAAGCCGGGCAATTTGTTTTTGTGCAAAGCGCCGGAGGGTGACGGCTTTCTCGGCCCGTGGCACGTGAAATTGGTGGATTTCGGGGTCGCCGCCAAGAGCGACATTCGCATCACCCGCACGGGTGATGTGGTCGGCACGCCGGCGTACATGGCGCCGGAGCAAGCGCGCGGGGATGCGCCGATCGATGCCAGATGCGACATTTATTCGCTCGGCGCGACGTTGTTCGAGCTGATCGCTGGCCGGCCGCCGCACGTCGGTCCGACCGTGATCGCGACGCTGGCGCGCCTCGTGACGACCGCGCCGCCGCGGCTCAGCGAGCTGCGCCGTGACACGCCGCCGATGCTCGACAATTTGGTGGGCACGATGCTCAGCACCGATCCCGCGGCGCGGCCGGGCAACATGAGCGAAGTGCTGGAGATGCTGCACGACGCGGCGCGGGACTCGCAGCGCGTGAGTTGGTTCGACGCCGCTCAAGAGCCCGCGCGTTCGTCGCGGCTCGGCACGAGCGCGTCGCGGCTCGTCACGTCGATCGTCGCGATTCGGTTCGCTTCGGCCTCGGCGCGCGAGCGCGCGCTCGAACAATTGCGCCAGCGCGGCGCGGACGCGGTGCCGCTCGGGCAAGATTCGATCGTTGCGCATTTGGGCGCGCGGCGTGCCGTGGGCAACGAAGCCGCGGTCGGGCTCGAGCTCGGCCGGCGTTTGGCGCGAGCCGGCGCGCGCGTCGGTGTCGCGAGCGGCCGGGCGCGGCTCAACTGGGCTCATGAAACCGGCGAAATGCAGCCGGTCGGTGAAGTAGTCGACCGCGCTTCGTCCTTGGCGCGCGACGCCGAGGCCGGCGTGGTGCTGGCGGACGCGACGACCAGCGAGCTCGGCCGCGGGCGCTACGAGTTTCGGACGCGCGACGACGGCTCGTCCGTCGTGGGTGAGCCGGTGCACGGGCGGCGCGCGGCGGGCGGCGCGCCATTCGTCGGGCGCGATCCGGAGCTCGCGCAGGTGCTCAGCGCGTTCGAGCGCTCGCGCCTCGATTCGACGCCGGTTTTGGTTTCGATTGCGGGTCCGCCGGGCATCGGCAAGAGTCGTTTGCGGCGCGAAGTGATGGCGCGCATCTCGGCGCAAGCCGAAGCGCCGCACATCGTGTTGCAACGAAGCGAGGCGTACGCGCAGGGGCACGCGCTCGGCGCCGCGGCGGACGTGCTCCGCGGCATCATCAGTTTGCCCAAAGGGGCGAGCAGCGCAGAAGCGGCGAAAGCCATCATTTCGCGGCTCGGGCCGTCCACGCGCGACGAGCTCACCGCGAAAAATCGCGATCTGCTGGCGCGCCTCTTGGCGAACGAACCCTTGCCCGAAGGCTTGGATCCGCGCGGTTCGCGCGACGTCTTGTGGCTCGCCATGACCGACCTCGTGTTGCACGTCGCGGCCAACGAACAGACCGCGATCTTGATGGAAGATTTGCAATGGGCGGATCCGGAGAGCATCGGCTGGCTCGATCACATGCTCGGTCGCGCGACGGGCAAGTCGCTCGTGGTGATGGCGCTGGTGCGGCCCGAGTTTTGGTCCGATCAGAACAGCCGCTTCACCGGTCGCGATCACGTGCGGCTCGAGTTGCGGCCGATCTCGAAACGCGCGTCGCGCGCGATCGCGCGCGCCGTCGTGGGCGAAAATGTAGCGGAAGACATCGTCGACAAAATCGCCGAGCAAGCCGCAGGATTGCCGCTATTTGCCGAGGAATTGGCGCGACTCAGCGCTTCCGGGCGCGACACCGCGCACGCGCCCACGATCGAAGCCGCGATCCAAGTCAGCTTGGACGCACTCGACGAAGAGTGCCGCGACGCGGTCGGACGCTTGAGCGTGTTCGGCTTGACGTGCTGGGACTCGGCGCTCGAAGCGCTCGGCATGCCGCGCGCGGAGAGCGTGATGAAGGCGCTCGTCGCCTCCGAAATTTTGATGGAGCAAAACGTGTCGCGCTTCACCGGCACGCGCGAGTGGGTGTTCAAGCACGCGCTCGTGCGCGACGTCGCGTACGCTTCGCTCGGTGAAAACGAGCGCAAGGAATTGCATGCGCTCGCCGGCACGTGGCTCGCGTCGATGGGCGAAGATTCGGCCACGGTCGCCGGCCAGTACGATCTCGGCGCCGAGCACGAAAAAGCCGCCGAGCACTGGGCGCGCGCCGCGCAGCGCGCGCTCGCCACCAACGCGCTCGCCGATGCCATGACCATGGCCGAGCGCGCGTTGATGTTCGCGGCCGACAAACCCGCCGGTTTTTTGCGGGCTTCTTATTTGGATGAAGCCTGGAGCCGGCTCGATCCGCGCGCGAGCGACCGCGAATCGGCAATTTTTGCGCTGGAAGACAACGTGTACGACGAAGCGAGCGCCGTCCGCGCGCGCGGCGCGCGTGCCCGCTACGACGACGCGCGCGGCACGGGCGACGGCATCAGCGAGCGCTTGGCCGAAGCGCGCGATCGAGCCGCCGCGCTCGGCTTGCTCGACGAAGAAGCGCGCTGCTCCGCCGTGCTCGCCAGCCGCGTCGCCTTCGCCGGCAAGTTCGCCGAAGCCGAAGCCGAAGTGAAGCGACTGCTCAAACTCGCGCAGCAACAGAGCACGAGCGCTGCCGCGGTGGACGCTTATCAAACGCAAGCCATCGTGCGCCAAACGCAAGGCGCGCTCGCCGCGGCGCTCGAAGCGCGCCGCAACGCGGCGAATGCTGCGCGCAGCGCGGGCCTCAAAGAGCGCGAAGCCATGCTCAACACCAACCTCGGCTTCGCGCTGACCACGATCGGCGCGCGCCAAGAAGCGCGCACCACGATCGAAACCGGCCTCGCGCTGGCCGATGCGATCGGCAGCACTGGCGCCGTGCGCCACGCGCAAATGAATTTGCTCGGCTGGGCCGCGACGTTCGGCAACGATCGCTTGCTCGAGGCGAATTTGGCCGAAGTGCGCGCGGACGCGGACGCGGCGGCCAGCGGCGTCTGGGCCGCGCCGGACCGCGCCAACCTCGGCATGCTGTTTTACCGCGGCATGGAGCTCTTGCGCGCGAACGCGGAACGCGAGTGGCGGCGCGCGCTCGGGTTATTGCGTATCGCCGCGCAGGCCTATCGCGCCGCGGGTCACCGCGACGTATTGCCCGTCGCGCTCGGATTGTGGGCAGAAGCCGAACGCCGTTGCGGCAATGCCGTCGGCGCGGTCGAGCTCGCGCGCGAAGCGGCGAACCTGCTCGATCAAGGCGCGCCGAGCTTGCTCAACGAGTCGGCCGTGTACTTGGCTTTGCACGCCGCCTACGTGGCCACCGGTAGCGAAGACGAAGCGCGCGACGCGATCTCGCGCGGCATGCCTTCGCTCGTGCGCCGCTTACACGGCTTGGTCGGCACGCCCTACGCGCGCCAATTTTTGACTGAATTGCCGGACAACGCGCGGCTGCTCGCCGCCGCCGAGGGCCACGGCCTGGTGCCGGACGCGATTCACCGCGTGCTCGAATCGACGTCTTGAAGAGCACGCGCCTGGCGGCGTATTTTCATGGTCGCGCAGCGAGCAGGCATCCAAAAACTCCGTTTCTAGTTGCAATTGCAACTTGAATTCGCGTCTGCGCGGGGGAGCGCTCAGCCGAAGCTGCTCGAATCTTCGTCTTGAAAAATCGCGCAATCCGGACAACTCTCCTGATACCGGTTTCATAGAAATAGGAGGGTGCGCTGTTGAATCATTTCGAATTCGGGGCTCGATTGATTGGGTTGTTTGCAGCTCTTTCGTGTGCTGGCTGCGGCGGCAGTAGCAGTGGGTCGGGCACCTGCTCGTCGGTTACAGGCTGCGGCGGGGATCTCACGGGCACGTGGACTATCTCGAGCGCGTGCGCTGAACCGGAGGATCTGACGCAGCCCGAAGCCTGCGGAAACGTCGCCGCCCACCTCAGTCTCCTGGACGCAACCGGAACAATCACCTTCAATGCGGACGGCACGGAGTCGCAAAGTATCGTTGTCGTCGCGTTGGAGTCGCTCACCTTCCCGACGAGCTGCCTGCCAAGCGCGACCCAATGCGACGCGGCAACGGCAACGGTGGCCGCACAACCGGACACCACGGATGCGAGTTGTTCGTTCTCCACTGCGGGCTGCACCTGCTCGGGTGAGGTGACGGCATCGACCAGCGCGAGCGGCACCTATCAGATTTCCGGCACGTCGGTCATCGTCACGGCCGCCGGCGAGTCACCCGACACCGACCCATATTGCGTCTCGGGCAACGAGCTCACGCTGCAAAGTACGGATGGCAACGGCGACACGACGACCATCACCGCGACCAGATAGCCGCGCCGCGCGCTCGCCTCAAATCTTAGTTTTGAAGAACCGCGCAATCCGCGCGCATGCTTCGTTCACGCGTGGCGGATCTTCAATCAAAGCAAAGCGCAGGAAATCGTCTCCTCCCGAGCCGAAACCGACGCCCGGCGAGACCGCGACGTGCGCGGATTCGATCAATTCGGTCGTCGCCGCGAGCGACTTTTTGCCGCCGAAGGCAGGCGGGATCTTCGCCCAAACGAACATCGTGCCGCTCGGCTCGGCCAAATTGGGAAAGCCCGCAGCGCGCAAACCACTCACCAGCACCGCGGCGCGACGCATGTACAAATCACGGATCTCGTCCGCGAATTTGTCGCCGTGTTCGAGCGCCCACGCTGAAGCGAGCTGCAGCGGCGCAAACGTGCCGTAGTCGAGGTACGTCTTCATGTGCGCGAGCGCGCCGACCATGCGGTCGTTACCGACCATGTACGCGATGCGCCAGCCGGGCATGTTGTAGCTCTTCGACATCGAAAACACCTCGACCGCGAAGCTTTTGACGGCCTCGCGATCGATACCGCAATCGAAGATGCTAGGCGCGAATCGGCGCGAAAAATCGAAGTCCGCATAAGCGAGATCGTGCAAGAGCATCGCGCCCGACTTTTGCACGACGCGCACGAGCTCCCCGAGCTCCTCGCGCGAAATCACTTGCCCCGTCGGGTTTTGCGGGTAATTCGCGATCACGAGCTTCACGCGTTGGCCGCGTTTTTCGACGCGCGCGATCGCATCCGCAACCGCCTTGGCCGGCGCGATCTCGGTCGTGGCCGGATAATACTCGACACCCGCGCCCGCGATTTGCGGCGCGTACGCGTGAATCGGATAACACGGGTCGGGCACGATCGCGACGTCACCGCGATCGAGAATCGCGAGGCACAAGTGGCTCATGCCCTCTTTCGCGCCCATCGTGATGATCACTTCGCGCTCGACGTCGAAGTTCACGCCGTAGCGCCGTGCATACCAAGCGGCCGCCGCGTTACGCAGCGCGATCAGCCCGCGCCCCGGGTGATAGCGATGGTTCTCGGTCACGTCCGCGTTCAGATGCAAATGCGACACGATCTCCGGCGGAGTCGGGCGGTCCGGATTGCCGAGCCCGAGATCGATGATGTCGGCGCCGCTCGCGCGCACGCGCTCCTTCACGGCGTCCGTCACCACGAACGCATACGGCGGCAGCGCACTAGCACGGGAAAAAGTCCAATCCTGAGCGGTCACGGCGGCAGTTCCTATCATGAAAGTCTAGGCGGACAACCCGGAACTCGGAGTCGTCCGAGATCACGACCGATTCTGGGCCGAGGTATTTTTGGGTTGGGTTTGCCTGGCCCGGCATTTGTCGGAAATTTTCAGCCATTCGCCGAAAATTTTCGCTTCGTGATAGACGAAACAGGCGATGCTCCGATGCGAGATCCGCGGTGCGGTGCGCTCCGACGAAGAAGAGCTGCTCGGCCTTGCCCAGCACCTGAACACTGTGAATCTGCCGAACGATCGCGGCCACGTGCAGCGTTTGCTCGAGCACTCGGAGCGCAGCTTCAGCGGCGAGCTCAAGGATCCGAAGAAGCGCAAATACGTCTTCCTGTTGCGCGAGCTCGCGAGTGGGCATGCGCTCGGCACGAGCATGATCGTCGCGCAGCTCGGCCGGCGCGACGCGCCCTACATCTACCTCGACGTGATCAGCGAAGAGAAATATCACGCCGTGCTCGATCGCCACTTTCAGCACACGGTCTTGCACCTCGGCTTCTCGTACCAAGGCCCGACCGAGATCGGCGGCTTGGTCGTCGCGCCGGAACACCGCGGCGCGAGCGATCGCTACGGGCTCTTGATCTCGTACGTGCGCTTCTTGTTCATCGCCACGCACCGCGAGCTGTTTCAGAGCGAAATCCTGGCCGAGCTCTTGCCGCCGCTCGAGCCGGACGGCACGAGCCATCTGTGGGAAGCGCTCGGCCGCCGCTTCACCGGCATGAGCTACGCCGAGGCGGATTTGCTCTCGAGCACCGATAAATCCTTCATTCGCGATTTGTTTCCGAGCGGCAGCATTTACGCGAGTTTGCTCTCGCCCGAAGCGCAGAGCGTGATCGGCAAAGTCGGCGCGCAAACCAAAGGCGTCGAAAAAATGCTGCGCCGGATCGGCTTTCGTTACGCCGAGCGGATCGATCCGTTCGACGGCGGACCGCACTTCTTGGCGCCCGCGGACGAAATCAGCTTGATTCGAAAAGCGCGCCGCGTGGAGCTCGCCGCCGCGTCCGGCGAAGCGCCAAAAATGCGCGCCCTCGTCGCTCGGGATTCGAACGAAGCCCCTTATTTTCGCGCCGTTCCTTGCGAGGTCGAGCGGATCGACGAAAGCCGCATCGCGGTCGCCGCCGAAGTTCGAGCCGTGCTCGGCCTGAGCGAGCGCGACGCGGCGTACTTGTTGCCGCTCGACTGAAGCGCGTGCGCTTTCGGCGCAGCTCGCATATACGTCGCGAGTCATGATGCAAAAACTGGTCAAAGGCATTCACTCGTTTCAGCGAGGTTTCTTTGCGACTCACCGCGACTTGTTCGAGCAGCTCGCCACCACGGGCCAACAACCCGAAACGCTGTTCATCACCTGCTCCGACAGCCGCGTCGTCCCGACTTTGATCACCAACGCCGCGCCCGGCGAGCTCTTCATCGTGCGCAACGTCGGCAACGTGGTGCCGCACATCGACTTACCCGGCGGCACCGCGGCCGCGATTCAATACGCGGTCGAAGTGCTGAACGTCGAAAACGTGATCGTCTGCGGCCACACCCAATGCGGCGCGCTCAAAGCCATCCTCGATCCCGAAAGCGTCGAGCACCTCGAGTTCGTCAAACGCTGGCTCAAAGGCACAATCGACGTAAAAAACGTGATCGAAGAAAAATACGCGCACCTCGCGGGCGAAGAAAAACTCACCGCCGCAATCCAAGAAAACGTACTCGCCCAGCTCGAACACTTGCGCGAATACCCGTTCATCGCCAAACGCCTCGACAGCGGCGACCTGCAAATCAACGGCTGGATCTTCGACGTCGGCAAAGGCCAAGTCTTCGACTACGACCCCGAGCACGGCGAATTCTTGGCGCTCGGGCTCTGACTCGAGCCAGCGAAGCGCGGCGTGCTGCTCGGCGACCGATTCTCAGTTGCATTTGCAACTAAGAATTCGACTCTGGTTAGGGGGCCGTTGGGCAAAGCCACGCCGCGCCGGTCGCGCAGCAAACGGCCGAGCGCAAACTCACGGTGTGACGGCCGCGCGGAAAGCGACCAGCGCTTGCCCGGTCTGCACGCAACCTGCGTTCGTGGTCCACGCGAACGTGTGATTGCCCGCAGCGACCGGCACTTGGTAGCCGGCAAGGCCGCCCATCGCCGCCGCGCGTAAATCCAAAACCTCGGTCTGGGCGCCGTTCGCCGTGCCCGCGTCGCCAGCCGAAGCATATTCCGCGACTACGCCGTAGATCAGCGAAGCATCCGAGAGCACGCTGAGCGTGTCGCTTTGCGAAATGCAGCTGCTGTCGTTGCGCACGCTGGAAGTGCTGGAGTCGAGCGGCGTATTTTGGTCCACGCCGCTGAGCTCGAGCGCTTCGGCGACGATGCCGAAATTGCCCCCCGTCACTGAAATCGTGTACGTGCCCGGATTCGCGGGCAGCGCGCTATCGCCGAGGTAATAAATGCCGCCCCACACCATCGAAGGCGCGACCGACTTCGCGAGCTGCATCGCGACCCCGTTGTATTTCACGGACAGCGCGCTCGTGCCGTAGTTCACCGCGCCGACCACGACCAGGCGGTGGTTGCCAGACGCAGTCGCGAGCGCATGCGACATGCTCATCGAAGTCGTGGTCGAGCCCGTTGTCCCCGTCGTGCCCGAGTTCACGACCACGATGGTAAGCCGCTGCTGGCAGGTGCGCCCGATGCAGAACGGCGCGGTCGTGCCGCAAATGGTGCCGCACGCGCCGCAACTGTTCGCGCTGTCGAGGCTCGTGGTGCAACCATTTTGCGGATTGCTGCAGGCAGCCCAGCCGTCGTTGCAGAGCGGTTTGCAGGCGCTCGTCGCGCAGCTCGTCGCGCTCGCATTCGTGGTTTTGCACGCGACGTTGCAGCC
Organism: Polyangiaceae bacterium; assembly: GCA_036268695.1. Classification (GTDB taxonomy): domain Bacteria; phylum Myxococcota_A; class Polyangia; order Polyangiales; family Polyangiaceae; genus PMG-095. The sequence goes on along the minus strand of DATATR010000170.1, from coordinate 10,645 downwards.
GCCGCAATTCGCGATGTCAGCCGTGGTGGACTTTTCGCAACCGTTGTTCGGGTTACTGTCGCAATCGGCAAATCCAGTGGCGCAACTGGGATTACAGGCTCCACCACTACACGCGGTCGTGCCATGGCTATTCGTGCAGCTCGTGCCGCAGCCGCCGCAATTCGCGACATCGCTCAGCTGATTCGATTCGCAGCCGTTGTTCGGATTGCTGTCGCAGCTCTGGAAATTCGCGTTGCACACCGGCGCGCACGCACCGAGCGAGCAATTGTTGCTCGAGGTGTTGTTCGCCGCGCACGCGCTACCGCAAGCGCCGCAGTTGGTCTTGTCCGTCGCGAACACGATCGTGCAACCGCTGTTCGGATTGCCGCCGCACGTCCCGAACTGGGTGCCGCAACTCGGCGTGCAATTGCTGGCGACGCAGCTATTCGTGCCGTGCGGCGCCTGGCAAGCCACGCCGCACGCGCCGCAGTTGTTGCTGTCCGAAGTCGGGTCGGACTCACAGCCGTCGATAGCTTGCTTGTTGCAATCGAAGAAGCCGCTCGCGCAGGTGTTGAGCTCGCACGCGCTCGCCACGCATTTGCCGGTCGCGTGGAGCGGAGCGAATTCGCTGTTGCAATTCGTGCCGCAGCTGCCGCAATTCGCGCCGTCGAGACTCGTGTTCGTGCCGCACGCGAGGCCGCTCCCCGCGCAGTCCACGAACGGCGGCGTGCAAGTCTTGACCACGCATTTTCCGGCTTCGCACTTGGCCGTACCGTTCGCGACGCTGCACACGTTGCCGCATTTGCCGCAGTTGTTCGGATCCGTCTGCAAGTTCACTTCGCAGCCATCGGTGAAGCCGCCCGCGCTGCCCGCGTTGCAATCCGCATAGCCCGTATTGCAAGACGCGACTTTGCAGGCCGAGCTCACGCAAGCGCCCGCGCCGTTCGCGACCGTGCAGGCGTGGCCACAAGCGCCGCAATTGTTCACGTCCGTCGCGAGATTTTGCGCGCAGCTGTCGCTGCCGTCGCAGTCGCCGAGTCCGGGTTGGCAATTGGCGATGCCGCATTTGCCGTTCACGCAGTTCGCCGTGCCGCCGACTTGGCTGCAGGCGTCGCTGCAGCTCGAGCAGTGCGTCACGTCTTTGGTGAGATCGACCTCGCAGCCATTGGCTCGCGAGTCGTCGCAATCGGCGAAGCCCGTGTTGCAGTTGATTTGGCAAGCGCTGTCCGCGCAGAACGGCGTGCCGTTGATCGCCGCGCACGGCATGTTGCAGCCACCGCAGCTGCTCGCGTCCGTCGAGGTGTTGGTTTCGCAACCATTCGTCGGATCGCCGTCGCAATCCTCGAACGGCGGCGTGCACTGAACGACCAAGCATTTGCCGCCCGAGCAAGTCGCAGACGAGTGCGGCAGCGAGCAGGCCGTCGCGCAGTCGCCGCAGTGCATCGGATCGGTCTGGAAATTGGTTTCGCAGCCATTCGACAAATCCGCGTCGCAGTCGCCCTTGCCGTCAAGACAAGTCAACGCGCAGACGCGGTTCGTGCAGGTGTTGCTCGAGCAATCCGTGTCGGCTTTGCAGCCCTGACCCGGATCGCATTTCGGACAGCGCGAACCGCCGCAATCTTTTTCGGTTTCGTCGCCGTTGAGCACGCCATCCGAGCAGGTCGGCTGCGAGCAGACGGCGTTTTCGCACACGCTGCTGTCGCAGTCCGCGTTCTGCACGCAGCCGGAACCTGGCGCGCACGGAGCACACGAGCCGCCGCAATCGAGGCCGGTTTCGTCTTCGTCTTGTGCTTGATCCAGGCAATGATCGGCGGGTCTAGCATCCGTGTTCGCGTCGGCGACACCGGCGTCCGAGCTCGTGCTCTGATCGCGAAAGCCGAATTCGGGCACGGTGCAGGAGCCAAAAATAAAGGCCAACGCCAACGAAAACAGTGCACGCCGCGCGGCCATCGCGGTCCCCTATCACGCGCGCAGAGATTCGAATTCACCAATTCAGCTCATGAATATGCTCATTGTTTGCCGCATATCAGCTTTGGAATGCGGCAATGTTTCCCGCGCGTATTTCTACGCAAGAAATGTGGGACGGACTTTCGGCTCAAAAATCTCGTGGCAATTTCAAAGCTCACGCACGGGCCGAGCTCTTCCGCGTGCCGAGCAGTCGCCGCAATGCCGCGAGATCGACCGGCTTGACGACGTGTTCGTCGAAGCCCGCTTGGAGCGCGAGCTCGCGATCGCTGCGCTGGCCGTAACCCGTGAGCGCGATCAAAAAGATATTCGGGTGTTTGCCGCTCGCCCGCACGAGGCGCGCGAGCTCGAGCCCGTCAATCCCGGGCAGACCGATATCGACGATCGCGGCCATCGGCGAAAATTCGTCGATCAAAGCCAAGCCGTCCGCGCCGTTGTCGCACGAGCGACAGTCGAAGCCGTTGCGAGTCAAGAGCTCGCACAACACCTCGCGGCTGTCGCGATTGTCCTCGATCACCACGATGCGCAAATCCTGTTCGAGCGGGACGTTGCTGCCGCGTGGCTCGGGTTCCGTCGGCGCGGGCGCGGGCGCGGGCGCGGCGGTAAGCGGCAAACGCACGATGAATTCGCTGCCTTTGCCCTCGCCCTCACTTTGCGCGACGACACTGCCGCCGTGTTTGGTCACGAGTCCGCGCACCAGCGTGAGCCCGACGCCGAGTCCGCCCTCGGCGCGATCGAGCGTCCGCCGCGATTGCACGAACAACTCGAACGCGCTGTCGAGCATGTCTTTCGGGATGCCTGCGCCGTCATCGCAGACTCGGATCGTAGCCTGGCCGTCTTCGCGCTTCGCGCAGATCGACACGTGCCCGCCGCGCGGCGTGTACTTGGCCGCGTTGCTCAACAGATTCACGTTGATTTGTTGCAGGCGCGCGGGGTCGCCGTCGACGAACAGCGGCTCGTCATCGATTTCGGCTCGGAACTCGAGGCCACGAGCAACCATCACGCCGCGCATGGCGTCGACTGCCTCCCGGATCACGGAGCGCAGATCGAGCACGCTCTTTCGAAGCTCGATCTTGTCTTGAGTCACGCGGCTCGCTTCCAGCAAATCATCGAGTAACCGCGCCATTTGCTTGGCCTGGCGATCGACGATCTCCAGCACCTGGCGCCGATTCTCGAGCGCTCCGGAATCGTCCTTCAGCAACGCGCTGGCCGAAACGATGGCGCCGAGCGGGTTTCGGAGCTCGTGCGAGAGCATGGCCAAAAACTCATCGCGCCGGCGCACGGCGTCCTTGGTTTTCTCTTCCGCCAAGCGCTGCTCGGTCACGCTGCGGAAAATGCCGATGATGCCCACGATGCGCGCAGCGCTATCCGTCAGCGGCAAGCGCGAAACGAGATCCCACTCGACGCCGCCATCCTGCCGCTCGCGCTTCTCGAGCTCGTAGTGTTGCGCGACGCCCGTGCGCAGCACGATTTCGTCTTGCTGATGAACGGCGAGCGCGGCGTCGTGGCAGGGTAGCTCGAAGCCGGTTTTGCCCACTGCCTCGCGCGGATCGCTGAGGCCGAGACGCGCAGCCATCGGCGGGTTCGTGCGGATGAAGCGGCCGCGCGCGTCCTTGAAGTAGATCGCGTCCGGCACGCCGAGGAGCAAGCTATTGAGCAGGTAGCGCTCGTGGAACAGCGCGTCTTCGGCCGCTTTCAAACCGCTCACGTCGATCAGCGTGATCACCACGCCGTCGATCGCGCCCTTGGCGCGGTACGGCAAGATGCGCAGGAAGAAAGACCGGCCATGGCGATCGCGCAGCTCACGCTCCACGCGCTCGCCCGTCGCGAGCACGCGCTTCAGGTCTTCATTCAACTCCGGATGCTCGACCGCGTAAGTGAAGGTCTCGATCGGTCGTCCGACGTCTCCCGGCAATAGATTGAAGTTCTCCGCGATCTGCGGCGTGAACTTTCGGATCTTGAGCTCGCGATCGAGGAAGATCGTGCCGATGTCCGTGCTCGACAAAAGATTGTCCATGTCATTGGCGAGCTCGGTCAGATCGCCAATTTTCCGCTGATATTCCGCGTTCACCGAGTAGAGCTCTTCGTTCACGCTCTGCAATTCTTCGTTAGTGCTCTGCAGTTCCTCGTTCGAAGCGAGTAGCTCTTCGTTCGCCGCTTGCAGTTCCTCGTTCGAAGTTTCGAGCTCCTCCGTCGCGGCTTGCAGGTTCTCCTTGGTGCGGCTGAGCTCGGCTTCGAGCGCGCCCAACTGTTCGCGCGGCACCTGCCGCAGATCGATCTCACTTTCGGGAATCGGCGTGCGCCGCACGGCTTCGCCATCCAAGACCTCGAACGTGACGAGCACGTGCGTCGCGGGGCCTTTCTTGCTCTGCACGCGCCGCAAGCTCACTTTGAAAGACTCGCCGTCGATCGGCACACCCGTGAACACGATGGTCGTCGGATCCTTCAGCGCGCGCTGCAGCCCGCCGATTAGCACCATGCGCAGCTCCGAGTCGACCAACTCGAACGCGTCGAGACCTTGCCGCCCATCGCGTAGCTTGAGAAAGCGCGTCGCGCCGCCGAAGGAGTGCACGAGCTCGCCGCGGTCGTCGAGCAGAAGGCTCGGCGGCATGAGCTCGTCGAGCAATGCGTCGTAGGTGCCGAGCAGCTGGCTCACCGAGTAACGCGTGGGCCCGAGCGCCGCTGAAGTGGGCAAGCTCCCGCCCGACGAACCCGGCACGCTGCGCACCATACTCACGCGCGGCGGATGCGCCGGTTTGCGATCGACCTGCACGCGCGAGTCGCTATATTTCCGATAAATGCGCCACTGTTTGTGGATCGTTTCGAAGTCGTGATCGAGGTGACCGAGGCTCTCGCTCGGACCGAGGAACATCACGCCACCGCGATTGAGCGCGAAATGAAACCGGCTCAGCACCTTTTCTTGCGCCGCAGGCTGCAGGTAAATCAGCATGTTGCGGCAGCTGACCAGATCGACGCGCGTGAACGGCGCGTCCTTCACCACGTTGTGGTGCGCGAACACGACCGTTTGCCGCAAATCGGGCACCACCTGGTAGTTTCGCCCGCGCGGCAAGAAGTAGCGCTTCAAACGCTCTGGAGAAACGTTGACCACGGCTTCTTCGTCGTAAAGCGCGCGAGTCGCGAGATCGAGCGAGCCTTGATGCACGTCGGTCGCGAAAATCTTGAAGCTCCGCCCGCTTTCGGCGGTGAGCTCGTGCAGCAGAATCGCCAGCGAATAGACCTCTTCGCCGGTTGCGCAACCGGTCACCCAAACACGAAACGGCGTGTCCAGCGCGCCCTTCAAGAGCTCGGGCAAGACTTCGCGCTCGAGCACGTCGAAGGCTTCTTCATTGCGAAAAAATCGAGTCACCCCGATCAAAAGATCGCGGTAAAGCACGTCGAGCTCGGCGCGCTCGCTCTGCAGCTTCGCGACGTATTCGTCGATATCGTCGACGCGAGCGAGCTGCAGGCGCCGCTCGATTCGACGCGTGATCGTGCTCGGCTTGTAGTGCGTGAAGTCGATGCCGAATTCCTGTTCGAGCATGCCATACACGGCCTGCATGCCGTGTTCGGCGGTCACGCTCTTTTCAGGCGGGAGACCGGCGCGACTAGCATGCTCGATCAACGCGCCGGGCATGTCGCGCGGCGGCAGCACATAGTCCGCGACGCCGGCCTCGCGCGCGGTCTTCGGCATGCCGTCGAATTGAGCGCTCTCCACGTCTTGCACGATCACGAGCCCGCCGGCCTCGTGCACGTCGCGGATGCCGCGCGAGCCGTCGCTGCCGCCGCCAGAGAGCACGACCGCGACCGCGCGCCGCCCGCAATCCTGCGCCAGAGAGCGGAAAAACACGTCGATCGGCAGGGTCAACTCTTGATCGCGACCGCGCTCGCTCAAGAGCAGTCGCCCGCCCGAAATGATCATCTCTTTTTTGGGCGGAATCAGATACACGTGGTCCGGCTCGACCACCATCGCGTCCTCGACCAAGCTGATCGGCAGCGTGGTTCGGCGCGCCAGAATCTCATCCATCAAACTCTTGAAGTCGGGCGAGAGGTGCTGAACGACCACGAAGGCCATGCCGGTCTCACGCGGCACGTTGTCGAAAAACTGCTCGAGCGCTCCAAGGCCACCGGCGGAAGCGCCGATGCCGACCACATGGAGGTTCGGATTTTCGGCCGAGATATGCGCACCCGTGTTGCTGGGCGGGTTCATCTGGGTTGCGTCGGGCAACATCGCGCGGTGGGATTAGCACCAAGCGTGCCACAGCCCGGCGCTCGGAAACCCTCGAGTTCAGCGCGCGAACACTCGATTGATCGTGCCAAAGCGCCCCAAACGGCCGGATTCGCGAGCGCACGGGGTGTCAGTTTTGCGCGCGGTCGAGCGAAGGGCCGGTTTAGGTGGGATGCTGAACGGTCTTACTCGATACCGATGCGGCGAGATCCCATGCTCTTCACGGCGGTAGCGGCAGTGCCGGTGACCTGGATTGGGCTTGGCGTCGCGTCGGTGGTGCGCTTGAGCAGGTAGGCGTGGCCCGTCTGCGCGCTCACGCTCAAAGTCGTGGCATTGGTCGGGGCTACGACTTGCGCGCCGCTGTCATCGAGCACGGTCACCTGCGTTCCGGTCCACGGATTCTTCATCTTGAACATTCCGCTGCTGCCCGCCTCGAGCACGCCGAACGCGAGCGCTCCGTTGGCGAATTGCACGTCCACTCGTGACTTGCCCTGAATGTACACGCTGCCCGATACGGTCCAGGCGCTCGGCAGCGCGGGCGCGAAGCGAATCGTACCGTCGAAGTCCGTGGCCATGGCTTCGTTGATCGCGGTCGTCAGCACGCCGCCCTGCTCGACGTACGGCTCGTGCATGGTGTTCGTGTCGAACGTGACTAGGCCGCACGGGTAGGCTTGGTACTTGTTGATGATCGCGGACAGACGCGCGGGCAGCTCGCTCGCCAGGCCCAGGCGAGCGGCAGTGATGGCGTCGTTGGACCAATCGTTTTGGTCCTTGTAGAGGCGAGCGCTGTAAGTGCGCTGCGCCAGCTGAAACAGCGTGGCATCGGCATCAGTAACGAGATCGTAAGGCCACACCGGCTCGAGGTCGTCGTTCTCGACGTTTTGAAGCTGTGCCGTCGGTTGGTAGGAATCAGCGAAAATGTTGGTCGCGTCCGAGCTCGGCGTCGTGGTCTGGTTGCGCTGTGAATTGGTGCGGGGCAGATCGGGAAGCTTCGCGATGTCGCCCTGAATCGCGGACAGCAGCGCGTCAGTCGAGCCGACCACTTGCGCCGCAGCGAGCACGGCCGGAAACAGCGTGCTCATTGCCGCTACGTCATTCATGGAAGTGGTGACGCCCCATTGCTGTTCGTGCGCGTTGGTCGGCGACATCTGCAGCTTACCGTTGCCGTCCGTGGTCGCGTAGGTGTGGAGGAAGCGCGCTGCCTCGAGCATGAACGGAAAGCGTTGCTGGAGCGCCGTCTTGTCCAGTGTCATCAGGTAATCGCGCCACATCCAGAGACTGATCTCCGCCCCCGTCGTCATCGTGAGCGCGTTCCAATTGGGACTGTTGCCTTGGTCGCAGGATCGGTTGCCGTCGTTCCAATAGCCGTTACCGTTGAAGCGCATGGTCTCGGGCACGCAGATCCCTGCGCGGCCGCCCATTCGCTGCTGCGTCCAAGCCTCGATATTACTCAAGTTCGACGTGTAGAGATTGAACAGGGGATCGTTGAGCTCGAAGGCGCCGGATGTCATCGCCGCCGCCACCTGCATCCGCAGGTTCCAGAACCAGTAGCCCGCAGGGAACCAGTCGGAGTTGTCCTGACTGAAGTTGTAGAAGTCAGCGACACCTGCCTGCGATCCAGGCCGATCCACACCGCGTTCGGACGCGCTCGCGTAGAGGAAAATGGTGCGTAGCGCTTCGAAATATTCGCCTGTTCCGTCGTTGGTGGTGATCTTCGCGAGGCCGACGCTAGCCCAGAAATTGTGCCACCAAGTCGTGTGCGAATCGGCGAGCGCAGACTGTGTGGCGTCCGTGCCGAGCAGTGTGCTGGCGACCATGGCGGCCGGCGAGCTGCCATCGAACTTCGGTGCGCCGCAAATCACGCGAAACGAACCGTCCTGGTTCGGCTGAAAGCTGACCGTGATCGACTTGCCATTCGCCGCAGCGTTCACATTTCGGCCGCCCGCCGTCAGCGCTGCCAGCGATCCAAACTTCTGATTCGACGCCGAAGTGCCGGTGTCCATCCACGTTTCGGAAAGCGTAGCGATCGCGCCAGAGGCCGCCGCGGTTGGGTTTCGCGTGCCCCAGTTTGCCGCAACCGTCGCCGTTTGATTGCTGTTCGGATCAGCGCCAGTCACGTCGACGACGAGCTCGTCCGAATCGGCGCGGATGTAGATCTTGGCCGTCATGCCGCCGCCGGACTCGCTGATCATTGCGTTGCATAGGTCGAGCGTGCCCTTGAAGTCGCCCGCGCTCGTAATTTTGGAGAGCCCGGGGATGGTCACCCAACCAGGGGAGTTTCTGTTCGGCATCGTGTCGGCGCGATTGAGCTGCGCCGTGAAGCCGCCTGCAGCCCAAACCGCAGCACCGAGTCCGCCATTGCCGATCGGCATGAGTTGAGTGGGATCAGAGTTCGCGTGCAGCAGCACCACGTTGGAACGAGAGACCAAATCGCACGAGCTGAATTTGATCCACGGATTGGCCAGCGTCGCCGTTTGCCCACCGGCGCCACCGCTCCCGGAGGCGCCGCTCGTGCCACCGCTTGCTCCACCGCTGCTCGTGCCACCGCTACTGAAACCCGCGGCTCCGCCGCTGCTCGCACCGGCCGTAGCGCCACCCGACTGCCCGCTCCCGCCGAGCGAACTGGAGCCACCATTTGTAGTAGAGCCCTGCCCTCCACCCGCACCAGCCGAGCCCATGCTCGACTTGCCAGAAGACGAGCAGGCGACAACGCACGCAAGGCCCAGCACACGAAATTTCGGAACGAATGCCGAGCAAACGCTCCAACCTGACGATCGAACGACGTTCATTCTTTGTGGTCTGTGGTGTTGACTCGTTCGGCCGATCACTCTGATTTTGGCGACGCCTTTTCATCGGAACTGCGCCATGACAGCGTCGCGAATCCCTTCATACGGCGCTCAATTGCCGGCTCGAGGGCACCTGAGCATGCCTAGATCCGGCGTCAAGAACGTCTGCGTCACCGAGTCGTAAGCACACGACTAGTGGAGGCTACGCGGCTCGTAAATCGCCCGGCGCGCGGATCACGAATCCGTCCCTTTCGTGTCCATGAAGCCGGGTCCACGTCTTGACCTGCTCGGCGAAGCCAACGCAAGTAAGCGCTGGGCTCAAGGAACCATCGAGCTCGGCGCGATCTTGTATCGGCGAGCCACCGTCGAAATGCTCTCGCGGGGCTTCTTCTGCTTCGTCGAGCATTCGGCGCTTCTCCACGGCACTCTTCCGATAGCTAGTAGTCGCCAAGCGCTTTCCGCACGTCAATTTCTTCAGCCGCAATTGCCCGCGCCAACTCAAGCTCTTCTTTCTTCAGCAGACCTCCATGGAAAAGCGCGTCCACGATTAGTGCTGCAAGCTCCACGCTACTCATTCGCTCACCAGACCCAGACAAGACGCGATCCGACGCGCCCTTCGTTCTCTTCCTAAGTGGAGGGCCTTCGCCAATTCCTACGTGCGTAGATAGATTCAAAGGTCGATCTCTCCGGCGCCTTCGTACGAAGCCCTCTTTTTTCATGGGTCCTCCGAAAATGCCTATCTACGAAGGAGTGAAAAAAAATCGCACTCGGAAGTGCCTACGTAGATAGCCTCGGAAATTTTCGATCGACGAAAGTGCCTACGTACGAAGGCACCGAGATTTTGATGCTTCGATCCGGTCTACGGACGAAGGATTTGCCGTGCTGGCGCAACGCGACTGGAGAAAATCGCGCACCGAGATCATTTTCCGTCCGCTGCGTTCGCCAGCTCACGCTCGAGTGAGCTTGACGAAAAGCGCCACCCGAAACGCTCGCGGTTTTGTTTGCATCCGCGAGCTGAACGCGACGAGTCGGCAGAAAACGCGCCTAATCGCGCACGGTGTAGGTGCGCGCAAATGTGCAACCGTTCTTGGCGTGTGTTATTTCTCGTGGTCGCTTTGCGCTGAAAAAGTGCGCACGGCACCAACAAAACCAGAAGGTCAGGGATGGACGAACAGTTTGACATCATCGTGCTCGGCAGCGGAATCGCAGGCTCCATCACCGCCATGGTGCTCGCGCGCTGCGGCTTGCGCACGTTCGTCGTAGAGCGAAAAACGCATCCTCGTTTCGTGATTGGTGAGTCGACCATCCCGACCACTACGCTGCTTCTGAATCACCTCGCGACCACTTACAACGTGCCGGAGCTCGGCGAGGTCGGTCATTATTTGGGGCTGCGCGAGCATGGCTGCGCGGCCTGGCCAAAGCAGATTTTTTGGTACGGCGTTCATCGCGAAGGCCAAAAATTGGCGGACAACCACGAGGTCATGTTCGAAGCGGTGCTGCTGCCGAACGGGCCAGACGTGCACATGCTGCGGGCGGACGCCGATGCGTTCCTGGCCAAGCGCATGGCGAACTACGGCGTCACTTACGAAGAGAACACCGAAGTCTTGGATTTTCGCGCGCTCGAAGGCGGCGGCGCGGCGGTGCGTTTGCGCGGACCGGCGGGCGAGCGCGAAGTGAAAGGCCGGCTCGT
>DATATR010000169.1:0-7520 GCA_036268695.1 Polyangiaceae bacterium | reverse complement strand
CGGTGACTCATCTCGAGGTTTTAAAAAACGTCAGCTCGCGCGGAGCTTTTTCTTCGACGCCGAGCGAGGCTTGTCCGCGCTGGCGAGCACCACTTCGAGGTGCGGCTTTTTGACTTCGCGGCAGGCAATTTCCGAACTTTTGAGCTCGAGCCCCGCGCGCGCCAAGAGCTCGCCCACTTTTTGCGGCGAAAATCCGGGGTGGCGCTCACCGTAGCGCGCGGTCACCTCGTGCTGCTGGTGTTCATTGAGGCACAAAAGCACGATTTTTCCGCCCGGACGCAGCACGCGCGCGCACTCGGCGAGCGCGCGTTCGGGCGCTTCGGCGTAAGTGAGCGTGTGAAACATCAGCACCGAATCGAACGACTCGTCCGCGAACGGCAGCGCGTGCACGTCCGCCACCGCGGCGCGCGCGTGCGCGAATTTCGCGAGTCGCTCTTTGGCGCTCTCGATCATGCGCGCGCTCGTGTCGATGCAAGTGAGCGACTTGCAATACGGCGCGAGCGACGCCGCGGCCGCGCCGTCACCCGAGCCCACATCGAGCACATCGCCGAGCTTCAAAAACGCCGCGATGCCGACGGCGAGCGACTGCCAAGTGCGCCCCGGCGAATAATACCGCTCGAGATCGTCGAGCGCCGACTCGGGCAAACCACCGCGCCGCTCCGCGTCCATCTCTTGCAAACGTTTTTGATCGCCGAGCAAGGTCGGGTCCGAGCTCTTCGCGGCTTCATCGAGCACCGCGCGCGCCGTGTCCGGCAACAGATTGAGCGAGAGCCCATAAAAACACTGCGTGCCTTGCCGCCGATCCCAAACGAACCCCGCCTCGCGCAAGCGCCCGAGATGCGTCGACACGCGCGACTGCGCAATCCCAGTCACGCGCACCAAATCCGAAACGCACAGCTCGCGCTCGCGCAGCAGCGCGCAGAGTCGAATCCGACTCTCATCGCCCAACAAATTGAGCGTCTCGACATACTGCGAAAGCGCCATCTATCCGTTCACCAAGATACGCGGATGTTTATTTGTCCCGTCTGCTCGGCCAAGTCAAGCCTAGAATAATCTTTAATGTTTTTAATTGGTTGCCCCTCGGCATACAGCGGCGCGAACACGGCCGGCGTGCTCGTCCGCTCCGCGTCCTCCGCGCGCCGGGCGCCCCAAGCGTCCGGCGCCCGCGCCGTCCGCGGAGCGCCAACTGCTTTGCGCGCATCGCGCGCCGGCCAATCCCGACGCCAATGGACGTTTCGCGCCACCAAGCGCGCCGCGAACGCGCGTCCGAGCACGAACAACAGTTGCATTTGCAACTGATTCCAAGCCGCCACAGCCGCTCGCGCGCGAAAACCACAGTTGCATTTGCAACTGATTCCAAGCCGCGACAGCCACTCGCGCGCGCAAACCAACAGTTGCATTTGCAACTAGATTCCAAGCCGCGACAGGCGCTCGCGCGCACGAATCGACGCGTCGCATTGCACCCTCACAAAGTAAGAATCTTTCGTTGTTCGTGGAACGACGGCGGCGCGCGAAAAAAGCTGAGCTGAAGTCGATATCAGAGCGCTTTTGCTTGGACATGAGCAAAGCGACTCGCGCCGTAGTTGGCGCTGCGGCATTCGTTTGTGTGATGGTTCCGGCGTCGGCGTGGGCGCAATGCTGCGCGGGGTATTCGCCCGCGACGGCTTGCGCGAACGCCAATTTGACGAAGTCACGCTGGTGCATTCAAGACACCGCGCCGACCGGGCAGAGCGCGTTACCGGCCGCGTTTTGCGCTTACGGCGACAAGGTCGTCACTACACTCGAAAGTACGTTCAACATTCAGGCGCCGGATACGTTCGAGTTCGAGCTCGATACGCAAACGGGCGGCGCGCACACCGGCACCGCCTGCGATCATTTCGGTGATGGCGTCGCGTACGACGCGTTCGTCGGCAGCGCGTACGGCGCGACTGGCTTTTGGGGCTACTTGCTCTCGCTCCACGAAGCCATCAACGATTGGACCGGCCTTTCGAGCTCGGGCTGGCCGACGGATTGGTGGGCGGATCATCAGAGCGCGTTCCCCAATTTGATGGACTTTCACATCATGAACACCGAGGGCACGCAGGATAACGATCAGAATTTGATCAAAGCCGCTGCCGCGCAAAAAGCGCGATTTTATCCGAACGGCGATAGCTCGGATCCCAAGGTCGTCGCGCTCGACAACGTGTTCGCCGCGATGCCGAACGGCGACGGCTACTCCGGTTTCAGTCACATGTTCTCGCTGCAATCCGGGGACGGCGTGAAATGGGACAATCTCGGCGTGCCGAATCCCGACGTGAAGCGCTCCGAATATGTTGCCGCGTACATGAGCTTGGCCGCGGGAAAAGCGGTGCTTTCGCTGCTGCAAGGGCCGGGCGCGAACGGCGGCGGCCAAATCTGTAACGACACGCCGGACGGCGCGGGCGACGCGCCGTACACCTGCAACGAATCGGATATCGACAAGATCGCGACCGCGCATTGCGCGATCGCCGCCAACAACAAACCGAGCAGCGATTTGACGGCGCTCCGCGCTGGCAACTACGGCAACATCGCGAGCGGGCCGTGCGGCGCGACTTGTCCGAGCGAATGCGCCTGCGACAGCTCGAATCATTGCGTCGCGCCCTGGCTCGGAATGAAGCAAACCGGCAGCGGCGGCGCCGGCGGCGCGTCGAACGGCGGCGCATCGAACGGTGGCAGCAGCGGCACGAACGGCGGCGCGTCGAACGGCGGCGGCAGCGGCACGAGCGGCGGCGCGTCGAACGGCGGCGCTACGACGGGCGGCGGCGTCACGGGCTTCGGCGGACAAGCATCGATCGCCGGTAGCACGTCGATTGCCGGTAGCACGTCGTCGAGTGGCGGCGCGAGCAGCGCGGGCACGAGCAGCGCGAGCGGCGGCACCGTGAGCAGCAGCGCGGGTTCGAGCGGCGATTCGAGCTCGGACAGCAACGGCTGCAGCTGCCGCGCGGTCGGGCAGAGCCGAACGGAATCGCTGGCTGGCTTTTTCTTGGCCTCGGTATTCGGCGGCTTGGGCCTTTCGCGGGCTCGCGCTCGGCGCCGTTCTCGGCGATGATCGACGGATGCGCGGAACTCGCGTGCGCGTTTCGTTGCTCGCCGCGTGCTCCACGCTGGCGCTCGTGGCTTGTGATTCGAAATCGAACCGCGACGTCGAGCGCCGCTCGTCTGCGGTGAGCGGCGCCGCGACGACCACGGCGAGTGTGGCGCCGTCCGCGACCGCGAGCAGCAGCTCGGGTTGTCATGACAACTCGAGCTGCGCGCGAAACGAGTATTGCGAATTCGAGCCCGGACTGTGCGGCAAAGGCCAAGCGCCGGGCACGTGCCGCGCGAGGCCCACGGCTTGTCCGAGCGGCGCGGGCACGTACGAGCCAGTCTGCGCGTGCAGCGGCAAAGTGTACGACAATGCCTGCGCCGCTCACGCCGCGCGTGAAGACTTGGCCGTGATGGGCGGCTGCAAAGCGATCATCCCCGATTTCGCGGCGTGCGGCGCAAACTACTGCGACGCACACAAAAGCTACTGCGAAATCTACCTCAGCGACGTCTTCGATTTACCGACCGATCACTTCTGCCAACCACTGCCGGACGCATGCAAACTAACGAACGGCAAAAAACCGAGCTGCGATTGCTTCCCCAAAGAAACGCCCTGCTTGAGCTTCTGCGGGCCACTCGCGACCGGCGGTATCGACGCGTTTCACCTCACTTGCCAAGGCAAACACCCGAAGCACACGGCACTCAATTCAAAATGATTTCCGCGCTGGTCGCGGCGACGGACAGGGACGTGACCGGCTGCATGCTCACGCTGCCGCTCGCCGTGCCGTTCGCATCCACCGCGCCGCCGCCGTTCGGCACGATGCGCTGAAACGTACCGCCGAGATCGACCGCGACCGCAGCCGACGACGGATTGACGAGCACGCTGCCCTTGGCAAAATTCCGCCGATAAACGCCGCCCTCGAGTAGATCCGCGGCTTTCGAGCCTGAGCTCGTTGGCGCGCCGAGGTCGAGCTCCCACTCCGGGTACCACTCGAAGGGGCCCGCGTTCGAAAAATAGTCGAGGTAGGTGTGATGACCTTTCACGAGCAAGTAGTTACCGAGGTAGTACATGCGCGTCGTCACGTCGCTCGGATCCTGCAAGTAGTTTTGCAGGATCATGAGTTTGTCTTTGGCGGCGAGCGACAGCAATTCGCTCGTCGATGCTTGCCAATCGCTTTCGGCGAAATGGGTGTCTGCAAATCCTTCGACGAACGCGCCAGCAGTGAGCGAATAGTCGGTGTTGTCCCAACTGGTGACGAATGCGCTCGTGTTCGGGATCAACGGAATGCCTTCCGCCGCGAGCGTCGCGTTGAGCGTGGACATCCAGGCTTGCCACGCCTCGATCCAGGTCTGATTGCCGAGCTCGTTGAATTGGGTGTCGCGCGCGCCCGTCGCTGCGAGTCGCGGATCGACCGCGGAACACTCGGCTTGCAGCAGCGCCGGTGACGCCGAGTCGAAGAAAATGCCGTCGTACTCTCCGGCGCCGACTTGGTCGGCCAACGATTTTGCCCAATACGCCTGAAAGTCCGGGTTCGAGACGTTCATGAGCAGTTTTTGATCCGCGCTGCTCGGCACGCGCATGTTCGACGTATTGTGCCAAAACCAATCTTCGTGCGTCGTGACCGTCGGATAATCGTTGCCCCATGATTTCCCATCGACGATGAAATCAGTCGCGGGTGCCGATTGCCACATCGACAAGTGGTAGTGGAGCACGATGAAATCCGGGTTCTTCGCGCGCAGCGCCCGCGTTACCGGCAAAAGTTGTTTCTCCGTGCCCACGTAGTGGCTGACGGCGAAACTCATCTGCGCATCGTTCATGGTCGGCAATTGATCCGCCAAAATCGCGATGCTCGCGTTCGTGTCCGGGAACGCGCGTCCGCTCGGCGCTCCGCCGATCGCACTCGAGCCAGCCATGCTGGCGCCGCTGCCCGCCGTCGACGCGCCGCCTGCGCCGCTGTTCGCCGAGTTCGTTCCGCCCGCGCTCGTGCCCGCGCTCGACGCGCCGCTGCTCGCGCTACCGGAACCGGCACTGGTTCCGCCGGAATTTGCAGCTGGAGACGTGCCTGCGTCGCTGCTCGACGACGAACCACATGCGGTCAACGCGAAGAGCGCCAATGCCCAAACGACGCGCATCCGGCCATGATAGCGCACCGCCGCGCAATTCGGCGTTGAAACTTGCGCGTATCTCAGATGCGGTGCACTAGCGCCCCCACGTTAGAGCGATGCTACTTTTCGGAGCGCTGTGCCCGACTTGTCTCACGAATGGCTTTGGGGTTGGGACCAAACTCCAGGCATCGTCTCGGTCTGGGCGAATCTCGATGGGCGCGCGATCGTTTGGCGACGCGATCCACGGAGCGGAAGTTTGTTCCGCGAAGACGCCCGCTTTCGTCCGTGGCTCTTGCTCGATTCGCTGACCGATTTGCGTCACTTGGGCGCGCGCTTGAAACCGGAAGGCGACCAGGACCCACAAGGTGTGAGCTACGAAGAGCTCGCGGGTCCCGGCGCGCTTCGCTTTTTGGTGCGCGCCGCGGACGGACGCGCGCTCGCGAGTGCCGTGCTCGGCGGCGCGCGCCAGCGCCTCGGACGCGCGCTTTCGCACGTGCGCGATCTCGGCCCGGAGAGCGTGCTCACGCTCGCACCCGAAGATCAGTACTTGGTGGCTTCAGGTCGAACCTATTTCAAGGATTTGAGCTTCGATCAAGTCACGCGCTTGCAATTCGATCTCGAGACGACTGGGCTCGATCCAGCCCGAAATCGCATCTTTTTGATCGCGATCCGCGATCCTGAAGGCAAAACCGAAATCCTCGAAGCGCGCACCGACGACGACGCGAGCGAGCGCGATTTGCTCGAACGATTCTGCGCGTGTGTCCGCACGCTCGATCCCGACGTGATCGAAAGTCACAATCTGCACGGTTTCGATTTGCCGTTCGTAGTCGAGCGCGCGCGACGGCTGGGCGTGCCGCTGGTGCTCGCTCGAACGGGAGAGCCAGGGCTCTTGCAACGAGCCGCGGCGCGCGGCGCCTCGTTCGAACGCGGCTCGACGAGCAACACCAATAAACTCCGCCGCACGCGCTACACGATGCCCGGTCGCGAGCTGATCGACTCGCTCGACGCCGTTCGCCGGCACGATTTCGCGGCTCGAGATTTGCCGGGGCACGGCTTGAAAGCGGTGGCGCGTCACTTCGGGATTGCGAGCCCGGAGCGCGAATACTTGCCGGGCGCGCGCGTGTATCAAGTATTCAAGAGCGATCCGGCGCGCGTGCGCCACTACGCGACCGATGACGTCGCGGAAGCGGCCGGGCTCGGTCGTTTGCTCGGCGGCGCGGCGTTCGCACTCGCGAAAATGGCACCGCGCCGATATGAGCGGCTCGCGGACGCCGGCGCAGCAACCGGCGTGATCGATCCACTGCTCGTGCGCGCTTATTTGCGCGCGGGCGAAGCGCTGCCCGCGCATCAACCGGGTGATGGGACCGAGCACAGCGGCGCGGCGCTGCATTTATTCGCCTGCGGCGTCGCTGCGAGAGTCGTAAAAGCGGATGTCGCGAGCCTCTATCCGTCTTTGATGCGGCAATATCGCATCGGCCCAGTGAGCGATCGCTTGCATGCGTTGCTCGCGCTGGTCGATCAACTCGTCGAGCAGCGGCTTCTGGCGAAGCAGCGCGCGCGCGAAGCCACGCAGCGTTCCGAACAGCGTTTCACCCAAGAAGCGATTTCTGCGGCGATGAAGCTCGTGGTCAATTCGGCTTACGGCTACCTGGGCGCGGTCGGTTTGACGCGCTTCGCAGACGTGCACGCGGCGAACGAAGTCACGCGGCGCGGACGCGAAGTGCTCGGCTTGCTTTGTCGAGAGCTTGCAGCACGCGGGGTGCAACTGCTCGAAGCCGACACGGACGGCGTCTATTTTTCGGTGCCCGAGGCCTTCACGGAGGCGGACGAACGGCGCGTCGTGGCCGAGGTCGCCGCGCTCTTGCCGCCGCTCGTGAAGCTCGAGTTCGAAGGCCGCTATGCGGCGATGCTCTCGCACGAGCCGAAAAACTACGCGCTCGAGCCGTACTCGGGCCCGCTCGTCCTGCGCGGCGTCGCGTTTCGCTCGAGCCGCGCCGAGCCGTTCGGCGAGGATTTCTTGCGCCGCGCGCTCGGCCATTTGCTCGCGGGTGATTTGGTCTCGGTGCGCCGCGAATACGTCTCGACCGTGCTCGCGCTACGTCGACGCCAAATCACGACCCGCGACGTCTCGGCCAAGGTGCGGCTGACCAAGACGCCGGCGCAGTACGAGGCCACGCGCGCGTTTCGACGCGAGCTCAGCTACGAAGCCCTGCTCGCGAACGGCCGGAGCGAGTGGGCGCCGGGCGAGCGCATCCGCGTTTACCGGGCGGTGCGCGGCCGCGCGGGCTTGCTCAGCGAACCCGAGCTCGACGACGACGAGCGCGACGACAACCCCGATCCGCGCGACTACGACGTCGATTACTACTTGCGCG
>DATATR010000168.1:0-26843 GCA_036268695.1 Polyangiaceae bacterium | reverse complement strand
CCACGTCCGGCGGCAGCGCGGGCGCAGCGAACAACAGCGGCGGCAGCGCGACGACGAGCGCGGGTGGCACCGCGACGAGCGCGGGTGGCACCGCGACGAGCAGTGCTGGCGGCGGCACGAGCGGTGAAGCGTCGTCCTCTTCGTCGGACAGCGGCGGGTGCTCGTACTCGTCCGGCAGGCGTTCGCGCGTCGCGGCTGCGCTGAGCGGCTTTTTGTTCGGCGCGTTTGCGTTCGGCTTTCGACGACGCAAGCGCCGAAATCAGCGCTCACGCTGAGCTAAGCGGGCGCGCTCAGCGCGTCCAAATCCCAGGCGCGAAACGCGCGAAGCTCGTCTTTCGGTTGATAGCGGCCGCGGCTTTCGACCACGCGCGACGCGCTGACTTCGGGATCGTGTGTGTAGAATAGGTATTCGCCGCGTTCGGCGAAAGCGCGGAACAGTTCGGATTTTTCGTCCACCAAATGTTCGGGGTAACGGTCGTAGCCCATCGTGATTGGCAGATGCACCCAAGCACGACCGGGCACCAAATCTGCCGCAAAAAACAGGCGCGCGCGCTCACCGGCGACGCGCGCGTGCAGCATACCCGGCGTGTGGCCCGTGGTTTCGACGAACTCGAAGCGCTCCCCCAAAATGCGCGCATGCCTCGCGCCCGATTCGACCAACTCGAGTCTTCCGCTCTCGCGCAGCAAGCTGGGTAGCTCCGGAATGTACGACGCTCGGTCGCGCAAATGCGGATGCTCCGCGCGCTCGAATGCTGTCTGCCCGACCACGAAACGAGCGCGCGGAAATAAAAGCTCCGGCTTTTTGCCGTCGCGAAACGGCGCGAGCAAGCCGCCCGCGTGATCGAAATGCAAATGGCTCAAGACGACCACGTCGATCTCCGAGTCGCTCAAACCAAGCTCGGCGAGCGAATTCAACAGCACGTGTTCGCTCTCGAGCACGCCGTAGCGGTCGCGCAGCTCGGGTGGGAAAAACGTGCCGATTCCGGTCTCGAACAAAATGTTGCGCGCGCCGTCGTTCACGAGCAGCGCGCGGCAGGCGAGCGGAATGCGTCCCGCATCGTCCGGCGCGAGCCAGCGGCTCCACAGCGCGCGTGGCGCATTGCCGAACATCGCGCCGCCGTCGAGGCGCTGGCTATTGCCGAGGATCGAGCTGGCTTTCAGCATGGCTTCTCCCTGAAATCTGGCTCATTCGCGCGCACGATGCACGTCGCAAACGGGCGATGGTAAAAGCCGAACATGGCCGAAACGGTGTTCGACAAAATCCTGCGCGGCGAAATCCCGAGCCACAAACTCTACGAAGACGAGCACGTGTTCGCTTTGCTCGACATCGCGCCGCTCAGTTTCGGCCACGCGCTCGTGATCCCGAAAGAACGCGCCAAAACCCTGGATCAACTCTCGGACGACTCCGCCGCCGCGCTCGGCCGCGTGCTGCCGCGTTTGTGCCGCGCGATCAAACGCCTCACCGGCACGAGCGCGTACAACGTGCTCGAAAACAACGAGAGCGCGGCGCACCAAGCCGTCTCGCACGTGCACTTTCACATCATCCCGAAGCCCGACGAAAAATCAGGCCTCGGCATCGGCTGGCCCGCGGGCAAACTGGATCACGCACAAGGCGCCGACTTCGCGGCCAAAGTGCGCGCCGAGCTCGGCGGCTGAGCCACTCGCTGCCGTGCGTTGATTTTTGTGGGGTCGCCTCGCAGCAGCTCGCGTGCGCCAGTGCGGAGCGTCGCCCGGTTTCCCGTGACATACGGCAGCTCTCGATTCGCCGCACCGCGGCGCCGGGAGCGCGCTCTCGCGTCCAATCTTCAGTTGCATTTGCAACTGAGAATCCACAATTCCGAGGCCGACGACGGCGCTCGCCGTTCACGTCGTAGTGGACGTCGTCAGCCCTTTTTCGCGGCGCGGTAGCGCTTGATCAGCGCGTTGGTCGAAGCGTCGTGGTCGAGCGCGGGGTCGCTCTTGCTTTCGAGCTCGCTCGCGATGCGCTTGGCCAGCACTTTGCCGAGCTCGACGCCCCATTGATCGAACGAGTTGATGCCCCAAACCACGCCTTGCACGAAAATTTTGTGTTCATACAAAGCCACCAATTTGCCGAGCATGCTGGGCGTGAGCCGGTCGCACAAGATGGTGTTGGTCGGGCGGTTGCCAGGGAAGCTCTTGTGCGGAACGAGCGCGGCGGGCACGCCTTCTTTCGCGACTTCGGCTTCGGTCTTGCCGAATGCGAGCGCCTCGGTTTGCGCGAAGAAGTTCGCCATCAAGAGATCGTGATGTGAGCCGATCGGGTTCAAGCTTTGGCAAAAACCGATGAAGTCGCAGGGGATGATTTTGGTGCCTTGGTGGATCAATTGGTAAAACGCATGCTGCCCGTTCGTGCCCGGCTGGCCCCAGAGGATCGGGCCCGTCTGCGCATCCACCGCATCACCCTGAAGGGTAACGCGCTTGCCGTTCGACTCCATGTCGAGTTGCTGCAAGTACGCGCTGAAGCGCGCGAGGTACTGATCGTACGGCAGCACCGCGATCGTCTCCGCGCCGTAAAAGTCGTTGTACCAAATGCCGATTAGCCCGAGTAAAACCGGCAAATTTTGCGCGAACGGCGTGGTTCGAAAATGCTCATCCATGGCGTGGAAGCCACTCAGCATGTCGCGGAAAGCGTCGCCGCCGATCGCGATCATCAAAGACAAGCCGACCGCGGAGTCGTACGAATAGCGCCCGCCCACCCAATCCCAAAAGCCGAACATGTTCTCGGTGTCGATGCCGAACTTTGCGACCTCTTCCGCGTTGGTCGACACCGCGACGAAATGCTTTTTGACGGCCGCGGGATCCTTCAATTTGGCGAGCGACCAGTCACGTGCCGTCTTCGCGTTGCCGAGCGTTTCGAGCGTCGTGAACGTCTTCGAGCAGACGATGAAGAGCGTCTCTTCCGGATCGAGATCGTGCGTCGCTTCGGCGAAGTCCGTCGCGTCCACGTTCGAGACGAAGCGGAACGTGAGCTGCCTGGCGCTGTAAAAACGCAGCGCCTCGGTCGCCATGTACGGCCCCAAATCCGAGCCGCCGATGCCGATGTTGACCACGTTCTTGATCGCCTTGCCCGTGTGGCCCTTCCACGCGCCGCTGCGCAAGCGCTCGGCGAAAGCGGCCATCTTGTCGAGCACCGCGTGCACCTCGGGCACGACGTTCTTGCCGTCGACCAAAATCGAAGCGCCCTTCGGCGCGCGCAAAGCCGTGTGCAAGACCGCGCGATTCTCGGTCGTGTTGATCTTTTCACCGGCGAACATCGCGTCGATTTTTTGGCGCAAACCGACGGCATCGCTCAGCGCCAAGAGCAGCTTCAAGGTCTCGTCCGTGATCCGATTTTTCGAATAGTCGAGGTGAAGTCCGAGCGCGTCCGCGTGAAAACGTTCGGCGCGCTGGGCATCCTGGGCGAACAGGTCGCGCAGATGTTGGTTCTTGGTTTGGTCGTAGTGAGCGTTCAGGGCTTGCCATTCAGGGCGCGAAGTCAGTGCAGATTTGGACATGATTTGCTCGCTCGGGTTGATGTTCGTCGGCGCAAGCAGACGTGCGGCGCTCGGCGTCGTCAAGCGGTTCGCCGCGCGAAACCGTTCATTCCAGGTGCGTCAGATCCAGGTCCGCGACGAGCGGGAGATGATCCGATGCTTGTTTGGCCAATTTCGTGCGCGGAACGCTGGTGTGGCGCGAGCGCAAGTCCCCGCGCACGAACACGCCGTCGAGCGGCCGCATCGGCAGCGCCGCCGGAAAAGTGTTGATCAGTGTCCCCGCGCGACCAAACCCAGCCGGCTCCAAATAGCGCAGGCCGAGCGAGCCCCAGACGTCGTTCAAATCTCCGCCGAGCACGACGGGCGTGCGACGTTGCAAATGCGCGAACGGGTGCGACGCCAAAAATCGCTCGAGCTGTAGTCCGCGCTCGGAGCCCGCGAGCCCGAGGTGCATGTTGACGATCACCAAGCTGCGCGTGTGCCCGTGTGGTGTCTGCACGTGCGCGCGCGCCGTGATCGCGCCGCGCTTCTTGCGCGTCCCAATCGTCAAGTCGACGCGGCTCACGTCGCTGAGCGGCCAACGGCTCAAAATCGCGTTGCCGTAGCCGCCCATGCGAAAGCGGTGCTCGGGCCCGAACGCGAGGTGCGGCATTTCGAGCGCGGTCGCGAGCGCGCTCGGCTGATCGTGAAACTGCGAGCGTGGCATGTCTTCCGACACCTCTTGGAGCAGCGCGATGTCGGGCGACAGAGTCGCGAGCAGCTCGATCACGCGGTCCAAGCGGTAGCGGCGATCGACGCCGCCGATGCCCTTGTGGATGTTCCAGCTCACGACTCGAAAATGCATCTAGTGCTTGCGACGAGCTGGGGTGAAAAGGACGATTTTTGCGGCGCCTCGCTGAATACCGAGCACTGCGCTAAGCTCCTAGCTCGGCTCTTTGTCTCGGGCCCGTTCGACTGCCGATGACCGACTCGACCTCTCCCGACTACCAGGGCACGACGATAGCCGGGCGCTATCTCGTCGAGCGCTTGATTGGGCAGGGCGGGATGGGCAGCGTGTGGGCCGGGCGTCACGTCACGCTGAACCAACTCGTCGCGATCAAGTTCGTGCACCCGAAGCTCGCCGGCAGCGCCGAAGCTTTGCGTCGCTTCGACACCGAAGCCAAAGCCGCAGCCAGGATCAAAAGTCGGCACGCGGTTGCAGTCTACGATCACGGTGTCACTGAGGGTGGCCAGCCGTACATCGTAATGGAATACCTCGAGGGTGAGTCGCTCGAACAAGCGATTCAGCGCCGTGGCAAATTGCCACTCAGCGAAGTCGCGACCATCGTGCAGCAAGCGGCGCGCGCGCTGAACACGGCGCACTCGGCTGGGATCGTTCACCGCGATCTCAAACCGGACAACATCTTCTTGGCCGAGGACAGCGAAGCCGGGCCGCTCGGTTACTCGGTCAAGCTGGTCGATTTCGGCATCGCCAAGATGGTGCACGATGAAGCCGCGAGCGGCGCTTCCGCGACGCAAGCCGGCATGGTGCTCGGCACGCCGCATTACATGAGCCCGGAAGCGCTCACCTCGAGCGCACCGGTCAGCGTCGCGTCCGACATTTGGTCGCTCGGCGCGTGCGCATTTTCGGCCGTCTGCGGCCGCGTGCCGTTCGAGGGCGACGCGATCGGCGACGTGGTCTTGAAAGTGTGCGCCGCGCCGATGCCGGTGCCGTCGCAGATCCAACACTCGCTACCGAAATCGTTCGATGCTTGGTTCGAGCGTGCGTGCTCGCGCGCTCCGAAGAAGCGCTTCGCGTCGGTCGCCGAGCTGGCGGACGCGCTCGTGCGTCTCGATGAGTGGGCGCGCGCGCAGCGCGAGCAAGTCGTGTACGAAATTCGACCGATGGCGCCGAGCATGGTCGATCCCGGCGATCTCGAGATTCAACCGTCGGGGCGCGGGCGCATGCTCGCCGGATTGCTCGTCGGTGCGTCGTTGATGCTCGGGGTGCTCGGGCTCTACGTGTTCAAGCGCACGCGCGAAGCGGACGAAGTGATGCGCCAAGCCGCGGCCAGCGCCGCCGCGGTGGTCGAAGCCGAAAACGAGCGCAAATTGCGCGAAGCGGACAAACAATTCTGGGCTGCCGACGCCGGCTCCGCGGCCCACGACGCGGGCGCCTCGCCCGCGGTGCGCAAGCCTGCCGCAAAAAAGAAGCATCGCGCCGAACCGCCGCACGATTGAGGCGAAGCTCCGTCACTCGCCGTGGTTTCACGCAAGTGATATAGAAAGCGCGAACTCTTTCGTGAGTCACTTCTAGAGGTACGAGATGATCGACGACGTTTTGAACGAGCTTCGCCAAGCCATCGAGAAATCGAAAGAAGCGCTGCGCCGCGAGGCTGCCAAGCTTCGCACCGGGCGCGCGCACCCGTCGATGCTCGATTCGATTCGCGTCGATTACTACGGTCAGAGCACGCCGCTCGGTCAGATGGCGACGGTCGCGGTGCCCGAGCCGCGTTTGCTCACGGTCAAACCCTGGGACAAATCGCAGGTCAAGGCGGCGGAGAAAGCGCTCCGCGAATCGGACCTCGGTTTGAATCCGCAAGTCGACGGCGATCTGATTCGCATCCCGATCCCGCCGCTCAGCGAAGAGCGCCGCAAAGATCTGGTGAAGGTCGCCAAGAAAGACGGAGAAGAGTGCAAAGTGAGCGTGCGGAAAGCGCGCCACGAAGCGCTCGACATGCTGAGCGAGCTCAAAGATTCGGGCGACGCGAGCGAAGACGAAGTCGAGCGCGCGAAGAAAAAAGTCGAAGAAATCATGGCCGAGGCCGGCCAGGCGATCGATCACATCATCCAGACCAAGGAAAAAGAGATCCTCGCCATCTGATCGAGTCGCGCCGCGGCTCTCAGCGCGGGTAAGCCGCTTCCTACCGAGGAAACTCCCGCGCGCACGGCGCGCTCGCGAGCGACGAGCGGAGCGTCGGCGCGCCCGCCCGAGCCGTCAAACGCGGAATTCGAGCGGATCGTTCGGGCTTCGCTCGGCCCTTCGCGCTCGGGCGCTCGCTTGACAGCGGAATATGCGCGTGAAATCTTGCAGGTTGCTCTCGACGAGGGTCCGGCCTGCATGGCGAATCAATCAACGCTTCAGAGAATTGTGTCATGCGCGCCGTAGCGGCCGGAGTGACGGACGTCGGGCTGCAGCGAGATCACAACGAAGATAGCTTCGCGATCCTCGAAGAGCACACGCTCTACATCGTCGCGGACGGCATGGGTGGGCATCGCGCGGGGGACGTAGCGAGCAAACTCGCCACGGAAGCGATCGTCGATTTTTTCCGCGCGACCGCGACCGAAGATTTCACCTGGCCGTTCCACTTCGACTCGCGCTTGTCCGAAGAAGAGAACCGCTTGCTCACGGGCATCCGCATCGCCAATCGCCAAATCGTGGATCGCAGCGCGCGCTCGCGCGAGTACCACGGCATGGGCACGACGGTCGTCGGTTGCTTGTTCAGCCCGCGCAAAAAGAAAATGTACATCGGGCACGTCGGGGACAGCCGCGCGTATCGCGTGCGCGGCGGCCAGATCAAGCAGATGACGCGCGATCACTCGCTCGTGAACGACTATCTGTTGGCGATGCCCGAGCTCACCGAAGAGCAGCGCAGCGAGCTACCGAAAAACGTGATCACGCGCGCGCTCGGCATGCAAGAGCACGTCTCGGTCGATCTACAGGCCGACGACGCGCAGGTCGGCGATGCTTATTTGCTGTGTTCGGACGGCCTGAGCGGCATGATCGACGACGACGAGATTTTACAGCTCGTGCAATCGTCGAAGGAGCTCGACGAAGTGTGCCGCAAGCTGATCGCGCTCGCCAACGAGCACGGCGGCGAAGACAACGTCACCGCAGTCGTCGTGCGCATCGAAGCGGGCGGCGAGGACGCCTTCTCGGATACGATGCCGACACCCGCCGTGCGCTCGCCGCTGGCCTCGGTGCCGGATGTCACGGCCGATACACCGCCGGCCGGTGTCGTGGCGCCGAAGCCCGAACACAAGCGCTGATTCTGTGCGCGCGATTGCCGCGCAGGAGCACCCCAAAAATAAAAACGCGAACCGCCTGGGTCAGGCCGTTCGCGTTTTTTGCGCGTGAGCGAGACGCGAGCTCAGGAGCCGGAGCAATTCTCGAGCACGACGACGCTGGTCGATCCAACCTGACACAAGCCGGACGGCGGATTTTCGACGTCGGGACAGGCGAATTCGGCCCACATGCTGCCGCCCTTGATTTGCGGTGGCACCGAGCTCGTATTCGGCGGTGGTAGCACCTTGATCGTGCACGGCATCATGTTCTGGTAAGTCTGCGCGGCGAGCCTCGAAGTCGAGACGGCGACGTCTGCGGTGCCGGTGAAATCGGCGCCGACTTGGCCGTTCGCGAAGACCACGCTCGCGTGATAACCCTCTGGAGTGGTGCCGCTGAGCGAGCCGGAGAATTTGAAATTGCCGTTACCGCCGGTCACCGAACAAGTGATCGATGCGCCGTCCTCGCCGCTGATCACGCTTTGGCCCGGCGTGCTCATATCGGGCGCTTGAATCATCATGGTCTTCGAGTCGATGGCGCCGATTCGATACGTCGTGCCTTCGTCGGGACAGGCCATGCCCGCGGGTGGGCTTGCCGCCTGCGAAATCGACATCGACAGCGCGCCTTGCGCGGGCGGTGGTACCGGGTCACTGCAACCGAGCGAGATGAGCAAGGGAGCCCCCAGTAGCGACCAGCGCAGACAAGCATTCATCATGAGCATTCCTCCGAGCGCACATCATAGCCCGACAATTTGCGGCGCCGTCTGCTTTCCGGAGTGGAAATTGCGCGAGCGAGGGTTGCTCGCGGCCCCGAATGTGAGCTAAGTACCGCCTGCGCCGGCGGCCGATTGGCCTTCGTCGTACCCCTACGGTGGGTATAGCTCAGTGGTAGAGCACTGGATTGTGGCTCCGGTTGTCGCGGGTTCGATCCCCGTTACTCACCCCGAAAAAATGCCTCATCACGAAAGCGCGCGATGAGGCCGTTGCCATCGGGCCTGGCGCCGGGAAATGGCGCCAGAAGTCCGCGCAAACTCAACTCAGCTTCCAAAGTTCCGCTGCTGCTGCCGTCGCGCGCGCCAGGTCCTGCTCGTGCTCCTGCCACAGCTCGGCGGACGCAACCGTTCGGAGTGCGCCTTCGTCCAAACCTTCCAGGGCCGCGCGGAGCGCTCCGCCGAGGCCGAGCAGATCGTAGCCTCCTTCGAGCAAGAGCCCGACGGGGACGCGCGGTTCGAGCGCACCGAGCGTGCGTCGAACCAGGGTTTTGAACCCGTCGTTGGTCATTTGCATTTGCGCGAGCGGGTCACGCGCGTGCGCGTCGAAGCCCGCGCTGAACAGCAAAAGCTCCGGGCGGTAGCTCTCGAGCACTGGCGCGACGATGCGCTCGATCGCGGCGGCGTAGACCGCATCGCCTGCGCCGGCGGAGAGCGGCACGTTCACCGTGTAGCCTCGGCCGTCCCCCGTGCCGGTCTCTTCGGCGGCACCGCTGCCCGGATAAAATGGAAACTGGTGCAGCGAGACGTACAGAATCGAAGGCTCTCGATAAAAGATCTCTTGCGTGCCGTTGCCGTGATGCACGTCGAAGTCGACGATCGCCACGCGCTCGACGCCACGCGCGCGTGCATGCGCGGCCGCGATCGCGACGTTGTTGAGCAAACAAAACCCCATCGCCGTGTCGGGCCGCGCGTGATGCCCCGGCGGACGAAGCAGCGCCAAGCCGAACTCCGCGCGACGCTCGAGCAGCGCGTCGGTGAGCACGATGGCTGCGCCGCTCGCCGTTCGCGCCGCTTCCACCGAAGCTTCGCTATAGTACGTGTCCGCATCGAAATAGCCTGAGCGGCCGGCCGCCTGGTCAAGTGCGCGCAAATACCGTTCGCTGTGCACGCGCTCGAGTTCGTCGTTCGTCGCGGCGCGCGCGCGCAACTCGATGCGTTGTAAATCGAGCTCCACCTGAGCGACCGCGGCGCGCGCAGCATGCAAGCGTTCGGCGCGCTCCGGATGTCCGGCTGGTGCGCGATGCTCGACAAAGAGCGGATCGTCGACGAGCGCCAGGCTCTTCGGTCGAGAACTCGCTGCTGATGTAGGCGAATCGGGTTTCATGGTCTGAGCTCGCTCACGAGGCTAACCAATGCCCGGCGTGAGTTTCGGAGCTTTAGCTCGGAAGAGACTAGTAGTACCGTCGGACCCAAAGCGCTTGGATGCGTTTTCGTTGGAGTGCGGCCATACCGATCGCGGGCTTGGTCGAGCCAAAGGGGCCTCAGAATGCGTTGGAAAATCATCATTGTAAACGCCGGTATCGTGATTGTCGTCGCTGTCTTGACGTACGTCCTCTTGGCTACGTCGCTCAAAGACGTCGTCGCCAACCAGGCGGAACGCAAACGTGAGGTCGCGCAAGCACTGCGCGCCGCGAACTCGCAGCTCGCCCTGGACGCGTTGCGCATGGAGCGCTGGCTCGAGGGCAACGCGAGCGCGCCTTCAGTGCACGCGGTGTTCGCGGGCAGCACGGCGGATGTTCGCAGTGAAGCCGCCACCGCCGAAGCCAATCGCTTGCGCGACGCAGCCGTGACCGAGCCGACGTTCGTGAAAATGGTGCCTTCGCTGGTGCTGTTCGTCGATGCGCAGGGCGTGGCGATCGGTCGCAACGGCTCGGCCTTGATGCGCGGCGACAACATGGCTGCGGCGTACCCGTCGCTCGGCGAATCGCTGAAGAGCGGGCATACCTCGAGCGCGATTTGGCTCGATCACAAGCGCCAAGAACAAATGCTCGCGAGCTACGCGCCGGTGCGCGGCGACAACGGCGCCGTGATCGGCGCGCTCGTCGTCGGCACGCCGCTGAATGACGAGCGGCTCACGCGCACGAGCGATCTCACGAGCGGTCACAATCTATTGCTCGAGGTGGTCGGCGACACGAGCGAAATCGTGGCCGACAGCGGCGCGCCCGCAGATATCGTTGCCGCAGCGGGCCAACCCAATGTCGCGACCGCGGCGAAGCAAGCGCTCGCGTCCGGCGGCGTCGTCACGGTCGACGCGACAGCGGGCGGCCAACTCTTCGGCGCGATCCCGCTCGACGGCTATTACGGCCAAACCAAGGGTGTGATCATCGCGGCGGTTCCGGCCTCGCTGGTCGATAGCTTGGGTGGGTTGCTCTGGCCGGTGTTCGCCGTCGCGGGCCTTGGACTCTTGCTCGTGATCGTCGGCGGCGTGCTGCTCGGCAATTACATCTCGGGCCCGATCTCCGAACTCGAAGACGGCTTGCTCGCGATCATCAACGGCAATTCCGACTTGCGCTTCCAGCTCGAGCACGAGGAGCTCGGCGGCCTAGTGTTCCGCATCAACTCGTTGCTGAACGCGCTGATGGGCGTCGCCGAAGACACGACGGACGAACACGGTCGACCTTCGCAAGGGCCGAGCGCGCGCGATTTCCAAGAGGCGCTCTCGGTCGACGAAACGTCGTCCGCGACCATCGATCCGAACGCCGCTGCCGCCTTGGCCGCGGAAAATGCCGACCAGTATTACCGGCGCCTCTACAACGAGTACATCGCGGCCAAACGCCAGATCGGCGAGCCCGTCGATCACATCACGTTCGACGCGTTCGTCGGCCGCATCCGCTCGAGTGAGGCCGAGACTTCGCAAAAGCAAGGCCGGCCGGTGCGCTATCAAGTGCAGGTTCGCGGCAACGCAGTGGTCCTGATCGCGGTCCCGCTGGGCTGAGCCGGTCCGCTCGCAAAAAAAGGGCGGGTGAGTGCGCTCACCTGCCTTTTATTTTGGCGCCAGCGTCGAGTGCTGGGACGAGACCGCGTTTTCGAGCTATATGCCCGGGGCCGGCGCGGTCAGCGTGCCCGCAAACTCCGGTTTTCGCGAAGTATCCATGGGAATTTTCGATTTTCTGGGCAAGAAGAGCGACCAACCGCCGCGCACCTCGTTGAAGGAAGTTGCGCGACTCGAGCGCGTGCTGAGCAACAAGTTGTCGCAGAACTTCGATCGCCAAGAGGCGATTCAAGAGCTCGGGCGCATGGGCACTGCGCAAGCCGCTGCCGCATTGCTCAAGCGCTTCGATTGGGTGCTCGATCCTTCGATCACCGATCAAGAAGAAAAAGAGCAGTGCATGCACGGCATCGTGGCCGCCGGCGAAGACGCGCTCGAGCCGATTCGGGAGTATTGCCGGAAAGCAGAGAGCCTCACTTGGCCGCTCAAAGTGTTGCGCGCCATCGTCCAAGACGACGGGCAGGCCGCAGATGAGCTGCTCAGTATCTTGGATCAATTCGACACCGAGTACGTGCGCAACCCCGAGCCCAAGGTGCAATTGATCCAGGCGCTCGAAGCCTACAAATCGGACGACGTGCGCGTCGCCGTCGAGCCGTTCCTCACGGACATGAGCGAGCCCGTGCGCTTCACCGCTGCAACGACGCTGTTTGCGATCGACAACGCCGCGAGCGTGCCTTCACTGCTCGACGCGCTGGCCAACGAAGAGTCGCGGCGCGTGCAAAATCGCATCGCGCAGGGCTTCGCCGACCGAGGCTGGGAAATCCCGAGCGAGCTCGCGAATGCGGTAGCGAAGGCCCTTCCGCCGGGTTTTCGCGTCAGCTCCGGCAAAGTCCAAAAGCTCGGTTAGCTCCGCGAGCTCGCGTACGGGTCTGGTTCCACAAAAGTCGAACGCCCCACCTTTCGGCAGGGCGCTCGCTTTTCTATCTGTTCGCGCTGCGCGCTATTCGCTGACGCGATATTCGAACGGCAGATAGATGTTGTAGCTGACGGTCAGGAGCTGTTGGAAGTTGAATTGCCGATCCGCGTTCGTGATCTTGTTGTCCGGGAATGCGCCGTCTTTGCCGCCGCCAGCGGTGTCGAAGCCGCCTGCGTTCCACGAGTACGGCATCAGGCGATATTCGAAGCCGAGCGCGCTCCACTTGTTGATGTAGAACGTGAGGCCGAGACCGAACGTCGGCGCAACCGCCACGCGTGACGCTGTCGCGTAGTTGCCGATGCACGGATCGTCCGCCGTGCCCGCGCAGTTCTTGCGCTCGGTGATGCCGATGATTGCCGGACCGCCGAAGAAGTACAAATCCGTGTCGAGGTAGATGCTCTGAAACAGCGCGAGCTTGCCGCGGAATGGCACCGCCGTGAGCTGCGGAGCAATCACCCAATCGATGCCGGCGAGCTGCTTCTTGAAGTCAGGGCCGAGATTCGTCTGCGTGAGCCGCGTTTCCAGCGGCACCGGCTTACCCGCCGCCGCAGCGGCCGCGGCTACGGTCTGCCGCTGTTCGTTTACCTGTTGCACCTGATCGGTGAGGTACGTGGGGAGGCGAATCACGCTGCCGAGCGCGCCCCATGCACCGAACGCGAGCCAGTCCGTGAAGTTGTAGTTCAGGCGGGCGCCGAGCAAAATCGTGCGCTGGTACTGATCCAAGAGCGTGAAGGTGACCGCGGGAGCGAACTCGAAGCGCCCTTGACGATGCAAGCGCAGCTTTCGCACTGCGGGCGCACCCGCGAGCGGACCGGTGAGCAAGATTTGTTGCGCCTGCGCGCTTTGTTCGGTGAAGGCGAACAGCGCGAGCGCCGCGGCCAGCATGGTCACCAGCCGCTTGAAGGTCTTCTGTTTCGTGGTCGTCATGCCTGGCCCTTTGCGCTTCACTTCGGCAACCGATAGTCGAACGACGGCGGGATGAAAAACGCCAGACTGATCTGTGCCTGCACGTTGTTGGTCAAGCTGGTGTCGCCGTACCAAGTGCTCGAGTCGCCCGGGTTGGCCGCAACCGTCAGATTTTCGAGCTTGTCGTTGAAGATGTAGTCACGGACCTCAGGTACCACCGCGAACCAACGGTTGAAGAAGATGCGCAAACCGATGCCTACGTTGAACGCGAGCTTCGGCTCGAACTTGAAGTTACGGTTGTCGGGATCGATGACCGGAATCGGGCGCACGCTGATGGCACCGACGCCGCCGACGACGTAAGCGTCGTAGTTGAAGATGAAGTCACCAAAACCGGCGAATTTGCCGTACGCGGGCACGTACGTGAAATTCAGCGCCGCGGCCCATTGGTACTCGGTCAGCGGCACGGAGACGCGCGCCGCGCGGCGAACCTGGCCGTTGAAAGATTCGTCGACGTTGAAGGGCTGGTAGTAGAGGCCGTTCACGCCGATCGCGAGCACGTTCGTGACGTAATAGTTCAGCGCGAGCACCGGCGCCGGATGGCCAACGAACTGGTCGTTCAAGCTGACCGACCAACCCGCTTGCACTTCCAAGCGCCGCACGCGAAGCGCGTACTGCTGCTGCACCGCGAAGATTTGCTCCTTCAGCGGGCGCGCGGCTTCCTTGTCCATGTCCAGGTTGGGACATGCGGCAGGGTCGATCTTACAAATGTCCTCGAGGCCGGAGCCGCCGGGCGTTTCGCCGCCCTCGTCGCCGGTGTCACCGGCAGCATCGCCACCAGCGGTATCGCCGCCGGCAGGAGCTGCCGTTGCATCGCCGGCCGCCGCGGGCGCATCGGCATCTACCGTCGCGCTAGTATCAGTAGCGCCTTTGGAATCCTTCGCTGCCGCCGCTTTTCCGGCTGCCTGGCCTTTCCCTGCTGCCCAACTTTGAGCAGGGAATATGCCGAGGGCTACTGCCACGAGGAGCCCGATGGGACTTGACTTCATCGATGCCTCTTCCGCTTTCCCCTTCGCACGACGCTTGATCAACCGGGGGGATGCCGAGTCCGCAACCACTTGGAACTATTGGACAATTCCGTCAACCGGAAACGCCGGGGGACTATATCACGCTGAAATTCTTACAATCAACAAGCTAAAAAAATCTAAAGTTACGAGAATGCGTTACTGAGAGCTTCTTTGAGCAAGCTGATGCTGTCTCAGACTTGCTTCGCAATCGATTCGAGCTACTCCGCGGCCTCGCGTCCGAGTAATGCCTCCACGAAGTCTGCCGGGGCAAACTCGTGGAGATCGTCGGGTCGTTCACCGAGACCGACGAAGCGAACTGGGAGACGCAAGGCGTTGGCGATTCCGAGGACTACTCCACCCTTCGCCGTGCCGTCGAGCTTCGTCAGCACGATGCCGGTGAGTGGGAGGGCTTCTTTGAACTCTTTTGCTTGAGCCAGAGCGTTTTGCCCGTTCGTCGCATCGATGACCAGCAATATCTCATGCGGCGCGCCGGCGAGAGCTTTTTCAGCCGTCTTCGCGATCTTTTTCATCTCCGCCATGAGATTTGATTTCGTGTGTAGGCGACCCGCGGTGTCCGCGAGTACGACATCCACACCTGTTTCCTGAGCTTTCTTTATCGCGTCGAATACGACGCTGCCCGGATCGGCGCCGTCTTTGCCGCGCACTACTTCGCAGCCGACACGACCACCCCAAACAACGAGCTGCTGCACTGCCGCAGCGCGGAACGTATCGCCCGCCGCGAGCACGCATTTCTTGCCAGCACTGTGAAGCTTGGTTGCGAGCTTGCCGATCGTGGTCGTCTTGCCAGCGCCGTTCACGCCGACGAGGAGTACGACCGTCGGCTTGTGCTTGAGCTCGAGCGGACCGGTAGTGCCTTCGATCGAGACGATGCGTTCGGCTTCGGCGCGGAGCGCGTCCCAGACCTTGTCGGGATCTGCGAGATCCCCGCCGCTCAGCACTTCCTTCACGCGCGCGAGCAACAGCGCCGTCGTCTCGGTGCCGACGTCCGAGCTCAGCAGCACTTCTTCTAGCTCGCTCGCGACCTCCGGATTTAGCTCTTTTTTGCCCGCAAAAAGCGCGCGCAGGCGACCGAAGAAGCCTTCGCTCGCGCGAGCTTTGGAGAGACCGCGGCGCAGTCCTTCGATATCGCGCGGAGCGCGTGCGGTGACTTGCGCTGCCGCTCCGGCGCGCGCGGAAGGCGGCGCGTGCGACGGGCGCACTGGAGGTGGAGGTGGCGACGCTTCCGCGGCCGGTGTGCGCGCGCTCGGCTTCGACGGCGCAACGCCCGAAGCCGGCGGCGCTTCGACGTCTTCTTCTTCCGGCGCGGTTTTGGCTGCCGGACGGCTGCTCTTCTGCCGCGCCGGCGGCTCATTCTCTGCGGGGCGCGACGGAAGCTGCGCCGGCTCACCCTTCCTGAAGAACAGGAAGTAAGCCACGGCAGCGACGACGAGCGCGATTAATACGTAGATCATTGCGGGATTTCCGCGCTCGCGCGGGTTCGGGGCGGACTATAGAAACCTGCGCTTTGCCCCGTCAATGGGGCGCACGCTTTTCCGCTTACGCGAGGTCGGTGCGGCTCCGGCCTTCACGGCTTGCTGCCGTGGGCAGGTTCGCGCCCTACGACAGCTTGCTCTTTTGCCTCGGACAGCGGGTCGGGACCGAAGGCCGCTTCGTTGACCGCGCCGGCCCAGGCTGCCACCTCCGATCGTGCGGCTTTGCGCGCTACTTCGCCCGGAGTGGGCTCGCGCTGCTGGCCCCATTCGGCATCGCCGCGCGTCCACGTCGCGAAACGGGCGAGCAAGCTTCTCCGGCGCGACACCAAAGACAAGACGATCTGCCCCGGTGGTGGCATCGGCGCGGCAAGCGCGACGTGCCACGGCGCGCGCACCTCGAGCGCGGCCCCAGGGCCGACCGCACCCTCGATCGCGAACGAGCCATCGGCGCCGCTCTGTGCCGAGCGCAGCACGCCCTGTCCGTCGAATGCGGGCAGCCGCACCGAGATCGCCGCGCCGGCGATTGGCGAGCCGTCGTGGGCATCGAGCACTCGGCCGTGCCAACCGCGTGCCGCGTCCCCAACTTCGATCACGTCGACCGGCGCGCGCAGCGCGGGGCGCGCTGCATTCGGCAGGCTGCGCTCGATGCGACGCGGCCTTTGCCAATTGACGAACAGCCAACCACAGAGCGCCATGGCGGCGAGCAGCCACGCGATTCGATGCCACGGGCTCGGCGGCACAATCGGAACTCGTACTTCGAGCGGTTCGCCCGGCAGCCACCATGGTGAATCCGCGACGTAACGCAACTCGAACGCGCGCGCTCTCGTCGCTGCTTCGTCGAGCTGCAGATCGAGCTCGGCGTTGCCAGCCGAGACGCGCGCGCTGCCCAAGCTCACGCCGCCGCTCTCTGCTTCGATCGAGCCACTCGGCACTCGGCCGGCAACGGAGTCGACGCGTACGCGCAAATGCACGCTCGCGTCGCTGCGGTGCGTGAGCGGTTCGGCGAGGCTCAGCCGCGCGAGCGCGGTGCACGTCACGTGCGCGATCGCGTGCGCTTCGCGCGTGCTCGCGCTGCCCGAAAAATCTGCGCGAAGCTCGAGCGGACCGGGCGCACCGAGCGCGCGGCTCGGCACGCGAAATTCGCTGCCTCCACCGAGTTCGACGTTGGCTCGCGCAAGCTCGCGCGACGTACCGGCTTCGGTCTTGGCGCGCAGGGTCACCGGCAATCGTTCGAGCGCATCACCTGGCGCGAGCGCAGGCTCGGCGCGCGTCACCAGCGAGAAGATTTGTTCGTCGCGTTCGAGCGCAAGCACGGTCGGAGCCGGCGCGAACGCCATCTCCACGCTGCGCGTCGCGCTGTCGGCGATCACGTGGCGCGTGGCGCTCGCGTAGAGTCCGTTGGGATCGCTGAAGCTGAGCTCGAACTCGGCGTGTTCGCCGACGCCGTCGAAGTGCGCGCAGAGCGCGCCCGAGCCATCGCTGTGCGCGGTGTACGCGCCGTCTGCGTTGGGCGAGACGGGCGGCGTGTGCGTGTGGCATTCGCGCGCGGTCCACGCTTGCGAGGATGCGGTGCTGGGTTTGATTTCGACTTCGGCGCCCGGGACGGGATGACCGGCGTCGTCGAGCAAGCGCGCTTCGACTTCGCTCGAGCCGTCGTGCAGGGACGCACTTGCATCGAGCGTGACGCTGCCGGTGATGCGTAGCGGCACGTCGGCCCGTGCGGGCTTCGCCCCCAGCGAGTGCGACAGCGCCGCACACCACACACCCAATAAAAAAAATCGCCGCGACGCCTTTCGCCGTCGCCGAGTATTCGGCCTCACGCATAACGGCTCGCCGGTCGGCGCCATGACGACGTCATCATACATCCCAAAGCGGGATGGCGAGCGCATCGAACTTGAAAACGTAAAACGCGTTGCTGCCATCTCGAAAACCGAAAGAGGCGAGACGCAGAAATCTTTGGCGCCAGGCGCGAAAGGCGGAAGACGGAACGCTCGGACGAAAGAACAATCGGTGAGTGCGTCGGTCGTGATACGGTGACTCTCAATGCGCCGTTTCGCTTTTGCCGCGCTGCTCGGCGGGGTGGGGTTCATCGCAACGCGTCCCGCTCTGGCCGACGACGCGGATGTCGATCATCTGGTTCAAAATCTGTCGAGCGGTTCCGATTTTCGCATTCGAACTCAGGCTGCGCTCGCGCTCGGTGCTTCGAAGTCGAGGCGCGCGGTGCAGCCGCTGTGCAGCGGGCTCAACGACGCGAACGCGACGGTGCGCGCGGCGTCGGCGGCGGCGCTCGGTCGCTTGCACCTCGGTGGCTCGGAGTGCCTGCAAAAGCGACTCGCGAACGAGTCGAGCGATACCGTCAAATCCGCGATCATGAAGGCGCTCGATCCGGTCTTCACGAGCGAGACCAAGTACTACCTCGCGATCGGCAAGACCTCGGACAAGACTGGCCGCGGCGGTGACGAGATCGACAACCTCGTGCGCGGCGCGATGACCGGCGGCGCGGGCGCGCAAGCGATGTATGCAGTGGCGCCCGCGGGCGAAACGGTGGCGGACGCGAAGCGCAGGCTGGGCGCGCACAGCAGCGTGAAGCCATTTTTTCTGTCGCCGAAGCTCGCAGCGCCCGAATACGGCGGCGCCGGGCTCACCGTGCGACTCGAGATCGCCGTCCTGAATTACCCCGAGAAAACGCTGATTGGCAGCTACACGACGAAGCTCACCGAGCCTGGCGTGAGCTCGCCCGATCGGGACAGCGAAAACGATCTGATCAAGACCGCGGCCGAGCGCGCGCTCGAAAAATTTCCGTCGTTTGCCGCGCGAGTTCAATAAGGGCATATTGATTCGTTCGGCAAATGCGCCGAGCACCGCTCGCGTTTCCCGTGCGAAACCGAGCGGGTTGTTGCGCGGAGTCGGGTTTAGACCCTACTCTCGTAAATCTCGTCCTCTCTTGGAGTGCGAGCTTTTCTAAGGAGACAGTCTCATGGGAGACGCTGCCAGCGCATCGCTACCGGCCACGGGTCGGCATCAGCGGCGCCTTCGCAATTACCTGCTGGATAGCCATTTTCAGCTCAAGTACACGGGTTACTTGGTCGGCATCGCGCTGCTGTTCAGCATCTCGCTCGGGCTTTTGATTTGGCGCACGAGCCTCGGCATGATCGCGCAGAGTCATCAGACCGTGCAGCAAGGCGCGCAGGTCGTCGAGCGCGGACGCGAAGTCCTGACCGAGAGTCAAAAGGTCAGTGAAGTGGTCAAGATGAACATCATCAAAGACCCGGTCTACAGCGACAATCCCGCGCTGCTCGACGCCTTCAAGTCCGACGCCGACAAGCAAGACGAGCGACTCAAAGCGCAGCAGCAAGCGCTCGAAGGCCAAGCCTCCGCGCTGCGCGACCAAGCCGTCGCGCTCGCGCAAAGTCAGCACGTGATGCTGATCACGTTGGTCGGCGCGCTCTCGCTCTTGGTCGTGCTGATCGGCATTGCCGGCATCCTCGTGACGCACAAAGTCGCCGGCCCGATTTACAAGATGAAACGCCAGATCGCCGACGTCGGCGCGGGCCGCTTGAAAATCCCGGGCAAGCTGCGCAAAGGCGACGAGCTCGTCGAGTTCTTCGAAACCTTCGAGACGATGGTCGTCAACTTGCGCCAGCGGCAAGAAGAAGAAATCGAAAAGCTCGAACGCGCGATCGGCACGCTCGAACCCAAAGCCGAACCGGGCGAGCTGGATCCGCTTTATCAGTTACGAAAAGAGATGAAGGCTGCTCTCGATTACTAGTGTCGTGAGGCGCGTGGTTCTGGTTTGAGAGATCGTGTGGTTTGTTGGGCTTTTTTGGCCCTGCGCGGGCTTCGGTGTTTGGCCGCTCGCGCTTCTCTTGCGTCACGCGCTCCTTCTCTTCACGCTCGGCCGCGCGCGAAGTCTTCAGACGCATGCTTCGTCTCCCTAGCGCCCGAGCGCGCGCGAAGGCTCACAGTCGCGTGCCCGGAATTAGAACAAAGCCGCTGGTTCGCGGGGCTGATCACGGATTACGCGAGTAGCCACACGCCAACGAGAGTCTGACCGGCCAGGCGCCCGTCGCGCGTCCAGAAGCGCGAGCGGCCAAACGCTGAAGCACGCGCAGGGCTCGAGTGCACAGGAAAAGTAGGCGAACAGCTGCCAGTTTTTATTGATGGTCACGCGTTGCGGCGCGGGTCGGCGTGGCCTTCGGCGTCGCGCTGCGGCTCTTCTCAGAATGCTGCGCGCACGTATTCGATCTCGGCCTTGCCGCGCGTGAAGCGCACGCTCGCCACGTCGAAGCGCACGTGGTCGAAGCGCGAGTCATGGCGAAAGTGCCGCTGCCAGAGTCGCTCACCGGCGCGGCGCAAGCGCGTCCGCTTCCAGCCGTCGATGCTACCGAAGCTCGACGTCCACGACGACGCGCCGCGCGTGCGCACTTCGACCAGCACGAGCGTTCGTCCATCCCGCACCAGCAGGTCGACCTCGAGGTAATTCACGCGCACATTCGTGCCCAGCACGACGAGCCCGCGCTGCTCGAGCCAAGCGCGAACCGCGGCTTCCGCCGCTAAACCGACGCTGCGCCGCTCAGCCTTGGTCGGCGACGCCGCAGTTGGCGCCGGTGATCGTCCCGTTCTGCTCCACCGTGCCGCCGATCGGGGCGCAGGGGACTCTGGGATCCGAGGTCTTGAAGTCGGTGCCTTCGCGCACGCAGTAGGAACCGGCGAGCTGATCGCCGGCGCCCGGAATGGAGAGCGCGTCGCGCAAGTGGAGGCAGGCGTAGCCCGAGGGGCACTTGCAGTACCTGGCGTTCGAGTCCGGGCCATCACAGCGACACGAGCAGTAGACTGCTGCATCGGCCTGGCGCCCCACGAGTTGCGGGCTGACCTGCACCTGGACCTTGGTCTTGGGATCGCCCGGTACATGGCACACCGCGTCCGTGAAGTTTGTCGTGTCCATCGGCGGATTTTGGCCGTACTTGCAGCTCACACGGCCGCGGAAGTGATTCACCATGCAGACGCGGGTTTCACACTGGAACGACTTACTTTCCGTGTTGAACTCGGTCTCCGCGTAGCCGGAGAAAGTCGGGTTGTATTCGTCTTCGGGCGTGCAGGGATCACCGACACCGCCGGGTTGGCACGCGAGTGGGAAGAGCCCGAGCAGCGCCGTAGCCAACAGAGAGAGACCCGTGATTTTGCGTATCATCGCCTAACCGTCATCCGTTCGACTGGTGGACCAATGGATCTATTGTGCGCCGCAGTGCTGCCGCCGCAACCGCGCGTACGCTAGTCGAGCGCTTCCAAAACAGTCAACGCGAAAGAAACCGAAGCACCGCGCGAAAATCGCCGAGTCCGATTTTCCCAAGGAATATTCCGTCGACCGTGTCGGAGCACGAGCGATGCGCGCCATGACTCATTCGATGTGGTGCTTCAGTCGATCCGATCACTCGGGGCGCGGCCGCGCGAGTGCTCGCTCGGCGTGCTCGACACAGGTCGGTCATCGCGCGAGTGCGACATCTACCCACGTCACACGCTTGCAACGATACTCGTGTTGCCCTGGCTTGCTCGTTCAAAACCGAACGCCGGGGAAATTCCGGGCAGTCGCAATTTTGAAGTGCAGCGTGAGCGCGTCAAGTGAGAGATGCGGAAGCCTTCCGACGACGCTTGACAAGCTTGCATCGCGATATCTAACATGCCCTCGGCTGCAGGTGGTATGTAGCGGTACTTATTAGGTTTTTCCCGCTTTGGCCCGACAGGGCCCCGCACTCGGCCCGCGGCGCCGCCCGTAAAGGCGCCAATCTCAACCCCATCACAGAGGATCCATGTTTCGAAAGCGCCTGGTTGCGGTTTGCATTCTGGCCTCCGTAGCTCTCCCCACTTTCGTGGTTCCGCGCATCGCGCGAGCTCAGGATGTCATCGATCTGGATTCCGACACGCCCGCGCCGAAGAAGGGCGCAAAGGGTAAGGCCGCGAAAGGCGGCGCGGCGCCGGCTACGGCCGCGCCGAAGAAAGCTGGCGGCAAGGTCGACATCGATCTCGACGAAGACTCGGGCAACGGTGGCGGCGCGCAAGCGCCGGTCGTCGCCGGCCAAATGACGGAAGCAGCGGCCTCGGCCAAGCAGCTGTTCGACAAAGAGAAGTGGAACGAAGCCGCACAGGCGCTCCATCGCGTCGTGACGGGCGAGACGGGTGACGACCCGGGCAACAAGCAGCTCGCCGAGTACTTCCTCGCGATCTCGCTCTATCGCCTCAAGTTCTATCAGGCGAGCTACGCCATCTTCAGCGTGATCGCGGACAACCCGAATCACGTGAAGTTCAAGGAGACGTTGCTCTGGTTGGCCAAGCTCGCGACGCAGCTGCCCGAGCCGGCGGACATCATCGAGCGCGTCGGTAAATACAACGACGAACAGGTCGGTCGCTTCGACAACGACCAACAGCGCGATCTGTACTGGCAGCTGAACTACATGCTCGGCCGCTACAAGTACCGCAATCGCCAATACGAAGAAGCAATTCGCTTGTTCCAAAAGGTCGATCGCCGGAGCGAGTATTACGTCAAGGCGCAGTTCTTCACCGGCATCAGCTACGTGCAGGTGCGCAAATCGGTGCCCGCGGTGCAAGCCTTCCAGCGCATTCAGAAGGCGCTCGACGAAGGCGTCGAGGGCGTCGAAGACGAAGATCGCTTGCGCGATCTCGCGTCGCTATCCATGGCGCGCACTTACTACTCGTCGTCGATCAAGACGGACCCAGAGTCGAACCAAGCCACCGTCGACAGCACCAAGCTGAGCGCCGCGGTGAAGTACTGGAACCAAGTGGACGCCGCGAGTGAATACTGGCTCGACGCGCTGTTCGAGGAATCGTGGGCCTACTTCATGGCCGGCGACTATCCGCACGCGCTCGGCAACATTCACACGCTCCAGTCGCCGTACTTCCCGAACTCGTTCTATCCGGAAGCTTCGGTGCTCAAGGCGGTCATCTACTTCTCGAACTGCAACTACGAAGCGGCGACCACCGTCGTCGCGCAGTTCAACAAGAAGTACACGCCGATCAAGGATCAGCTCGAGAAGATCCTGAAGAACTACAAAGGCGAGAACAAGGAAGAGCCGTTCTTCAAGTTCCTGCTCGAGGTGCGCGCCGGCGGCGGCAACTTGGACGAGCGCATTCGCCCGATCGTCGAGAACGCACTCAGCGATCGCCAGCTGCTCCGCAACATCGATTACGTGAAGCTGCTCGAAGAAGAGGACAAGCGCTTCAAGAAGTCGCCGCCCACGTTCCAGAGCTCGAGCATCGGGCAGCAGGTGGGTGACGCACTGAAGCTCGCGCGCGACCTCGCCGTGCGGCAAGCGGGCGAGCTTGCACTGTCGCGTTATCAACGCAACGTCGACGAGCTCAACGAACATCTCCGCGACGGTGAAAAGATCCTGATCGATATCACCGCCGCACAAAGGAACTTGCTCGACGAGAAACTCTCGAACGGTCAGGTCAGCAAAGCAGAATCGAAGATCTTCGGCATCGTGAAGCCGGACGAAGAGCACGTGATTTGGCCCTTCGACGGCGAGTATTGGCGTGACGAGCTCGGCTTCTACCGCCAGGTCGTCGAATCGGCGTGTGGGAGGTAATGGGAATGAGCTCCACAAGAGCGTTCGTGAGCGTTACGGTTGCGTTCGGTTTGCTGCTCACTGCGGCTACGTCGATCGCCGTGGAAGCCAAGCCGAGCGACCTGAGCTCGGAATGCATCAGCCCGGATGCGGCGAAGGCGCTGGTCGTGTGTCCCGAAGGCAAGATGGCCGACGTGCACAGCAAACGGCCAGCCGCGTTTTCGAGTGCGCCTCCGCCGCGCGACGTGAAGAAGCGTCAGGATGAGTCGAAGCCGGTCAATCCGGAAGAGCTGAGCAAGTACGCCGAACGCGACACGCGCAAGACGCGCTTGCAAGCGCGTTCGCGCGCCTTGCTCATCACGGAGATTCAAGGCCTCGAGCGCTTGTATCGCCGCACCGGCAAGAAATCGCCGGATCGGCCGCAGCTCACGCGCCGCTTGGCGGAAGGTTACGTCGAGCTCGAGAGCGCAGCGCAACGCGACAAGATCGCGGCTGACATCGCCGCGCAGGACGCGAAGAAGAAGGGTCAGAGCACGACCAAGTATCGCTCTGATGCCGTCGCTGCCGAGAAGATCCTCGCGGCCGCGCGCAAGAGCGCCATCAACTACTACGTGTTGATGAAGACGGATTACCCCGATTACTCGAAGATCGACGAGGTTTTGTACTACCTCGCGTACGAGTACGAGCAAGCGAACGATCTAAAGAACGCGCGCTCCACGTACTTCGAGTTGATCCAGAAGGCACCGAAGTCGCCGTATATCCCGAACGCTTACCTCGCGTTCGGTGAGCTCTTCTTCCAAGAAGCGCAGGGCGATCCATCGAAGTGGGATCTCTCGGCTGCCGCGTACAAGGAAGTGATCAAGTACCCGCCGCCGACGAACAAGGTCTACGGCTACGCGCGCTACAAGCTCGGTTACGTGTTCTGGAACCAGGGCCAGTACGCGAACGCGCTGAACGAGTTCAAAAAGGTGATCGAGTACGGCGATACCTACGGGGATCTGCCGAACGCCAAGCAGCTGCAAAAGGCGGCGCGCAAGGACTCGATTCCGGTCTACGCGGTGAGCGGCGATCCGGCCAAGGCGTTCAACTTCTTCAAGGTGATCAGCGGCGACAAGGGCGGCGAGATCGCGAAGACCGTCGACATGTTGAACGATCTCGGTCTCGCGTACCTCGACACAGGTCACTACAAGGAAGGTATTGTCCTCTATCGCGACCTATTGAGCCGCGACCCGGGCGACAAGAGTTGTTACTACCAGGGCCAGATCACGACGGCTTCGTCCGCTTTGAACTCGGGTGACAAGGAAGCGATCCGCAAGGAAATGGATTCGCAGATCCGCGTCTACAGCGACTTCATGAAGGACAAGCACAACGAGAAGGACAAGCTCCAGTGCGCCAACAAGACCGCCGAGCTCCTGAGCGAGACGGCGATGAGCTGGCACTTGGAAGCAGTCGGCTCGGGTGGCGTGCGCGGCACCGGCGACAAGAAGACGATGGATCTGGCGGCATACCTGTACAAGAAGGTCGCCGACAACTTCACGTCCGAAGATTTCACGAAGTTCGAGTTCCCGCGCATCGTCAAGGCGGACTGGCCGACGATGTACAAGATCAAGTACGCCATGGCGGACTTGCTCTATTTCCAGCAACGCTGGGACGAATGCGGGCCGGCCTTCGACGCGGTGGTGGCGGAAGACCCGAAGAACGAGCAGGCAGCGGAAGCCGCCTACGCGTCGGTGCTCTGCTACCAGAAGATGTACGATCAAATGTACAAGGGCGCGGCTGACCGCAAAGGCAAAGGCCTCGGTCCGCAAGGCGCAGACGAAAAAGATCGCGAGGCGAAGAAGGGCGAGTGGGAGAAGTTCAAGCCCAAGCCCCTGACGGACATGCAGAAGGGCATGGTCAACGCCTTCAATCGCTATGTCTGCTACGTGAAGCCACCGAAGGGCGACAAGGACGCCGAAGAACAGTACGTCGAAGTGAAATACGCTCGTGCTCGCACGTACTTCGAGGCTCAACACTGGGAAGAAGCGGCGCTCGCGTTCCGCGACGTGGCCATCAACCACGCCGACAAGGACGCCGGCATCTACGCGGCCCAGCTCTACCTCGAGGCGATCAACGTGCTCGGTTCGCGCGCCGAGCCGCCGCGGCCCGAGTGCTTCGACGAGATGGGCAAGGACGTGCCCACCTTCCTCGACCTCTATTGCAAGGGCGCGAAAGCTGACGACAACAAGGAACAGTGCGAGACCCTCAATCGCATCCAGTTCGATATTCGTCGCTTGAAGGCGCAGAAGCTGGTCGAGCTCGCCGATTCACAGCAGGACAAGGGCGACTACAAGAACTCGCTCGATAGTTACAAGAAGGGCGCGGATGCGTATCTCGACTTGTGGCGTTCCTACTGCGAAGAACCGCTCGGTAAGGGTGAGCACCCGAAGCAATGCGAGAAGGCAGACGAAATCGTCTACAACATGGCGAAGGCCTATCAGGCGGCGCGCTTGTTGGCGAAGTCGATTCAAGCTCGCTTGATTCTACTGAGCCCCAAGTACGGCATGGCCGACTCGCAGCTCGCGCAGAAGGCGACCTACGAAATCGGCGGAAACTACCAAGCCATCGCCGTGTACGACCGTGCCTCGGACTTCTTCGAGAAGTACGCCAAAGTCACGGCCTACAAGGGTGAGTTCGCCGACCAAGCCTTGAGCGACGCCGTGGTGCTTCGCCTCGGTCTCGGTCAAGAAGAGCAGGGCATCGACGATTCGAACAACTTCAACAAGTACTTCGGCGCACGCAAGCCGGCGCAAACCGCGCAGATCGCCTACGCCATCGCGGCGCACTACGGCGAAAAGAAGGACTGGAACAACGTCGACAAACGCCTCGGCAGTTCGATGCGCATGATCGACCAAAAGGCGACGCTCGACATCGTGGCCCAGGCGCACGCGCTGCTCGCTCGTGCCGACATCAAGCTGAACAAGGAGACGCTCGCGCAGCGCGAGTACAAAGCC
This sequence comes from Polyangiaceae bacterium, assembly GCA_036268695.1. Lineage (GTDB taxonomy): Bacteria > Myxococcota_A > Polyangia > Polyangiales > Polyangiaceae > PMG-095. The sequence goes on along the minus strand of DATATR010000168.1, from coordinate 594 downwards.
GTGGTCGGTTTGTGGTCGGATTCGAACGCCGCGGTGCAAAAGATCCAGAGCATCCCCGGCGAAGACGACAGCTCGAAGCAACGCCGTCTCGGCCGCGCGCTCGAGTCGGTCGGTGAAGCGATCTTCTACTTCGCAGACCAGGACAAGGCCAAGGTCGACAAGGTCAAGTTCCCCGAATACCACGGGAAAGGCACCAAAGAAGATGTGCTCAAGCACATCAACACCAAGGTGAAGGACTGGATCATGAAGAAGCGCCCGCTGATCGAAAAGGCCAGCGGCGAATACAAGCGGATCGTCGATCTGCAGCCGGTGCCTCCGCCGCGCTGGGTCATCGCGGCCGGTTCTCGCGTCGGTGAGATGTGGGGCACGTTCGTGAAGGAGTTCCGCGCGGCGCCGATTCCAGAATCCTTCAAGAAGGACGTGGAAATTCGCCAGGCGTACTACGCCGCTTTGGACGAGGCTTCCGAGCCCCAGAAGCAGCAGGCGAAGAGCGCGTTCGAGACCTGCCTCGGCTACTCGGTGAAGTACCAGTACTTCGACGAGTTCAGCCGCACCTGCGAAGAGTGGCTCGCTCAGAACTACAAGAACGAGTAC
>DATATR010000167.1:0-18277 GCA_036268695.1 Polyangiaceae bacterium | reverse complement strand
GAAGAAGAAATCGACATCCTCGACTCGGACGACGATGCGCCGATCATTCGCTGGGTGAACGGGCTCTTCTCGCAAGCCGTGAAAGAGCGAGCCAGCGACATTCACATCGAGCCCGAAGAGCGCGAGGTCGTCGTGCGCTATCGCGTGGACGGCCAGCTCTACGTCGCGCGCCGCGCGAGCTTGCAGTTCATGAGCTCGGTGATCGCGCGCGTGAAGATCATGGCCGGGTTGAACATCGCCGAGAAGCGCTTGCCGCAGGACGGCCGCATTTCGCTGCGCATCGCCGGCCGTAGCATCGACGTGCGCGTTTCGACCATCCCGACGAGCCGCGAGCACGAACGCATCGTGATGCGCTTGCTCCACAAAACCAGCAAGCTGCTCGACATCGCCGAGGTCGGTTTCTCCGACCGCGATCGGTGGCTGATGGAGTATCTGATCCACCGTCCGAACGGGATCTTATTGGTTACAGGTCCGACGGGTAGCGGCAAAACGACGACGCTTTACGCCTGCCTGAACAAGATCAATCGCCCCAAGATCAACATTCTGACCGCGGAAGATCCGGTCGAATACGAGATCGGCGGCATCCATCAAGTCGCGGTGCAGGCGAAAATCGGGCTCACCTTCGCGAGTGCCCTGCGCGCCTTCTTGCGTCAGGATCCGGACGTGATCATGGTCGGCGAAATCCGCGACAAGGAGACCGCGGAAATCGCGATTCACGCCTCGATGACCGGTCACTTGGTGCTGAGTACCTTGCATACGAATGACGCGGCGAGCGCCGTCACGCGCTTGGTCGAAATGGATATCGAGGCATTTTTGGTGCGCTCGACCGTGATCGGTATCTTGGCTCAGCGCCTGGTGCGCGTGCTCTGCCCGCACTGCAAGGAGGCCTACGAAGCGACGCCGTTCGAGTTGCAACAGCTCGGGCTCGATCCCGAGCGCACGCGGCGGCGGGACGAGCGCCTCCTTTCGCCGCGCTACACGGCGCACGATGTCGCCTACGAGCCGATCGGTTGGCGCGGGCCGGGCATGCCGACTTTTTATCGCACCAAGGGCTGTAACCACTGTGAAAACAAGGGGTTTACCGGCCGCATGGGCATCTACGAGCTGCTCGTCGCGGACGACACGGTTGGGGCGCTCGTGCTCGCGAGCGCGGATGCGCAAACCATCAAGCGCGCGGCTCAAGGCCAGGGTATGGATTCGCTGCGCGACGACGGCGCGCGCAAGGTGCTGATGGGACTCACCACGGTCGAAGAGGTCGTGGCCGCGACGCAAGAAGACGTGGTCGTCGACTCATAAGGCTTTGCCATGGCTGTCTACGAATATCGCGGAATTCAGATCGCGTCCGGCAAGCCGGTCAAGGGCTACCGCGATGCGGACAACGCGAAAGCGCTGCGCGCGGTGTTGCGCAAAGACGGCGTGCTGCTCACTGAAGCCAACGAAGAAGCCGAAAAAGGCGGCGCTGGTTCTGGCAGAGCCAACCTGTTCGCGTTCATGCAGCGGCCGACCACGGCGGACGTCGCGGTGATGACGCGGCAGCTCGCGACGCTCGTGCGCGCTGGCGTCCCGCTGGTCGATTCCGTCGCCGCGCTGACCGAACAGGTCGAAAAAGAGCAGCTCAAGCGCACGCTCACCGCCGTCCGCGAGTCGCTGAACGAAGGCACGAGCTTCAACAAGAGCCTGATGGCTCATCCGAGCGTGTTTCCGACGCTCTATATCAACATGGTCGCGGCCGGCGAAGCCTCCGGCACGCTCGAAGCGGTGCTCGAGCGGCTCGCGGACTTCATGGAAGGTCAAGCGCGCTTGAAAGGCAAAGTCACTGCCGCGCTCGCTTACCCGGTGCTGATGATGATCATCGGCTTCATCATGGTCGGCGTGCTGATGGTCGCGGTCGTGCCGAAGGTGACCAGCATCTTCGACAACTTGGGTCACGCGCTGCCTTGGTACACGCGGCTCTTGATCACGGTTTCGAACATCGTGTCCGGTTACTGGTGGTTGATCATCGGAGTCACGGTCGGTTCGGTTTGGTGGTTCCGGCGCTGGCGCGCGAAGCCGGAAGGCAAGCTGAAGTGGGATTCGTTCCGCTTGGTCGTGCCGATCTTCGGACGTTTGAATTTGTTGGTTTCCGTGGCGCGCTTTGCGCGCACACTTTCGACTTTGCTCTCGAGTGGCGTGCAGCTCTTGCAAGCCATGGAAATCGGCCGGCACGTGCTCGAGAACGCGAAGCTCGAGAGCGTGATCAGCGAGGCGATTGGCTCGATTCGCGGCGGTGAAAGCATCGCCGAGCCGCTCAAGCGCGCGCGCGTGTTCCCGCCCATGGTCACGCACATGATCGCGGTCGGTGAAAAAACCGGTCAGCTCGAGGCGATGCTCGAAAACGTGAGCCGCGCCTACGAAGCGGACGTGGAAACGCGCGTGGTCGCGCTTACCAGCCTGCTCGAGCCGCTGATGATCGTGCTGCTCGGCGGCGTCGTCGGCTTCATCGCGATGGCGATTTTGATGCCGCTGATTCAAATGAACGAGTTGGTGCAATGATGACCGGCGCGAAGCGCTTCGCCGGCGAAGGCCGCATCTGGTTTCCGTGGGAACGCCGCGGCGGTCTACGCAGCTTGCTCATGCTCGGCCGCGTCGGCCCGGTCTTGGTCGTGTTCGGCGTGCTCGGCTTCATCGCGATTTTGGGTGTGCGCGAGCGCCAGAGCGCCGGCATTCGCCAAACGCGCGCCACGTTGATCGAAGTGCGTCGCGCGGTCGACGCCTATCGCGCCGACAACGACGGAGGCTGTCCGGCGAGCCTCGACAAACTTTCGGATTACGGAAATTTCAAAGAAACGCCCTCGGATGCTTGGGGGCACGCTCTTCGGTTCACTTGTCCGTCCCACCGCGAGGGAGAAGCTTATCAACTCTCGAGCGACGGTCCGGACGGCGAACCCGGGGGACTCGACCGCGTAGAATGACGAGGACACAGATGAAAACCACATCATTTAGGCTGGAGAATTGCGCAGAGCTGCCGGAGCTGATGAACAGACTCGTGCGGCTCCGGAAAGCGCGTCGCAACGAGCGCGGCGTCACGCTCGTCGAAGTGCTGATCGTCGTCGCGATCATCGCCATGGTCGCCGGCGGCGTCGCGGTGTTCGCGCTGCCGAAATACAAGGAAGCACAAATCAAGAACGCGGAGACCGGCGCGCGCGTCGTGCGCACGGCGGTACAGCAGTGGCAAGCCGCGAACAACGAGACCAGCTGCCCGACCATCAGCCAGCTGGTGCAAGAAAAGCAGCTCGACCCGGGCCAGAGCACCAAGGACTCGTGGAACCAGGACTTCACGCTCAACTGCACGGACGACGAAGTGATCGTGTCTTCCAACGGCCCGGACAAAAAGAAGGGCACCAAAGACGACATCGTGGTGCCGAAGGGCGCGACCGGCTCGGGCAACGAAGGCCAGTGAACGTTCGAGTGAGGCAATGGTGGTGGCAGCTTCTCGTGCATTGGGCGCATGTACCGAAAGATTCGGTAAAGCGCGCCGTTTCGAGCGTGGGCTCACGCTCGTCGAGGTGCTCATCGTCATCGCTTTGATCGCCGTGCTCACGGGCGCGGTGATGATGGGGCCGGGGTTGCTCGAGGGCAGCCGCATGAAATCCGCCGCCACGTTGATCGTGAGCGGCGTGCGGCTCGGGCTCACGCGCGCGAGCACGACGGGCAAACCGACGCGGCTCGCCTTCGATCTCGACAACAACAAAATCTCGCTCGAAGAAGCGAACACCAGCGTCGTCTTGCGCGAGCACACGAAGGATTCGAGCTCCGGCGCCGAGCCCGCGACCGAGCTCGAAAAGAAAGCGCACACCGACGCGGATCGGATTTTGGAAGGGCCGCACCCGCCTCGGCCGAGCTTCAAACCCGTGCCCGGCTTCGTGGCGAGCGCGGGCGAATCCGGGCCGGCACGCTCGCTCGGCAGCGGCGTCGAGTTCATCAGCGTGCAGACCGACCACGACGACGAGCCGCGCACGAGCGGCCGCGCGTACCTCTACTTTTTTCCCGGTGGAACGACCGAGCGCGCCTCGGTGCAATTGAAGCGCAAGGGCGACGACACCGGGCTCAGCGTGATCGTGAGCGGCCTCACTGGCCGGGCCAAGATCGAGCGCGGCCGCATCGATCTTCCGGCTCAGCGCGAGGACAACACGCAGGACCGCGAAACCGACGAGCAGGTGCAAAAGTGAGCGAGCAGCGTCTTCGCCGCGGTTTCACCCTGCTCGAGGTGCTGGTCGCGATCGCGATCCTCGGCCTCGGTCTGACCGTGATTTTGGGCTCGCAAGTCGGCCTCTTCACCAACGCTGCGCGCGGCGAGCACCTCACTATCGCGACGAACCTCGCGCGCTGCAAGATGGGCGAGCTCGAGGTCAAACTGCTCGCGCTCGGCTACCAACTGACCGACGAAAAAGACGAAGGCACTTGCTGCGAGGGCGAGGACGAACACGAAAACGGCTACCACTGCGCGTGGAAGGTCGAGCGCATCACGTTGCCGGAGCTACCGCTCAACGGCGGCCTCGACGGCGGCATGAACAACCTCGCGGGTGACGGCGGCTCACTCGATCTCGGCCCGCTGAGCATGCTCACCGGCAGCGCGAAGCCCGGCGCGAGCGGCCTGCAATTGCCGGACAAATCCAAGCCGACCGATCTGGCGCAGGCACTCGCCTCCGGCCCGAGCCCGATGGGACTTGCGCCGATGATGATGAGCATGGTCTATCCGACCTTGAAACCGATGCTCGAAGCGAGCATTCGCAAGGTGACCGTCACCGTTCAATACAAGGAGGGCAAGTTCGCGCGCGAGCTCACGATCACGCAATACGTGACCAATCCTCAGCAAGGTCAGCTCTTGCCCGGCGTCGATGGCGGAGTTCCCGGATCCGGCAGCGGAATTCCGGGACTCGGTGGCCTCGGTTCGGGCGCGACGGGTTTGGGCTCCACGCCGAGCCTCTCCACGGGGCTCGGCCGATGAACAATCCGCGCAAAATCCGGCGCGCGCGCGGCTTCACGTTGGTGGAGCTGCTCGTCGCGATCGTGATTTTGGCTTCGATTTCCATGCTGCTCTACAGCGCCTTCTCCGGCATGAAGAAGAGTCGCGAAGGGCTCGAACGCGTCGACGATCGTTATCGGGAAGGACGGCTCGCGCTGATCCGCATCTCGCGCGAGCTGCAGAGCGCGTACATTTCATTGCACGCGCCGATCTTGGCTTCGCTGCTGGTCGAGAAAACGGCGTTCATCGGCACCACCGGGACGCCGGCGGATCGTCTGGATTTCGACTCGTTTGCGAATCGCCGCGTCGATCGCAATTCGCACGTCTCCGATCAGTGCGAGCTCTCGTATTACGGCGCGTCCGATCCGGATGATCAGAGCGTCACCGATCTCGTGCGCCGCGTGAGCACGACGCTCGATCTCGATCCGAAAAAAGGCGGCCACGTCGAGGTGCTCGCGACGGACATCGATCTCTTCAAGCTCACGTATTTGGATCCAGTGACGAACACTTGGCTCGACACCTGGGACACGACTCAAGCCGTGACGGGACAGCCTGCGCGCTTGCCGGTGCAGGTGAAGATCGTGCTCGTGCTCAATGGCGGTTCGCGTGAAGGTTACGATCGTAGTCGAGGCACGATTCGCCTGGTCACCAAAGTCGACGTGCAGATGGAGAACGCCCTCAACTTCGCGATGATGCAATGAAGCGGCGCAAAAATAGCCAGATCGAGCGCAACAAAGCGCGCGCGCGCAAGCGTAGGCGCCGCCGCGGCGTGGCTTTGATTTTGGTGTTGGCAGCCCTGACGATTTTGACCGTGATGCTCACGGAAGTGCAAGACGAGAGCTCGGCCGAATTCGGCAGCGCACTCGCGGCGCGGGACGCGTTGGTCGCGGAGTACGCCGCGAAGAGCGCGGTGAACCTGTCGCGGCTGTTGATCGCCGCGGAGCCGACGATCCGCAAATCCTTGACTTTGATCTTCGCGCTCGTGGGCGGACCTCGGCAGATCCCGGTTTGGCAATATTCGGATCGCATTCTCGGCGCGTTCAACGACGCAGACGGCGCAGCGAGCTTCGCCTCGCTCGCTGGTGTGGATCCGAAGCTGGGCAAGAATTTGGGCCTCGCCGGCGCCGGCTTTCGCCTGACCATCGTCGACGAGGATTCGAAAATCAATCTGAACGCGGCGGCGCACGGTGACCTCGTTCATCAAATGAGCGAGACGCTACAAATTCTCGGCTTGATCAGCGCGCCGCAATACAATTCGATGTTCGAAGGCAAGGATGCGGACGGCCAATACACCGATCGCCGCGCGATCTGCTCCGCCATCATCGACTGGGTCGATCCGGATCAGGATCAAGCGTTGTGCGACCCGACCAACACCACCGCGCAGCAGACTGCAGCGGAAGACTCGTTCTACCAACTCTTGAAGAAGCCGTATCTGCGCAAAAATGCGGCTTTCGACAGCTTGGAGGAGTTGCATCGCGTGCGCGGCGTGAGCGACGATTTTTGGTCCACCTTCGTCGACCCGGATCCGGACAACCCGGACAAGCGCGTGATCACCGTCTGGGGCCAAGGCAAGATCAACGTCAACACCGCGAACCCGCAGACGCTGCTCGCGATCGTCTGCCAAGCCTCGAACAATACCGCCCTGGTTTGTTTGGACGCGAACGAAGCGCAAAAATTCCTGCTCGCGATTGGCATGATGAAGAGCTTTTTGCCGGGCTTGCCGGTGTTTTCGAGCGCGAACGACTTCGTGAGCGCGCTGCAGCAAGCGAGCGCCGGCGCGACGCCTCCCGGACAAACCGCGCCGGCCGCGCCCGCGCCCTCGGCTTCACCGCTCGGTGGCGGCAGCCCCGTTGCGATGATCATGAAGGCGCTCGGCTTGCAACCGATCCCGATCCTGTCGCCCGATCAGACCAAGGGCGAAATCACGACCGAGAGCAAGGTCTTCAGCATCTACGCGACGGGCTACGTGCACTCCGGCAAACGCGAAAGCACGTCCCGCATCCACGCGGTCGTGGATTTTCGCGGCGCGCCCGCGCCGATGGCGTTCGCGCAGCTGAATGGTTCGGGTGGCCCGCTCCCACCGGGCACGCCGCCGCCGGCCACCAGCGCCACTCCACCGGGAACGACCCCGCCCGGAGCCCCGCCGGGCACCGTGACCGGCATCCCCGGCGTGTTGAAGCCGGGCGCGGGCGGAAATGTCATCTACTACCGCGTTGATTGATGCAAAAGTTGGCTCGAAAACTCTAGAGATCGCATGGGACGTTACATCGGAATCGACATTGGCTCTTCGCACGTGCGCGCGGTTTTGCTTTCGACCGGCTACAAGCGCATCGCGATCGAAGCCGTGCAGGAAGTGATGCTCGACGCGACCGAGTCGCTCGAACACGCGCTTCAGGCCTGCACCATGAGCATGCTGCTCCACAACGATGGCATTGCCGTCGCGGTCGAAGGCGACAGCGCATTCGTGCACCGCATGAAATTGCCGCTCACGGCTCGAAAGCAGCTCGACGCGGTGCTGCCGTTCGAGCTCGAGTCGCAGATGCCGGTCGACATCAGCGAGCTCGTGTACGACTACCGCGTGCTGCGCTCCGAGCCCGACGCGGAGGCGATTGACATCGTTGCCGCCGCCGCGCGAAGCGAGCAAGTCAAAGAGCGGATCGAACTCGTCCGGCGCGCGCTCGGGCGCGAGCCGGAGCGCGTCGGTTGTGGTTCGCTCGTGCTCGCCAATCTTTCGCTGCTCAGCCCGGAATTGCGCGGCAGAAATCCGATCGCGCTCGTCGATCTCGGTAGCCGGCGCACGGAGGTGACCGTGATTCGCGGAGGCGAGCCGTTGTTCGTGCGCACGCTTTCGCGCGGCATCGCCGGCTTGCCGGAGAGCGCGCCACCCTTGGTCGCCGACTTGCGACAGTCGCTGATCGCTTTCACGACCAAGGAGGATTTGCCGGTTGAAGCCGTGATTTTGCTCGGTGGAGGCGCCAACGCGAGCGGCGCGGATCAATATTTGAGTCACGAGCTCGGCGTGCCGGTCCGACCCTTGCCCGCGCTCGAAATTGCGCCGCCGGCTCCGGAGATCGTGCTTGCGTTGCCGCGTTTCGCCAAGGCGCTCGCGCTCGCGGCCGGCCTCTCGGGCAAGCCGGTCGACATGAACCTGCGCAGCGGATCGCTCGCGTATCAGCGCGGGTTCGGCTTCTTGAAGGAGCGCGCGCCGCTGCTCGCCGGTCTCACCGCGGCGACGCTGGTGAGCTTTCTGTTCGCGAGCTGGGCCAGCTTCCGCGCGCTCGCCCGCGAGCACGACGAGCTCGAGCAGGCGCTCGCGGCAGAGAGCCAGCAAGTCCTGGGCGAAGAATTGAGCGATCCGGACAGCGTGAGCGAGGCGATCGACAAGGCCAAGGCCAAAGACGAGCCGGACCCGATGCCGCACGCGGACGCATTCGACGCCATCGTCGATCTGTCGAATTCGATTCCGCCGACCGTCGTCTCGGACATCGAGGAGTTCGACGTTCAGCGAGCGCACGTGAAGGTGAATGGCATCGCGGGCACCACCGCGGAAGCGCAAAACATCGCCAGCAAAATGGCGGAAAGTCGCTGCGTGTCGGACTCGAAGATCGGCAAAGTGAGCCAAGACATCGGCGGTAGCCGCCAAAAGTACGTGCTGGAATTCGACCTGAAATGCCCCGAAGACGCGAACGCGAAGAAGAAGCCGAAATCGAGCGATAGCGGCGGCAGCACGGAGGACAAGCCGTGAACCTGAATCTCGGCGATCGCCTGGCGCGGCTCGGCCCGCGCGAGCAGCGCATCCTGAACGCGGGCCTGGCCGGGCTCGCGGTGCTGATCTTGTTCTTGCTCCCGATCGGACTGACGGCGCTCGAACACTCACGGCGCAGCGAGAATGAAGCGTTGAGAGACGCGGCCGACCTGCTCTCCGACAATCGCGACGCGATCGAGCACGCGAAAGCGGAGAAGGCCGCCACGCTGCAACGCTATGCCAAGCCTGCGCCGCCTTTGGCCGCGTTCTTGGCCGGGCTCGCCAGTGAATCCGGCGTCGAGATTCCGGAAAGTCAGGATCGGCAAGCCGTGCCGCACGGCAAAAAATACAGTGAGCGTTCGACCAAGCTCGCGCTGCATAAAGTCGGGATGCTCAAGCTCTCGAAGTTCATGGAGCGGATCGAGCAGAGCGACTATCCGATCGACATTTCCTCACTCAATATCCGCAAGCGCGGCCCAGAGCCAGATTCGTACGATGTGGAAATGGTGGTGAGCGCTTTCGATCGCACGAACGCGCCGGAGAAACCGGCGAAGAAACCCGGAAGCGACACGGATAGCGACGAGGCCAAGCCGTGAACCTGAGCGCCAAAGCCAAGCGGATTTTGAAATGGGCCGGATACGCCGGGTTTTACCTGTTCTGTTTGGCTTTCTTCGCCTACCTCACGTTCCCCTACGATCGATTGCGCTCGCGGATTCAAAATGAGTTCAATCGCGGTCAAACCGGACCGAACCCGCTCACGCTGCGGCTCGGGCACCTCGGGCCCTATTGGTTTAGTGGCGTTCGCGCCGAAGACATCGAGCTGATCTCTCCGCCCAAGCCAGCCGAGCCCGGCTCGGCGGACGACGCCGCCAAGCCGGCGAAACCCAAAGTGATGCAAATCGATTCAGCGCACGCGCGCGTTTCGTTGCTCCGACTGTTGGTTGGCACGGTGCACGTGAATTTTGGTGCCAGCGCCTTCGGCGGCGAGCTCTCCGGCTTTACTTCGGACGCGGACGGCGGTCGCAAGTTCGAGCTCGATCTCGACGACATCGGGCTGGCAAACGCGCCGATGATCGCGGACTCGCTCGGTTTGCCCGTGGCTGGCACGCTGACGGGTCACGTCGAATTTTTGTTACCGGAGAGCAAGCTCGCCAAAGCCGAGGGCAAGCTCGATTTGAAATTCTCGGGCCTTGCGGTTGGCGACGGGAAAGCGAAGGTGTTGAACGCGATCGCGCTGCCCAAAGTGGAAGTGGGCGAGCTCACGCTGCAAGCGACCGCCGCGTCCGGCAACTTGAAGATCGATGCCCTGAGTGCGAGCGGCAAGGACATCGATTTGCAGGCCGAAGGCAGTGTGCGCTTGCGCGATCCATTCGAGCAGAGCGTGCTCAGCTTGAGCGCGCGCTTCAAATTCAGCGATCGTTTCATGAACAAGGACGACATGACGCGCGGCTTGTTTGGCTCGCCGGGCGCCGCGATGCCGGGCCTGTTCGATCTCGTGCCGCAAAACAAGCGCGCCAAGCACGCGGACGGATTTTACGGCTGGCGCGTGAACGGCACGATCTCGCACCCCTCGTTCCAACCGGCCGCGGCGGGTGAAGGCGCGCCCATGGCGCGCGGCCCGCACACGCTCTGACGCGACGAGATCAGTGAAGCGCCGCGCCCGAACTCGGCAACCCAAAGAAAAGCGTGCCGACGTTTTCGAAGGCTGATTCCTCGAGGTAAGCATCCTGCACACTCGGACTCACGCTGCCGAGCGCTGCCGCCATCGCTTCGGAAAGATCCTCGAGCTTACTTTGATTGAGGATCTCGTTCAGGCGCCGGCGCAATGCTTCGAGCTCTCGATCGACGTGCGCGCACGCCGCGTCGAGCGAAAGGCCGAAATCGGCCATGAGCTCATAGACAGCGTGACCGCGCGCCGTGAGTTTCAGCTCTTGCTCCATTTGCCCTCCGCGGATTCGCGAATGCCTCTCTCACTAGGTGTCTTGGAAACGGTAAAACCGTTCAACGATTTTGCGTCACGCAAAAAATCACCAGTCTGCGCGCGAGCCGCTGCACTCCAGGTGAGTTCGCTCGATTATCGATCATAACGACGCGATCGGCTCGTGCGTTCATGCGAGAGCCGACCACATTCGATCGCGAACATCGTTAAGATGTGTACTTAACAGCCGAGGAATAGCGTCAAAGTACTCACGAATCGACGGCGATTAAGAGCTTTTGCCGAATCTCGAAGTATTCGCGGCTGACCGCGAACAGCGCGAGTTCTTTGAAGCGTTCGTCGGCGGGCACCGCGCTCGAGCTCTCGTCCGAGGCTTTGATCACTTGGGTCGCGGTCTCGAGATCGTGCGCGAGCACGAAGCCTGCGCGATCCGCGGTCAAGTCGACACCGGCGACCCAGCGCTTCAAGTCGAGCGCCGCGCCGGAGGTGAGCAATTTGGCGACGACGCGCGTCAGGTGATCGCGCGCTTGGCCGACGAGCCCGGATTCGAGCGCTTTGTAAGCCTCGTTCACGGCGCCTTCGAGCTCGGGTGAAACCGGGAACTGAGGCGAAGTCAGTTTGATTGCAGCAAAGAACCAGGATTTGAGCGCCGTGCCCGAACCGAGCAAGTGACGCAAATAGAGCCCGGGCCGGAAGAAGGTGAGCTGCCGCCCCGCGATGAAGGCCGCAGGTTGCAGCGGAACGTCGGGCCTCAGCGCGGTCGTGCCGAGCACGAGCGACGGATCCGTTGCGAACAGGAACGAGATGCCGCCCGGATCGTTCGGGTTTTCGTAGGCCGGCGGCACGGCAATGCCGAGCACGCCTGCCGCATAATAAAGACTCTGGCACACCGGCGCCGGGTGATGCGCCACGTCCACCGCGTAGCTCGGATCGTAGCCGAGCTCTTGAATCGTCTGACTGCGGCGAGCAATCACGATCGGCTCGATCAGGGCGAACACGCTAGTGAGCAGCGGGTCAGCGTCCGCGTGCATCACGAAGTCGAGCCAATCATCGTTGCTGAACGCGGCTTGCGCGGGCGCCGCGGTGTCCGAGCGCATGCGCTTGTAGAAACGCTCTTCGTCCGGCTCCGCCAGGTTCAGCACCGTCAAGGCTTGGCACAAACACCAAGAAGCATCCGCTTGCTTGGTCTCGGTGTAGAGGCGGCGCAGCGTCTTGTATGAATCGTGACGGTACGGATTCTTGCGCAAGAGCAAGGCCTGCGCGGTCACGGCCTTGTCCAGGTAGCGCGCCGGATCCGTAACGTAAAGGTTACTCAGGTGTTCGGTGCGCTCGTGATTGTCGGGATCGAGCGTTTGCGCGGCCTCGAGCGCGTCGATCGCTTGATCCAGGTAGCCGAGGCCTTTTTCGTACAGCTCACCGAGCGCGGAGAAGGTCTCGAGCATGCCAGCTTGGTCGTTGCTCGCGCTGGCCTGCTCGAGCTTGCGCTTCAGCCAGCGCTCGACACCGAGGTGATTGCCGCGGTCTTGCTCGAGTTCGACCGCTTCGTCGATCGCGCGATCGAAACCGGGCTCGAGCGTGAGCACTTGCTCGTAAAATTCGAGCGCGCGATCCGGATCGCCCACCTGGCGCGCGGTGACGATCGCGGCGGTGTGCAGGTATTTGACCTTCTGTTTCGGATCATCGACGAACTCCGCGAGCCGGAGCACGACGTCGACCAGTTTGTTCCAGTCCTTTTCCTCGCTGTAGAGCTGCATCAATTTGCTGAGCAGCCGGCGATCGTCCGGGCGTTCTTCGAGCGCGGCGACGAAGCTCTTCGCGGCTTGCGCGCGATCGTTCAGCTTGCTCGAAGCCAAATCGCCGATATCGACCAAGAGCTGCACGCGTTCATCGCCGCTCGCGATGTCGAGGTGGCGCGTCTTGATTTTGATCACATCTGCCCATTTTTCTTGGGCCTCGAACAGTTTGGCCAGCGCGAAGAGCGGCTCGCTCGCGCTCGGATCGAGATCGGCCGCCTCTTGCAGCGGGCCGAGCGCGGCCGTGAGGTCACCGCTCAAGCGCAGCGCTTCGCCGTAGCGATAGTGCGCGCGCACTCGGTTTTCTCCCGCGAGCACCGTGTCGAAGCGCGCCAGCAAATCCTTGTACAACTCCGCCGCGCGTTTCGGCGCGCCGTGCTCGAACGTCACTTGCGCGACGCGCTCGAGCGCCTCCGAGTCGTCCGGTGCAATGCGCAGCAGCGTGTCCATCGGCGCGAGCGCTTTCTCGGTCGAGCCGGTTTGGCTCAGCGCATCCACGTAACGAACCAGCAAGCGCGTGGCCTCTTTCTTCTCGAGCGAATCGGCGCGACTGGCGATCAGCTCGTAGTGCGTCGCTGCCTCCATGAAGCGCTTGGCGTCGAACGCGATGTCGCCGAGCACGGTGAGCGCTTCGAGGTTGATCGGGTCGAGCGCGACCGCGCGTCGCGCCGCTTCTTCCGCGCGCTTGTCGTCTTTCAGCCGTTCTTTGAACAGCGTGGCCATTTGCCCGGCCAAGCGACCCTTCGCCAAGTCGCCTTCGGTTTGGCTGATTTCGCGCTCGATCAGCTGGATCGCGGCGTTCACGTCGCCGCGCGCGGCGTACGCGTCACGGAGCGCGGCCGCCGAAGTCGCATCTTTCGGGTTCGCATCGAGCGCGCGCTTGTAGCGCTCGATCGCGCCGTCGCGATCGCCGCGGCTCTCCAGCAACTTGGCGGCGCGAATGAATTGTTCGGCCTTGGCTTCCGGTGTGGTCGCCTTGGCGGCCAGCGTTTCGAGCGCGGCCAGCGCCGCGTTCGCGTCCCCGCTGGCTTCACGCAAATGCGCGATGGCCTCGAGCGCGCCGGCGTGCTGCGGATCGAGCTCGAGCACGGCGTCGTACGCTTGCATGGCGCGTTCAGGCGAGCCGATTTGATCGGCCAGCACCTTCGCGCGCTGCAACAAGAGCGCGATCCGGCGCGGGGCCTCGGTGACCAGCTTCAAGTGCCGCTCGTACAAGCCCGCGACGTTTTCCCAGCGATCGAGCGCGCGATAGTGACGGATCAATGCCGTCAGCGCGCCTTCGTTGGCGGAATCGATCGCGAGCACGCGCTCGAGCGCCTCGGCTGCTTTTTCGTGATCGAGGAACTCTTCGTCGTAGATCGCGGCGACGCGCTCCCAGAGCGTCACCTTTTGCCGCGGCGTGGCAGCGACTTCGACTTGTCGCACCAGGTTCTCCAGCAAATCCTGGAACCGACCGAGCTTCGAATACAGCCGATCCAGGCCGCGCAAAGCTTCCAGGTTCGAGCCGTCGAGCGCGAGCACGGACGTGTAGCGCTTCTGCGCCTCGCCGTTGTCGCTCAGGTTCGTCTCGTAGATTTCGGCGATGCGATTGAGCGCCTTGTATTTGTCTTCGCCGCGCGCGCCGTCGGCACGGCGTTCGAGCGCTTTGACCAAATTCGCAAAGTCGTTCGTGCGCTCGTAGATGCGAGACAGCGCGTCGTTGGCTTTGGCTTGGCTCGGATCTTCGCTCAGGATTTGCTCGTACAGCGCGCGCGCGCTCGCCGTGTCGTTCAAGCGGAGCTCGAGGATTTCGGCGGCTTCGGCCCGGTATTCACGAGCACGCGCGGGCGTCGGCGCGGCGTCCGCGCGGCGCGTGAGCACCATGCCGAGCTCGGACCATTGCTGCGCCTTGCGATAAATCCGAGTCATGCCTTCGAGCGCCGCGTCGTTCGCCGGATCATTGGCGATCACGGCTTGGAAGCAGGGCAACGCGAGGTCGGCGCGTTTCAGCTTTTCGTCGTACCATTCACCCATCTGGATGAAGATCGCGTTGCGCGTCTCGATCGGCGCGTTCTCGTCTTGCGCGCTGCCCGTGCAATTTTCGAGCACTTCGTTCCAAGCTTGTTGATTGTTGCCAGCGAGTCGTTCGATCTCGTTCACGACCGAGGATTGACTCGGGTCTTCGCAGAATGCCTGAGTGAAGGCGACGATGGCTTGATCGGAGTCCTTCAGCTCGGTTGCGTAGAGCTTGCCGATTTCGGCGAGAGCGCGCGCGCGTTCGCCCGAGCTTTCAGCCTTTTCGCCGCGCGCGAGCAGCATCTCCACGACCTCTTCGAATTTGCCGAGCTTGCGCCGCACGTCTTCGAGGCCGCGCTCGGCAACCATGTCCTCCGGATCGAGCTCGACGATGCGCGCGAATACGGCTTCGGCTTGGTCCGGTTTTTCGGCGCGACCCGCGTACAAGCGCGCGGCGCGGAAAAGCAGGCTCTTTTTCGTGTCTTTGCCGCTGTCGCTGTCTTCGCCGGTATCGGCAGCCATTTCGAAGGCTTCGGCGACGCGTGTCGCGTCCGCGCCGTGTTCGACCGTGGCTTCGAGCTCGAGCGCGGCTTCGTCGTTGCTCGCGTCTCCGACCAGGGCTTCGATTTTCGCGTCCAGCTCGGCCGCCGTGATCGTGACGAGCGGCGCTTGTACCGTCGAAGGCTTGGTCTCTTCGAAAAACGACAGCGCTTCGAGCGCGGTCTTCGGGCGGCGCGTCGGATCCTTGGCCAAAAAGCGCAGCACCAAATCGTCCAAATCTTTCGGCACCCAGCCGCGCGGCGCGACCGTGCTCGGTGGCGGCGGCTCGCTGGTCAAGTGCGCGAACGCGGCTTCCAGCGCCGGCTTTTCACCGAACAAAGGCTTGCCCGTGAGCACCTCGTACAGCATCGCGCCGAAGGAATAGACGTCACTCGTCGGGTCGGCCGTCATGCCGCGAATTTGTTCGGGCGACACCGTGCGCGGCGAACCAACCGTGGAAAAAAGCTCGTTCCGCCCGTTCACGACGCGAGCGCGCGCGCGCAAACGATCCGAACCGGCATCGACGAGTAGCACGCGCTGCGCGCCGTCACTGCCGCGCGCGACGATCACGTTGTCGAGCCGCAGATCGCCATGAGCGATGCGGCGCGCGTGCAGCGCGGCGAGCGGTTCCAAAATGCCGCGCACGAGCGCCTTGGCTTCATTGATGTGCATCGGCCCGGTGCGCGCGATGCGTTGCGAGAGCGGCTGGCCGTCCACATGCAAGTGCGAAACCGCGTAACGCTCGCCGATTTTGCCGGCGCTCAGCGCGTTCGGCAGCCCCGCGTGCTCGATTTGGCCGATCAAGCGATTGACGGTCAAATAACGTTGTAGGCCGCGCTGGTCGCGCGTGGCTTCGCGTCGCAGCACCTTCAAGCGCTGCTCCGCGCCGTCTTTGCGCGCGACGTACGAAATTGCCAGTCGGCCTTCACCGAGCTTGCGCAAGATGGTGAACGAACCAAGCTCGGTTTGTGGCTTCAGCTCTTCGTCGAGCACGACGCCGGTGACGCGCAGGTCCGCGACTTTGGCGTTCACTTCGCCGTGCGTCGCGACGACCGCGTCGCACAAGGCTTCGATCGCGTCGTGTTCGAGGCAATGCGCGGTGAGTGCGCCCGCGAACGAAGCTTTGGCAGCGGTCCCTCCGACGCTGTCCGGATCGAAGCCCAAGAGATCGCGGCTCAAAGTGAGCAACTCGGGGAGCTCGAACAAGCGTTCGAGCTCAGCCTGCAAAATGTCCGTCTCGATCATGTTCACTTTTCGTCTGGGGACAGAGTCAGCGCTCGATTTTGGCCAGGCGCCCGGGCGCCCCATCAGCGAGCTGATTGCGCGGGAACCATAGCCGATTTCTGGCCCAGTCTCGCGGCCTGTGAGAGGTTCTATATGTGACCTCTGGCGCCCTTTTCGCGCAGCGTGTTCTGCCGCTTGCCGTCCTGGCTTTGGCAGCCATTTCGGTGCCCATGATGATGCTTTCGTCGACGGGCTTGCCTCGCCTGCAAAGCCTTCGTGACGAGAAGGCACGCGCCGATGAAGACGTCTCGCGGCTGTCGGAGCAAATCTGGGAGCTACGCGCCGAAGTCGCGCAGATAAAAGATGACCCGGCCGCGGTCGAGCGCGCCGCGCGGGACGAGCTCGGTTTGGTCCGCCGGTCCGAAGTCGTCTTTCAATTCCGCGAGTGAGTCTGAGTGGGCCGGAACGACAAAATCAGAGCGACAGCGACCGCTCCGCCCGGTTAGCATCTACCTCCTTGTCAGCTGAGCTCGCCCGGCGACTGATTCACAGCGGAGCTGAGACCGCGAAGGTGGAAGTCGCGCTATTTGCTGCGGTAGATCGCGGGATTTCTTTGACGCAAGCCGTCAACGAGCTTTACCCCGATCTGATCGAATTGCTCGAGCGCGCGCTCGATCGCAGCGAATTTCCGGCAATTCACACGGTGCGTGCCCTGCCGGACGTAGTCAAAAAATTACCGCTCGGCATGTGCGAACGCTTGCTCGCGCTGCCCGTCCATCGCGACACGCGCAGCGATCGGATCGACGTCGCCGCGGTGGACGTGCTCGACGCCCATGTCGCCACAGAATTCGGGTTTCATTTGGGGGTGCCCATTCGCATCTTACGGGCGCCCTTTTCAGAGCTGATTGCGGCGCTCGAAGGCTTGCACGCTGCCGGAATTTTTCTGCCTGGGCTATCGCGTGTGCTTGCCGGCAATCACCCCGGTGAGTTCCACGCGGGCGATCGCGCCGTCGAGATCAGCGAGAAACCTCAAGCACAACCGAGCGAGCCGCCGATCCCGCTGGTGCGCAAATCGCTCGCCCCCGCAAGACAATGGACGCCGGACGCTCCGCAGATTTCTGCCGTAATTCCTGAGTCCGAGTCCGAGTCCGACGCGGGCGAGCCCGTGCTCAGTTTGCGCCGCCCAAAGCCGTTTTCTGGAGCAGAACGCGCGCCGCTCGAGCCGAGCCGAGCCGAGCCGAGCACGTTGCCGGGGCGCGCGCCCGAGCCCGAGCTCGCTGGTCCGCCCTGGTCGCTCGAATTCGAAGCCGCGGTTGCGGCGATCGATCGCGCGACATCGCCGGAACAAGTGGTGGCGGGATTGTGTGATGGATTGGAGCCCGTGCGCGCGCTCGTGTTCGCGGTGCGCAGCGCGAGCTTCGACGTCCGCGCCGGCAGCGCCGGACTCGGCACTCCGAACGAGCTCCGCGCACTCAGCGTGCCATCCGGCAACGGCAGTCTGCTCGATGCCGCGGCGCGCACCGGCTATTATTTGGGGCCGCAAGCACAGCTCGCCGCGCTCAAATCGCTCGACAGAAAGTGGGGCGCGCCACGAAACGCGGAGTGCTACGCGCGCGCGGTCAACGTCTCGGAGCGGCCGAGCTTGATCCTGATGATGCTGGGCTTTCGCGATTCGACCGAAGCCACGCGCCGCGCGGACGTGCTCGCGCGCACCGCGGGAGCCACACTCGAACGCATCGTGCGCTCGCGCAAGAAGGGCTGAACATGGCCGAGTCGAAGGCGAGACCGAGCCCGCGCGAAGTCTTCGCCGAGCTCGCGCGGAAAGAGCTCGGCGGCAAAGATCCGGACTCTTTGCGCGTCGAAACGCCTGAAGGCATCGCCATTCACCCGCTCTACACGAGTGAAGATTTGGCGAACGGCGACGGACTCGAGCAAAGCCCAGGCGAGTATCCGTTCCGGCGCGGCCCGCGCGCCACGATGTACACCTCACGCCCCTGGACGATCCGGCAATATGCCGGTTTTTCCACGGCCGAAGAAAG